>NZ_AKJQ01000010.1:0-178091 GCF_000282255.1 Pseudomonas sp. GM25 | reverse complement strand
CCCCCAGCCGTGACGGCGGGCCGATGCACGGTGTGGCGTTCGGCGCGCAGATCATCAGCGCCGACAACGGCGACCCGGGCCCCGAAGACGGCATCGTGCGCGGCAACGACGGCGCGGTGTACAAGGCCGGCTGGGATGCGCTGATCGCCAGCGGCGCGCGGATCATCAACAACAGCTGGGGCATCGGCATCACCGACCGTTTCGACCTCGGTGGCCGAAATCCGGCATATCCGCACTTCACCGTCAACGACGCGCAAGTGCAGTTCAACGAAATCCGCACATTGCTGGGCACCAAACCCGGCGGCGCCTATGACGGCGCAATCGCCGCCGCACGCAGCGGGATCGTGACGATCTTCGCGGCGGGCAACGACTACAACCTGAACAACCCGGACGCCATCGCAGGCCTCGGTTACTTCGTGCCGGACATCGCGCCGAACTGGATCACCGTCGCCTCATTGCAGAGAAACCCGGATCAGGCCAGCGCCAATCCGTACATCATGAGTACGTTCTCTTCGCGCTGCGGCTACACCGCCAGTTTCTGCGTCTCGGCACCGGGCACGCAGATCTACAGCTCGATCATCGAAGGCACCAACGCCGACAACCTGACCACCGGCTACAAGAACTACAACGGCACCTCGATGGCCGCGCCGCACGTGGCCGGTTCCATGGCAGTGCTGATGGAGCGCTTCCCGTACATGTCCGGCGATCAGGTCGCCAGCGTGTTGCGCACCACGGCCACCGACCTCGGCGCACCGGGCATCGACGCGCTTTACGGCTGGGGCATGATCAACTTGCGCAAAGGCATCGACGGCCCGGCGATGTTCGTCACCGAGCAGGACATCCCCGAAGAATTCCGCATCCAGGGCGCCTACGGTTCCGGTCAGTTCGTGGCCGATCTGCCGGGCATCGGCGCGATCATCGATGCGGGCAAACCCACCGAGCGCGTGTGCAACGACATCACCTGCGGGCTCGACACCTGGCGCAACAACATCTCCGGCCATGGCGGTCTGACCAAACAAGGCATCGGCACCCTGGTGCTGACCGGCAACAACACCTACAGCGGCCCGACCCTGGTCAATCAGGGGCGACTGGCAATCAATGGCTCGCTGCAATCGGCGGTCACCGTCAATGACGGCGGCATCCTCGGCGGTAACGGCCGGATCGGTGCGCTGACCGCGAATAGCGGCGGTACTGTGGCGCCGGGCAATTCCATCGGCACCTTGAACGTGGCCGGTGATGTGACCTTCGCGCCAGGTTCGACCTATGCGGTGGAAGTGTCCCCGACCAGCAGCGACCGCATTGTCGCCGGCGGCAAAGCGGTGATCGAAGGCGCGACCGTAACCATGTCGCTGGAAAACAGCCCGACGCTGTTGACCACAAACGAAGTGAAAAGCCTGCTCGGCACCCAGTTCAACATCTTGCAGGCAGCGGGTGGCATTGAAGGGCAGTTCGGACAAGTGTTGCCCAACTACGCGTTCCTCGGCGGCACCCTCGATTACTCGGCGGGTGGCGTGCAACTGGAGGTTGGACGTAACGGCGCCTCGTTCGCCAGTGTCGGCCTGACGCCGAACCAGCGCGCGGTCGGTGCTGCCGCCGAACGCCTCGGTGCCGGCAATGCGTTGTTCGAAACCCTGTTGCTGTCGCCGTCGGCGGCCGCTGCGCAGGATGCCTTCCAGCAACTGTCCGGCGAGATTCACCCGGCCATCGGCACGCTGCTGATCAACGACAGCCGTTACCTGCGCGATGCCGTGGGCGAACGTCTGCGCGAGCGTGACCTGTTCGATGCCGGCGCGCCGACCGATGACCGCAGCAACGCCTGGCTCAAAGTGCTGGGCGCCTGGGGCAAGAGCGATGGCGGGTCGAAATACGCCGATTCCACCAGCTCCATCGGCGGCCTGCTGGCCGGTGTCGACGGCTTGATCGCTGAAGATACCCGTCTGGGTTTCGTTACTGGTTATAGCGACAGCTCGTTGAGCATGGGCGAGGGTACACATTCGTCCGCCTCGGTCGATAGCTATCACCTGGGCGCGTACCTGGGGCATCAGATCGATGCGCTGCGTCTGACCGCCGGTGCGGCCTACAGCTGGCATCGCATCGACGTCAAGCGCGACCTGCAGTTCGGTGGCGTCAGCGGCAAACAGAAAACCAAGCGCGATGCGACCACCGCGCAACTGTTCACCGAAGCGGCCTACGACCTGGGCCTGCAACCGATGAACCTGGAGCCGTTCGCCAATCTGGCCTACGTGCACCTCAACAGCGACAGTTTCACCGAGAAGGGTGATGCCGCCGCACTGAAGGGCGGCGAAGACAACCGCGACGTGGTGTTGTCGACCCTCGGTGTGCGGGCCAAACGCACGTTTGCCCTGTCGGAGAAACACCAGCTGGAACTGGGCGCAAGCCTGGGCTGGCAGCACAACTTGAGCCGCGTGGATTCCGACAGTCACTTGGCCTTCGTCAATGGCAACAGTGCGTTCACCGTGCAAAGTGTGTCGATGGATCGAGATGCAGCGGTGGTCGGCGTGCGCGCCGGGCTGGCGCTCAATCGCGATGTCCGGGTCAACCTGGACTACAACGGGCTGATCGGCTCCAACGAAAAGGACCACGGTGTGGGCCTGACGCTGGACTGGCAGTTCTAAGAGGTAGCGGCAGTTCTTTCGAGAACTGCCGTTTTTGAAAGGAAGAGAGAGCACAACATGGGATTGTTCGATTACAAAAATGCCGACGGCAAAGCGCTGTACAGCGACGCCATCGCCCTGACGCTGTATGCCTACACGCCGACCGGGCAGGCTTTGCCCGGCACCGGCTGGAAGCCGATCGGCGCCACGGCGCTGGGCTATCAGGGCAAGGTCGGGGCGCAGGGCACGTTCTTCGGCGAGAAGGACGGCTTCACCAGCGCCGAAGCCGAAGTGCTCGGCAAGTACGACGCCGCAGGCAAGCTGATCGGCATCGGCGTGGCCTTCCGGGGCACCGGCGGGCTGGGTTACAGCGACACCTTCGGCGACATGAAAAACAACCTGCTGGCCGCCATCGGCCCGACGGATTACGCCACCCAGTACGCGAAAAACGCTTTCGACAACCTGCTCAAATCGGTGGCCGCTTTCGCCGTCGCTCATGGCATCGCGGCCAAGGACGTAATGATCAGCGGCCACAGCCTCGGCGGTCTCGGGGTCAACAGCGTGGCGGAGTTGAGCGCGAGCAACTGGGGCGGGTTCTTCAAGGACGCCAACTACATTTCGTTCGCCTCGCCGACCCAGAGCAGCACCGGCACCAACGTGCTGAACATCGGTTACGAAAACGACCCGGTGTTCCGCGTGCTCGACGGCACCACGTTCAGTACTGCGTCGATGGGCAAGCACGACAAGCCGCACGATTCGACCACCGACAACATCGTCAACTTCAACGACAACTACGCGTCCACCGCGCAGAACCTGGTGCCATTCAGCATCGCCAATCCGCTGAACTGGTCGGCCCATAGCTCGCTGGGGTATGCCGACGGCCTGAATCGGGTGATCGCGTCGAAGTTCTACGGCCTGACGCACAAGGACTCGACGATCATCGTCTCCAACCTTGAGGAAGCGTCGCGGGGCAAGACCTGGGTCGAGGATCTGGGCCGCAGCGGCGAACCGCACACCGGCAGCACGTTCATCATCGGCACCGACAGCGGTGACTGGCTCAAGGGCGGGGCGGGCAACGACTTCCTCGAAGGCCTGGGCGGCGATGACCGTTTCCGTGACGACGGCGGCTTCAACATCCTGCTCGGTGGCCAGGGCCACAACACCTTCGAGCTGCAAAAGCCGTTGCAGAACTTCAGCTTCGCCAACGACGGCGACGGCACGCTGTACGTGCGTGACGCCTACGGCGGCATCAGCATGACCCGTGACATCGGCGCGCTGGTGAGCAAGGAGTCGGGCTCGTGGTGGGGCAGCAAGGAAATCACCTGGACCGTCACCGCCAAAGGCCTGGCCAACGGTGCCGAACTGACCCAGTACAACCATTCGCTCAGCGGCGGCGCCATGGGCGACACCCTCAAAGCCACCGCTGACGGCGACTGGCTGTTCGGCCTGGGCGGCAACGATCACCTGCAAAGCGACAAGGCCCACGTGACCTTCGTCGGCGGTGCCGGCAACGACGTGATGAGCGCGGTGGGTGGCAACAACACCTTCCTGTTCAGCGGCGCGTTCGGCTTCGACGCGATCAATGGCTACCAGGGCAGCGACAAACTGGTGTTCATGGGCGTCGAAGGTGCAGGGCAGGGCTACGACTACAAGCAACACGCGTCGCAGTCCGGAAGCGATACCGTGCTGAAGATTGGCGACTTTGCCGTGACGCTGGTCGGGGTGGGTGTGGCTAACCTGTCGGATTCGAGTTTCGTCTTCGCCTGACAAACGAACGTTGTACTGAAATGCTCCGGGGCGCCTCGGGAGGGGCGTTCTGGTTGTGAGCTATCTCTGAACAATTCCAACAAAGAGAGAGGCAACAGCAATGGGTGTGTATGACTACAAGAATTTCGGTACGGCGGATTCCAAGGCGCTGTTCAGCGACGCCATGGCCATTACGCTGTATTCCTACCACAACCTCGATAACGGCTTTGCCGTCGGTTATCAGCACAACGGCTTCGGCCTCGGCTTGCCGGCCACGCTGGTGACCGCGCTGATCGGTGGCACGGATTCCCAGGGGGTGATCCCCGGCATCCCGTGGAACCCCGATTCGGAAAAAGCCGCACTCGACGCGGTGAAAAAAGCCGGCTGGACCCCGATCACCGCCTCGCAACTGGGTTACGAGGGCAAGACCGATGCCCGCGGCACCTTCTTCGGCGAAAAGGCCGGCTACACCAGCGCCCAAGTTGAAATCCTCGGCAAATACGACGCTCAGGGCCATCTGACGGAAATCGGCATCGCCTTTCGCGGCACCAGCGGCCCACGGGAAATCCTGATTGGCGACTCCATCGGTGACGTGATCAACGACTTGCTCGCTGCATTCGGGCCCAAGGATTACGCCAAGAACTACGTCGGCGAAGCCTTCGGCAACCTGATGAGCGATGTAGAGGCGTTCGCCAAGGCCAACGGCCTGACCGGCAAGGACGTGCTGGTCAGCGGTCATAGCCTCGGCGGGCTGGCGGTCAACAGCATGGCGGACCTGAGCACCAGCAAATGGGGCGGGTTCTTCCAGGACTCCAACTACATCGCCTATGCCTCCCCAACCCAGAGCAGCACCGACAAGGTGCTCAACGTCGGCTACGAAAACGATCCGGTGTTCCGCGCCCTCGACGGCTCGACCTTCACCGGCGCCTCGCTCGGCGTGCACGACGCGCCCAAGGAGTCGGCGACCGACAACATCGTCAGCTTCAACGACCACTACGCCTCGGCAGCGTGGAACGTGCTGCCGTTCTCGATCGTCAACATTCCGACCTGGATCTCGCACCTGCCGACCGCTTATGGCGACGGCATGAACCGGGTGATCGAGTCGAAGTTCTACGACCTGACCAGCAAGGACTCGACGATCATCGTCGCCAACCTGTCGGATCCGGCGCGGGCCAACACCTGGGTGCAGGACCTTAACCGCAACGCCGAAACCCACAAGGGCAGCACCTTCATCATCGGCAGCGACGCCAATGACCTGATCCAGGGCGGCAGCGGCAACGATTATCTGGAAGGTCGTGCCGGCAACGACACGTTCCGCGACGGCGGGGGCTACAACATCCTGCTCGGCGGCTCGGGCAACAACACCCTGGAGTTGCAGAAGTCGGTCAATAGCTTCGATTTCGCCAATGACGGCGCCGGCAACCTGTACATCCGCGATGCCAACGGCGGGATCAGCATCACCCGCGACATCGGCAGCATCGTCACCAAGGAGCCGGGGTTCCTCTGGGGCCTGTTCAAGGACGACGTAACCCACAGTGTCACGGCGACCGGTCTTAAGGTCGGCAACAACGTCACTCAATACGAATCGAGCGTCAAGGGCACCAGCGGCGCCGACACCCTCAAGGCCAAGGCCAGCGGTGACTGGTTGTTCGGACTGGACGGCAACGACCATCTGATCGGCGGGGCGGGCAACGACGTGTTCGTCGGCGGCGCCGGCAATGATCTGATGGAGTCGGGCGGCGGGGCGGATACCTTCCTGTTCAGCGGCGCGTTCGGCCAGGATCGCGTGGTGGGTTACACCGCCAACGACAAACTGGTGTTCCTCGGCGTGCAGGGCGTATTGCCCAACGACGACTTCCGCGCCCATGCCACGGCGGTGGGGCAGGATACGGTGCTGAAATTCGGCGCTGATTCGGTAACGCTGGTCGGGGTTGCGTTGAACAGCCTGAGTGCCGACGGGATTGTGATCGCCTGACGGTAAGGGTGGGGAGGGGCGCGCTTCTCCCCATATCAAAAGTGACTCACCAGCCATTCCCTGACTCCAATCCCTGCACCAACAGGAAATGCGGCCTAAAGCCATGACGGCAACGTTCGTCATCTAAGGGTCGCCAACGAGTACAGGAGATTCACACGTGAAAGGTTTCAAGAGGTTTTTCGGTATCGCGGGACTGGCGCTGCTGTCGGCCAATGCCTGGGCCGATCTGCCTCACAGCTCGATTCTGAGTCGCTATGGCGTCACCACCGATCAACTGCCAAAACCGGCCGAAAGTGATGACGTCAAACCCGTCGAAGAGAAAAGCCGCTTTCATATCCAGCCCGAACAACCGTTCGTGACCGTTCGCATCGGCGAAGACCATGAGCCGGAAATGACCGGCAACCTGAGCATCGATCGCATGGCGCAGCAGGAGCGACAGCGTTGCCAGCGCTTGCAGGAAGAAATGGTCCGGCGCGGCGAGCGCGCGCTGAACTGCGACGGCTCCCTCCCGGGCATGGCATTACCCCGCTGATCAATGCAAAAAAGGCTGCGCTCCTACAGGAACGCAGCCTTTTTTGATGAGGTAATCGTCAGTCTTCCTTGCGCACGGTGGCCACTTCGTCGGCACGCACACGGATCTTGGCGCCGGAAATGTCCTTGAACTCGTAGAAGCCGTCCTCGTTTTTGGTATCGGGCATGTCCTCGGTCAGGTACTGGGTGCCGTTCTGCAGGGTGACCACCGTCGGGGTCGAGCAACCGGCCAGCGTCAGCAGGGCCGCAACAGCCAACGGGATCCCGAGAGTCTTGATTTTCATAAGCAGCGTTCCTGTTCATTTCGACCATTGTCGGCCTCTAACGCGGTTGGTGCCATTACGCCCGGAAAAGTTCGATGGCCACCTGAAAAAATCCGCAATGAAGGTGCCACTGATCTTTTTCCGTTTGCGCCCGCCGGGTCAGGCTGGTATCTGTACGCATAACCAGTACTCGCTTGCCATGGCCCCGAAATCACCGTGACTGCCAATCCCCTTGACGATCCGTTCTATTACCTCAACAACTTCCGCCAGGTGCTTGATTGGCTTGAGCTTCGTTACGCCGACGTGATGAGCGAAGCGGAGCACGCCTTCATCCGCGACTTCAAGGCACTGCCGCGCGGATCCCAGGGATTGCTGGTACGTATGGTGATGCGCAAGGGCGTGCATTTTCGTGCCGGAAAGCTGAATTATCCGGAAATCGGCGACATCGCCGAAGCGGCGCAACCGCTGTTGGAGCAGGGCTGGCTCGATGAACAGGCGCCGTTGTCGATGGCGGATCTGTTCGAGGTGTTGCTCAAGGCCGAGATCCTGCAAGCCTTCGGCCCGGCCATCGATCAGCCTAAAGGCAAGAAAGTCGACTGGTTGCCGCTGCTGCACGAACAATTCCCCGAGCCCCGCAGTTTCCTGCAATGGTGCCCGGCGCTGGCGGATCGGCTGTTCAGCCTGACGCTGATGGACCTGTGCGACCGTTTTCGCCTGATGTTCTTCGGCAACCTCTATCAGGACTGGTCGGAGTTCGTGCTCGCCGACCTCGGCATCTTCACATATGAAAAAGTCGAATTCAGCGCTGATTCCCGGGGCTTGCGCAGCCGTGCCGACGTCGATGCCTGCCTGTTTCTGCACGACTGCCAGCTGTATTTCGAAGCCGGCGAGCCGCTGGAGCCGATCGTCGAACAGGTCGCGACGCTGCATTTCGACAACCCGTGGCTGCAACGTCGGCGCGGCAAGCTGTTGTTCCAGATCGGCCAATACTGCGAGCGCATCGGCGAATTCGCCCTGGCGCTGAAGATCTATCGCGACTGCGCCTATCCCGGCGCGCGATTGCGGATGATCCGTGTGCTGGAGCGCAGCACCGAATATGCGTTGGCGCTGGAACTGGCGGTCATTGCCGAGCAGGCACCGGAAACCGCCACCGAACAGCAGGGCCTGCAACGGGTGTTGCCACGCCTGCGGCGCAAGCTCGGCGGGCCACCGATCAAGCGCACGGCGCCCGGCCTGGTGGAGCGGCTGGATCTGCACCTGCCGCGTCTCGATCCGGCGTTGTCGGTGGAATATCACGTTCAGGCGCACCTGCACGAAGAAACAGGCCCGGTGCATTACGTGGAAAACAGCCTGATCAATTCACTGTTCGGCCTGCTGTGCTGGCCGGCGATCTTCGCGCCGTTGCCGGGCGCGTTCTTTCACCCGTTCCAGCGCGGGCCGGTGGATCTGCTCAACGAGGACTTCCAGCCCCGACGTGCGGAGCTGTTTCAGGCCTGTCTCGCCGAACTCGACGATGGCCGCTATGCCGACACCATCCGCGCGCGGTTCGCCGCCAAGTGGGGCGTGCAGTCGCCGTTCGTGTTCTGGGGCGCGCTCAATGAAGAGCTGCTGGAGCAGGCGCTGGCCTGTCTGCCGGCCGAACACCTCAAGCACTGGTTCAGCCGTCTGCTGCTGGACATCAAGGCCAATCGCGCCGGCATGCCCGACCTGATCCAGTTCTGGCCGCAGCACAAGACCTACCGGATGATCGAAGTCAAAGGCCCCGGCGATCGCCTTCAGGACAACCAATTGCGCTGGCTGGAGTTCTGCCACACGCACCGCATGCCGGTTGCCGTGTGTTACGTGCAATGGGCGGAGCAGGGCGCTTGAGCTACAGCATCGCGGTGCGGGCGTTGTGCGAATTCACCGCGAAAACCGGTGACCTCGACTTGCGCTTCACCCCGTCTCCGACCGCGCTGGAGGGGATTGCCGGGCATCGCACCGTGGCGTCCCGGCGCAACGATGCGTACCAGAGCGAAGTGGCGCTGGAGGGCGCATTCGGGCCATTGAAGGTCAAGGGCCGGGCCGACGGCTACGACCCGACGCAGAACTGCCTGGAAGAAGTCAAAACCTACCGCGGCGATTTGAGCAAGCAACCGGCCAATCACCGTTCGCTGCATTGGGCCCAGGCGAAAATCTACGGCTGGTTGATGTGCTGTCGATTGCAGCTTGAGCAGATCAATCTGGCGCTGGTGTATTTCGACATCGTCACGGAAAAGGAAACCTGTCTGGTCGAGGCTTTCAGCGCCGAAGCGCTGCGGCAGTTCTTCGAACAACAATGCGGTTTGTTCCTGGCGTGGGCCGAACAGGAAATGGCCCACCGTGACGCGCGCAACCGGGCGGCGCAGCAGCTGGGTTTTCCCCATGCCGCGTTTCGCCCCGGCCAGCGTCACCTCGCCGAATCGGTGTTCAAGGCCGTCAGCACCGGCCGCTGCCTGATGGCCCAGGCCCCGACCGGGATCGGCAAGACCCTCGGCACCCTGTTTCCGATGCTCAAGGCGATGGCGCCGCAGCAACTGGACAAGGTCTACTTCCTCACCGCCAAGACACCGGGACGCAAACTGGCGCTGGATGCGGCGCAAGTGCTGTTCGATCACAGCGAAACCTTGCCCCTGCGGGTGCTGGAAATGGTCGCCCGGGACAAGGCCTGCGAACACCCGGACAAGGCTTGCCACGGCGAATCCTGCACGTTGGCCCAAGGCTTTTACGACCGCTTGCCCGCTGCCCGCGAAGCCGCCAGCCAATTACGTCTGCTGGATCAGTCCGCGCTACGAGACGTCGCGGCGCAGCACGGGGTGTGCCCGTATTACCTGATCCAGGAAATGGCTCGCTGGGCCGACGTGGTGGTGGCGGACTACAACTATTACTTCGATTTCAGCGCGCTGCTGTTCGGTCTGGCCCAGTTCAATCAATGGAGCGTGGCGGTGCTGGTGGACGAGTCGCATAACCTGGTCGAACGCGGGCGGCAGATGTACAGCGCCACCCTCGATCAGGCGACACTGGGCAGCGTGCGCAAAACTGCGCCCGAGGCGTTGAAGAAGTCGTTGCAGCGGGTCAACCGCGAATGGAACGCCCTGCACAATGAGCAGTTTGCGCCTTATCAGGCCTACGACAAGGCGCCGGAAAAACTGTTGCAGGCGCTCTCTTCCTGCACGGCGAGCATTGACGACTACCTCAACGATCACCCGCAAGGGCTCGACAGCGGATTGCAGAACTTCTACTTCGAGATGCTGCAATTCGGCCGGGTGGCGGAACTGTTCGACGCACATTACCTGTTCGACATCAGCAAACGCGACCTCGAGCGCAAACGCCCGTTATCGCAACTGTGCCTGCGCAACGTGGTGCCGGCGGCGTTCATCGGCCCGCGCTTGACGGCGGCGCGCAGCAGCGTGCTGTTTTCCGCAACCCTCAGCCCGCGCCACTATTACGCGGATTTGCTTGGCACGCCGGCCGACACGGTCTGGATCGATGTCGAGTCGCCGTTCAGCGCCGAGCAATTGCAGGTGCAGATCGTCAGCCGGATTTCCACCCGTTTCACGCACCGTCAGGCATCGCTGGAGCCGATTGTCGAGTTGATCGCCCGCCAGTTCAGCGAACGTCCGGGCAACTATCTGGCGTTCTTCAGCAGTTTCGATTACCTGCAACAGGTCGCGCAGTTGCTGGCCGAGCGGCACCCGCACATCACCCGCTGGCAGCAATCCCGAGGCATGACTGAAGGAGCGCGCCAGGAATTTCTCGATCAATTCACCGCCGACAGCCAGGGCGTCGGCTTCGCCGTGCTCGGCGGCGCGTTCGGTGAAGGCATCGATCTGCCCGGCGCACGGCTGATCGGCGCGTTCATCGCCACCCTCGGGCTGGCCCAGCTCAACCCGGTCAATGAACAGATGAAGCGGCGCATGGCGGCGATTTTTGGGGCCGGCTACGACTACACCTACCTGTTCCCCGGCGTGCAGAAAGTTGTACAGGCCGCCGGACGGGTGATCCGCACCCAGCAGGATCGCGGCGTGGTGATGCTGATCGATGATCGCTTTGCCGAAAGCCGGATCCGGCAATTGTTGCCGCGCTGGTGGCACCTTGATCTCACAGAAGCAGCTTTCCAATCCGCCGGTTTGACGCATACTCCAGTGATTGAAAAACTGTTTTGAGCCAAGCCTGATGAGCGAGAACAAGAAGTCCGCTGCGATCGAAGACATGCGCTTTCGTTTGCTGATCGATGCGGTGGTCGATTATGCGATCTACATGATCGACCCCGAGGGAATCATTACCAGCTGGAACTCCGGCGCCAAGCGCTTCAAGGGATACGAAGAGGCGGAGATCCTCGGCGAACACTTTTCCCGGTTCTACACCGACCAGGACCGCGCTGACGGTTTGCCACAGCGGGCGCTGGACACGGCGATCCGCGAAGGCCGGTTTGAGGGCGAAGGCTGGCGGGTACGCAAGGACGGCACGCATTTCTGGTGCCATGTGGTGATCGATCCGATTTTCAGCCCGAGCGGGCAACTGCTCGGGTTTGCCAAGATCACCCGCGACCTGACCGACCGCAAGATAGCCGAAGAAACCCTCAAGCAGAGCGAACAGCAATTCCGCCTGCTTGTGCAGGGCGTCACCGACTATGCGATCTACATGCTCAGCCCCGAAGGCCGGGTGACCAACTGGAACCCCGGCGCGCAGCGGATCAAGGGTTACAAGCCGGATGAGGTCATAGGCAAGCATTTCTCGATGTTCTACACCCCGGAAGACCGTGAAGCCGGTGAACCCCAGCGCGCCCTGGAAACCGCGGTACGCGAAGGCCGTTTCGAGAACAAGAGCTGGCGCCTGCGCAAGGACGGCACGCGGTTTCTGGCGCATGTGGTGGTCGATGCGATTCGCGGCGACACCGGCACCTTGCTCGGTTTTGCCAAGATCACCCGCGACGTGACCGAAGCTACCCAGGCGCAACAGGCCCTGGAGAAAACCCGTGAAGCGCTGTTCCAGGCGCAGAAAATGCAGGCCATCGGCCAACTCAGCGGCGGTATCGCCCACGACTTCAACAATCTGCTGACGGTGATCCTCGGCAACCTGGAAATCGTGCGCAAACGCGTAGGCGAGGACCCGAAAGTCAGCCGTCTGCTGGAGAACGCCACGCAAGGCGCATTGCGCGGCGTGTCGCTGACCCAACGCATGCTGGCCTTCGCCCGACGTCAGGAACTCAAGACCGAACCGATCGAAATCCCGAAACTGGTGCAGGGCATCACCGGGCTGTTGCGCAGCTCTCTGGGGCCGGGGATCCGCATCGAAACGCAGTTTCCCGAAGACCTGCAAGCGGTGCTGGCCGACAGCAATCAGCTCGAACTGGCGGTGCTCAACCTGGCGACCAACGCCCGTGACGCCATGCCGGAGGGCGGCAGCGTCACCATCAGTGCCGAACCCGAAGTGGTGCTTGAACAGCACGATTCGACGATGGCGGCAGGACGCTATGTCTGCCTGAGGGTGACCGATACCGGTGAGGGCATGGACGCTGAAACGCTGGCGTCGGCGACCGATCCGTTTTTCACAACCAAAGGCTTGGGCAAGGGCACCGGGCTGGGGTTGTCGATGGTCCATGGCTTCATCGAGCAACTGGGTGGCCGCTTCATTCTGAAAAGTACCCAGGGGCAGGGCACCACCGCTGAACTGTGGTTGCCGGTGGCCATCGACGGCGTTGTCGCCAAACCGCTTGGCCCGATGGTGTCCACCGATACGGTGCCGCGCCTCAGCGTACTGGTGGTGGACGATGACAGCCTGGTGCGCACCAGCACGGTCCTGCTGCTGGAAGACCTCGGTCATCGGGTGATCAGCGCCAGTTCCGGCGCCAAGGCATTGGAGCTGTTCGATCAGGACGAGGTCATCGACCTGATGATCACCGACATGGCCATGCCGCAGATGAGCGGCGCGCAACTCGCTCACGCCGTCCGCCTGCTCAAGCCGGACCTGCCGATCATCCTCGCCACCGGTTATGCCGAGCGCCTCGAAGGCTTTGCAGCGGGCTTGCCGCGACTGTCGAAACCGTTCAATCAGCTGAATCTGGTGGAGATCATTGCCCAGTCAATGAAGTGAACCCAAGGCACAATCGGTCTGAACTTGTCCGGAGCATGGCGCCTCCAAACGCTTTGTTTCGGAGCGTTCCATCGTGCCACGCATATTGACCCAACCGACCGCCGAAGAAACCCTGAACGAACATAACGCCAAAATGTTCGGTTCACCCAAGGAGCGGCTGGATTTCTACCGACGGGAAATCCAGTACGAAACCAGCATCCTGGCCAACCGCACCGACGCCTACCTGGCGGCGCAATCGTTTCTGGTGATTGCCTTCGCGTCCTGCATGGCCAACCTCAACCCCGAGTGGGGCAAGTTGTTCACCCTGGTGGTGCCACCGTTCCTGGCCTTGCTCGGCCTGCTCAGTTCGCTCAATGCCTGGCCGGGGATTCGTGCCGCCTACGACATCATCGATCATTGGCACTTCAAGCAGAGTGAATTGCTGCGCAGCGAACCTCTGATGGGCCTGGCTTATGACGAATCGCCGCTGTTCAGCGAGATGGAATCGAGCCACAAGGGGTATCGCAAGTCACTGCTGTTTTCCATTCGTACGCCGTGGATCTTTGCCACGTTCTGGATGTTGCTCGGCAGTTATGCCTTCTACAT
This sequence comes from Pseudomonas sp. GM25, assembly GCF_000282255.1. Classification (NCBI taxonomy): domain Bacteria; kingdom Pseudomonadati; phylum Pseudomonadota; class Gammaproteobacteria; order Pseudomonadales; family Pseudomonadaceae; genus Pseudomonas; species Pseudomonas sp. GM25. The sequence goes on along the minus strand of NZ_AKJQ01000010.1, from coordinate 164,262 downwards.
TCAGGTGACCAACCCGGGAAGCTGAAACACCACCGCGTTCTTCGGATTTGCCCGGTTTTTGACGCCGCTCGTAGCGGGCGAGAATCGGCTGGGTGCTGACGCCGTGCAGCAGAATGCTCAGCGCCACCACCGACAGGGTCAGGTCGGTACACAGCGTGGCCACGCTGTCGCCCAGCCCATGGTTCAGCGCATAGAAGAGGTAGAACAGACTGCCGATGCCACGAATGCCGAACCAGCCGATCAATAACCGTTGGCGTCCAGCCAGCAGCGATCCCCACGGCATCAACCCCACGCAGACCGGGCGAATGACACAGAACAGCACGCCGCCGACCAGCAGCGCCCGCCAGTCCCAGTGACTGACCAGCACCACACCCAGCAGGGTGACCAGAAACACCTCCATCGCCCGCTCGACCAGACCGCCGAAGGCGAGCATGTCGCCCATCATGATGCCGGCGGCCACCTGGCTGTCTTCCAGCCGTTCGGTATCGCCGTGCACCGCGTGCTGCGGTTCGACGTTCTGATGGCCGACCACCGGCTGCACCAGATGCTCGGCGGGCGGTTGGTGGGCGCCGGTGGATTTGACTTCCTCCTGCCGCAACCCCAGGCCGGCGGCGAACACCGACAGAAACCCGTAGCCACCGATGGATTCGGCCACCACATAGGCCAGCGCGATCAACGCCAACGCCAGATAGTCGTTGGGGCTGAGGGTGCTGTCATCGTTGCGGATGCGCAGTGACAAGGTCAGACGGCCGATGCCGCGGCCCATCCAGTAACCGCAAAGCAATCCGGCGGGCACGGCCCAGAGCAGGCTGCGCAACACCCAGTCGGGCCATTCGGCGGCAAAACCTTCACCTTTAAGCAGTAACAAGCCGAGGATCACGAAAGGAAAGGCTATCCCGTCATTGAGCCCGGCCTCGCCGGACAGGCCGAATCGCACGCTGTCGACGTCCCGCGCATCGTTGACCTGCACCAGCGCCGCGAGCACCGGGTCGGTGGGTGCCAGAATCGCCCCGATCAGCAAAGAAGGGCCCCAATTGAGATTCAACCCGAAATGCAGCAACAGGCACACGCCGATAATGGTCAACACCATCACCGGGCCCGCCAGGCCGAATGCGATCCGCCAGCGCTTGTCGCGCAACGGCAAACGCAGCTTCAAACCGCAGACGAACAGGGAAAACAGCACCGCGACTTCGGTCAGGTGCTCCATCCACTTGGAGGCTTTATCCAGCGGCAACTCCAGCAGATCGAGCCCGACCGGCCCGATGCCGATACCCAGCAACAGACACACCGCCGACGTCGTCACCGGCATCCAGCGCAGGTAGGACGACGTCAGTGCGAGGGTCAGCAGCACGGCGCCGAGCACGGCGACCCAAATGATGAAGGTCACGACGGGCGGCCCGCCGCGCCGGTTGGATGCCGCCGCGACATGACCGGCCTAGCTCACAGGCGTGCGCAGGTATTCCGGCGTCAGCACGTTGAACCACAGCAGAATCATCGACACCAACAACGTCACCAGTACCAGCAGCGCGACACCCCAGACGCTGGCCGAGTACAACAGGCCCTGTTCCTTACGCTCGTGCATGAAGGTTGGCAGGCCAACGAACAGCAGAAACGTCGAATAAATCGACGCGGCGCCAAGTACCAGCACCGCCAGCCAGCGGCTCGGGTACAGGCCGGCAAGACCGGCGAGGAAAAACGGGGTGACGGTATACGCCGCGAAACCGATGCACTGATTGAGCGTCGGCCGGGCATCGAAGGTGCGCGACATCCAGCGGATGAATCCGCCGATAATCGCCACGCCAACAACGATGGTGATGTAGAGCAGGATACTCAGCTGCAAGGCGCTGGCACTGCTGAGCCTGACCGTTTCACCTACCGCCAGGCTCCAGCCGACATAAGTAGTGCCAATGAACAGGCACACCGCCGGAACGAGGGCCAGCAACAGCAGGTGGGCCAGGTAATGACGCGGATGCGCCTCTTCTTCGCGGCGGATGTCGGTCCAGGCGAAGTTCGGCTGGGTGAAGAGCTTGACGATAGGTGCGGACATGACGACCTCCTGATCTATCGCAACCCGAACGGGCCATGAAGGTATGGAGAGGCCGCCTTGTCCAGCGGTTCACTTTTTTCGGCGGACGGTTCAGAGCATCGGTTTGCCGCCGGTCACGCCATAGCGCTGACCGGTGATGTAGCTGGCTTCATCCGATGCCAGCAGCACGTAAATCGGCGCGACTTCAACCGGCTGGCCGGGCCGCCCGAGTGGCGTGTGCTCGCCGAAGTTCTGCACTTCCTCATCGGGCATGGTCGAGACGATCAGGGGCGTCCAGATCGGCCCCGGTGCCACGCAATTCACGCGGATTTCCCGCGGGCCGAGCATCTGCGCCAGTCCGCCGGTGAAATTGGCGATGGCGCCTTTGGTGGTGGCGTAGGCGAGCAGGGTGGGTTTGGGCATGTCCGAGTTGACCGAACTGGTGTTAATGATCGAGGCGCCGGGGCCCATGTGTTTGATGGCGGCCTGACACAGACGGAAAATCGCGGTGATGTTGACGTCGAAGGTCATCACCCACTCGTCGTCGGGAATCTCCTCGAAAGTTTCGTGGGTCATCTGGAAGGCCGCGTTGTTGACCAGCACGTCGATGCGGCCGAAGCGCTCGACAGTTTGATCCACCAACGCCTGGCACTGGGCTTTCTGGGCAATATCACCGGGCAGCAACAGGCACTGGCGACCGGCCTGCTCGACCCAGCGCGCAGTTTCCTTGGCATCTTCATGTTCATTCAGATAGGCGACCGCTACGTCAGCACCTTCGCGGGCGAAGGCAATGGCCACCGCACGGCCGATGCCGCTGTCGGCGCCGGTGATCAGGGCGATCTTGCCGGCCAGCCGACCGGAGCCGGTGTAGCTTTGCTCGCCGCAATCGGGGTAGGGCTCCATCTTGCGCTGGGAGCCAGGAACCGCTTGCGCCTGTTTCGGGAACGGGGGTTTTGGATAGTCAGTCATCGTCAATCTCCGGGTCTCAGGGCAGGTAGGCCGGTTGACCCGGCCCGTTTGCGGTGAGTTCGATCGGATTGACGCTTGGGTTTGCCTTGACTTGATTACCGGGACTTGAGGGCTCGCTCCATCCGCGCAATGCCTTCTTCCAGCATCGAACGCGGGCAACCGAAGTTCAGGCGCACGAACTGCTGGCTTTGATCGCCAAAATCCAGGCCCGGGCTGAGGCCGACGCGGGCGTGGTCCAGGAAGAATTTCTGCGGGTCGTCCAGATCCAGCGCCGAGCAGTCGAGCCAGGCCAGGTACGTGCCTTGCGGCACATTGATGGTCACGCCGGGCAAGCGGCTGCGCACGGCGTCCACCAGCCAGTCACGGTTGGCTTGCAGGTAGTGTTTCAGCGCTTCAAGCCATGGGCCGGCCTCGCTGTAGGCCACCCGCGTGGCTTCCATGCCCAGCGGGTTGACGCTGTCTACCATGCCGCAACGAGCGTGGTTGACGCGTTCGCGCAGGGCGGCGTCCTGGATGATCATGAACGAGGTCTTGAGGCCGGCGATGTTGTAGGCCTTGCTCGCCGACATCAGGGTGATGGTGCGACGGGCGATTTCCGGGCTCAGGGATGCGGTCGGAATGTGGACCCGGCCGTCGTAGCACAGCTCGGCGTGGATCTCGTCGGAGATGATCCAGGCGTCCTGCGCGGCGCAGATGTCTGCTACCGCTTGCAGTTCTTCACGGCCGAAGACCTTGCCGATCGGGTTGTGCGGGTTGCTCAGGAGCAGGGCGCCACCACCGGTCAGGGATTCACGCAGTGCGTCCAGCGGGGTGGCGTAAGTGCCGTCAGCCTGGGCGTTGAATTCCAGCTCGATCTTGTTCAGGCCCCAATGGCCCGGCGCGTGGCGCAGCGGCGGGTAGTTGGGGGTTTGCACCACGACGTTCTGCTGCGGTTGCACCAGCGCCTTGAGCGCCATGTTGAAACCCGATTCCACACCCGGCAGGAAGATCAGCTCTTGCGGTTTGACCCGCCAGGCGAACTTGTTCCAGAGGTCGGCGACGATGGCCTCGCGCAGGTTGTCCTGAGCCACGCTGTAGCCGACCAGCGGGTGCAGCAGGCGTTGTTGCAGCGCCTCGATGACCACCGGCGGCGCGGCGAAATCCATGTCAGCGACCCACATCGGCAACACGTCGGCCGGATAGCGGCTCCACTTGGTGCTGCCGGTGTCGTGGCGGTCGAATACCTGATCAAAATCGAAAGTCATGCGCGGTCTCTGAAGGCGGAGATGGATCGTGCCGGCGATGATAAACCCGCATCCCCTATGGGCGCGAACTTGTGACCCGAGGGTGGCCGACGGTCGGTTTTCACACAGGCGGCGGGGGCGTTGTCTACAGTGAAAAGATCGGCACTCGTGTGCCGCAACCGTGATTGTCCAGAACAAACCCGGCTCAAGTACCGGGTTCCACCTGATCAGGAGTGCACGATGGATCTCAGCCGTCGTCAGTTCTTCAAGGTCGCCGGTATCGGCCTTGCAGGCTCTAGCCTGGGCGCGTTGGGCATGGCCCCGACGCTGGCCTTCGCCGAGCAGGTGCGCCACTTCAAGCTTGCCCACACCCATGAAACCCGCAACACCTGCCCGTATTGCTCGGTCGGTTGCGGCTTGATCATGTACAGCCAGGGCGATGCCGCGAAGAACGTTGCGCAAAACATCATCCATATCGAGGGCGACGCCGACCACCCGGTCAATCGCGGCACTTTGTGCCCGAAAGGCGCCGGCCTGCTGGATTTCATTCACAGCCCCGGCCGCTTGCAGTACCCGCAGGTGCGCAAGCCCGGCAGCAGCGAATGGACCCGGATCACCTGGGACGAAGCCCTCGACCGCGTCGCCGACCTGATGAAGGCCGACCGCGACGCCAATTTCGTCGAGCAGAACGCCCAGGGCCAGACGGTCAATCGCTGGCTGACCACCGGGTTCCTCGCGGCGTCGGCAGCGTCCAACGAAGCGGGCTACATCACCCACAAGGTGGTGCGCAGTCTCGGCATGCTGGGGTTCGATAACCAGGCGCGTGTCTGACACGGCCCGACGGTGGCAAGTCTTGCCCCGACGTACGGCCGTGGAGCCATGACCAATACCTGGACCGATATCGCCAACGCGAATCTGATCCTGGTGATGGGTGGCAACGCAGCAGAAGCCCATCCTTGCGGCTTCAAATGGGTGACCGAAGCCAAGGCGCACAACGCCGCGCGGCTGATCGTGGTCGATCCGAGGTTTACCCGGACCGCGTCCGTGGCCGATTACTACGCGCCGATCCGCACCGGCAGCGACATCGCGTTCATGGGCGGGCTGATCAATTACCTGCTGACCGAGGACAAGATCCAGCACGAATACGTGCGCAACTACACCGACGTGTCGTTCCTCGTCAAAGCCGGTTTCGGCTTCGAGGACGGGCTGTTCACCGGTTACGACGCAGCCAAGCGCAGCTACACCGACAAATCCACCTGGGGTTACGAATTGGGGGATGACGGCTTCGTCAAAGTCGACCCGACCCTGCAGGACCCGCGCTGCGTCTATCAGCTGATGAAGCAGCATTACAGCCGCTACAACATCGACCTGGCGAGCCAGATCTGCGGGATGCCGGTCGATGCGATGCAGAAAATCTGGGAGGAAATCGCCACTTGCTCGATCCCGGGCAAGACCATGACCATTCTCTATGCGCTGGGCTGGACCCAGCACTCGATCGGCTCGCAGATCATCCGCAGCGCGGCGATGGTGCAACTGTTGCTAGGCAACGTCGGCATGCCTGGCGGCGGGGTCAACGCCTTGCGCGGGCACTCGAACATTCAGGGCCTGACCGACCTCGGCCTGCTGTCCAACGCGCTGCCGGGTTACCTGACCCTGCCGACCGACGCCGAGCAGGATTACGCGGCCTACATCCATAAACGCACGCAAGTACCGTTGCGGCCGGGGCAATTGTCCTACTGGCAGAACTACAGCAAGTTTCACGTCAGCCTGATGAAGGCCTGGTACGGCGCCAACGCGACCGCCGAGAACCAGTGGGCCTACAACTATCTGCCGAAACTCGATATCCCCAACTACGACATCCTCAAGGTGTTCGACCTGATGGGGCAGGGCAAGGTCAACGGCTATATGTGCCAGGGCTTCAACCCGATTGCCGCGCTGCCGGACAAGAACCGGGTGATGGCGGCACTGGCCAAGCTCAAATGGCTGGTGGTGATGGACCCGCTGGCCACCGAAACCTCGCAGTTCTGGGAACACGTCGGGCCGTTCAACGATGTGAAGAGCGCCGACATCCAGACCGAAGTCATACGCCTGCCAACGACGTGCTTTGCCGAAGAGGACGGCTCGCTGGTCAACAGCAGCCGCTGGCTGCAATGGCACTGGAAAGGTGCCGACGGCCCCGGCGAGGCACGCACCGACGTGCAGATCATGAGTGCGCTGTTCCTGCGCCTGCGTGAGCGTTATCAGGCCGAGGGCGGCAAGTTCGCCGATCCGCTGTTGAAACTGTCGTGGCCGTACAAGATTGCCGAAGAACCCTCGCCGGAAGAAATCGCCAAAGAGGTCAACGGCTACGCCACTACTGACTTCACCGACGCCACGGGTGCGGCGATCAAGGGCAATTCGCAACTGGCCGGGTTCGCCCAGCTCAAGGATGACGGCAGCACTGCGTCCGGCTGCTGGATTTTCTGCGGCAGTTGGACCGAAGCCGGCAACCAGATGGCCCGCCGCGACAACAACGACCCTTACGGCATGCATCAGCATCAGGGCTGGGCGTGGGCCTGGCCGGCCAACCGGCGGATTCTGTACAACCGCGCTTCGGCGGACGTCGCCGGCAAGCCGTGGGATCCGAAAAAACGCCTGGTCTGGTGGAACGGCAAGACCTGGGGCGGCACCGATGTGCCGGACTACAAGGCTGACGTGCCGCCGGAAGCCGGGATGAACCCGTTCATCATGAACCCCGAAGGCGTGGCACGGTTCTTCGCCGTCGACAAGATGAACGAAGGGCCATTCCCCGAGCACTACGAGCCGTTCGAAACGCCGATCGGCATCAACCCGCTGCACCCGGACAACAAGAAAGCCACCAGCAACCCGGCGGCACGGATCTTCGATTCGGTATGGGACAGCCTGGGCGTGGCCAAGGATTACCCGTATGCAGCGACCAGCTACCGGCTGACCGAGCATTTCCACTTCTGGAGCAAGCACTGCAAGTTAAACGCGATTGCCCAGCCCGAGCAGTTCGTGGAAATCGGCGAAGTGCTGGCCAAGGAGAAGGGCATCGCTGCCGGCGACCGGGTGCGGGTCAGCTGCAAACGCGGGTTCATTGAAGCGGTGGCGGTGGTGACCAAAAGGATCCGGCCGTTGCAGGTCAACAACCAGGTGGTGCACCAGATCGGCATTCCGCTGCACTGGGGTTTCACCGGCCTGACGCGCCACGGTTACCTGACCAACACCCTGGTGCCGTTCCTCGGCGACGGCAATACACAGACCCCGGAATCCAAGTCATTCCTGGTCAACGTGGAGAAGCTCTGATGGAGAATCTTTAGATGGCCAGCCAAGACATCATTGCCCGCTCGGCCACCACGACCCCGGCGCCTTCGATACGCGGCCAGGAACAGGTGGCCAAGCTGATCGACACCACCAAATGCATCGGTTGCAAGGCGTGTCAGGTCGCGTGCTCGGAATGGAACGAGCTGCGCGACGAGGTCGGCCACAACCACGGCACCTACGACAATCCGCAGGATCTGAGCGCCGATTCATGGACGCTGATGCGCTTCACCGAGCACGAAACCGATGCCGGCAACCTCGAATGGCTGATCCGCAAGGACGGCTGCATGCACTGCGCCGAGCCCGGTTGCCTGGCGGCGTGCCCCAGCCCCGGCGCGATCATCAAGCACGCCAACGGCATCGTCGATTTCGATCAGGATCACTGCATCGGCTGCGGTTATTGCATCACTGGGTGTCCGTTCAACATCCCGCGCATTTCGCAGAAAGATCACAAGGCCTACAAATGCACCCTATGTTCGGACCGGGTGGCGGTAGGGCTGGAGCCGGCCTGCGTGAAAACCTGTCCGACCGGGGCCATCGTGTTCGGCACTAAAGACGACATGAAGACCCACGCCGCCGAGCGCATCGTCGACCTGAAAAGCCGTGGCTTCGACAACGCCGGCCTATATGACCCGGCAGGCGTCGGCGGCACCCACGTCATGTACGTGCTGCACCATGCGGACACTCCGAAAATCTACGCCGGTCTGCCGGACAACCCCGAGATCAGTCCGCTGGTGGGCCTGTGGAAAGGCATCAGCAAACCGCTGGGCCTGCTGGCCATGGGCGCGGCCGTGCTGGCCGGGTTCTTCCATTACGTGCGGATCGGCCCGAACCGGGTCGAGGAAGATGAACATCCCGAACCGCCCGACACCTCGGTACACGTCGTCGATCCGGCGGTGCACACCTTCGACCCACGCGGGGAGGGCCGGCCATGAGCAACAAGACGATCCTGCGCTACACCGCCAACCAGCGCACCAACCACTGGCTGGTGGCGATTCTGTTCTTCATGGCCGGACTGTCGGGGCTGGCGTTGTTTCATCCGTCGATGTTCTGGCTGACCAATCTGTTCGGCGGCGGGCCGTGGACGCGGATCCTGCACCCGTTCATGGGCGTGCTGATGTTCGTGTTCTTCCTCGGCCTGGTGTTTCGTTTCTGGCGCTCGAACTTCTTCATCGACAACGACTGGAAATGGCTGCGACGCATCGACCGGGTGCTGGTCAACGACGAGGAAACCGTGCCGGCGGTGGGCAAATACAACGCCGGGCAGAAGCTGCTGTTCTGGACTTTACTGCTGTGCATGCTCGGGCTGTTGTTAACGGGGCTGGTGATCTGGCGCGCGTATTTCAGTCATTACTTCGGCATCACCACGATCCGCTGGGCGATGTTGCTGCACGCACTGGCGGGATTTGTGCTGATCCTGAGCATCATCGTGCACATCTACGCCGGGATCTGGATCAAGGGCTCGGTGGACGCGATGATGCACGGCTGGGTCAGCCGCGCCTGGGCCAGGAAACACCATGCACTCTGGTATCGCGAGGTGGAGAGCCAAGATCCGCCAGAGCGACCGGTCACGAAAAAGGGCTGACAGTTGCCAACCATCCTTGAACCCGGAGAAATCGAAGCGGCGGCCAGTTCGCCGCCGTTTCTGCACCTGCCGCCGCACAACCTGTTCATGCTGCGGGCCCAGCGTCTGGAACGCTTGGCCGAAGAGCATCCTCTGGCCGATTACCTGCATTTGATCGCCGGCTTGTGCCATGTCCAGCAACAGATCCTCGACGACCCGCCCTCGACCGCGCCGCTTGATGAACAGCGGCTGGAAGTCTGCCGGCAACACGGCATGCCGCCGTTCGCCGCCGACATCCTGATTCGCGAGGACACTTGGCAGCTTTATCTCGAAGCCTTGCTCCAGCGTTATGTCGCCCCCGAGCAACCCGCGGTGGTCGAGGCTGTGACCACGCTGCGCATCGCCAGCCCCGGTCAGCTACGGGCCTGGTCCGTGGCACTGGTCAGCGGCCAGTATTCGCTGATTCCGGCGGCGCTGGTGCCGTTTCTCGGGGCGGCGCTGCAAGCGGCGTGGAGTCACTGGCTGCTCAGCGCACAGAACCTGCAACTGACGCCCGGCGACAGCCTCAGCCAGTGCCCGGCCTGTGGTTCGCCGGCCATGGCCGGGGTGATCCGCCATCGCGGCAAGCACAACGGCCTGCGTTATCTGGTGTGTTCGCTGTGCGCCTGCGAATGGCATGTGGTGCGGGTCAAGTGCGTGTATTGCGAGCAGAGCAAAGGGCTCGAATACCTGAGCCTCGAGGATGACCGCCACGCGGCCAATCAGGCGCCGCTGCGCGCCGAAGTCTGCCCGGGCTGCAACAGCTACCTGAAGTTGCTGTATCTGGAAAACGACGGGGAGGGCGAGGCACTGTCGGCGGATCTGGGCAGTCTGCTGCTCGACATGCGCCTGGCTCAGGACGGTTATCAGCGCTTGGCGCCAAATCTGCTATTGGCACCCGGCGACGAATAACCCTCAGCGATGGGGCAATTCAACCCGTGCGCGCAAGCCGCCGCTGCGACGATTACGCAAACTCAGTTCGCCACCCTGTTCCCGAATGATCCCCCGTGCCGCCGAAAGACCCAGCCCAACCCCGCCGGTGTCACGGTTGCGCGAGGTTTCTAGACGGAAGAACGGATCGAACACCCGCTCCAGCGCGTCCTCGGCAATCCCCGGCCCCTCGTCAATGACTTCGATGCGGATCGATGCGTCATCGCAACTCAGCACCACGCTAGGGCGCTGTCCGTATTTCACGGCGTTATCCAGCAGATTGACGATGACCCGTTTGATGCCCAGCGGCCGGCCGTCGTACACCACGTGCGCCGGGCCGATGAAACCGATGTCGATATGCTGGTCGCGGTAGTCATCGACGATGGTTTGCAGCAACTCCGACAGATCGAACGCGGTGGATTGCTCCAGGTGAGTGTCTTCCCGGAAGAACGCCAGGGCGGCGTTGATCATCGATTGCATTTCCTCGATGTCGCGGATCAGTTTGCCCTGATGGTCGAGATCTTCCATGAATTCGCTGCGCAGACGCATCCGGGTCAGCGGCGCGCGCAAATCGTGGGAAATGGCGGCCAGCATGTGCGTGCGTTCGCCGATGAAATGCTGGATCTGCGCCTGCATCGTGTTGAAGGCGACGATGGCCTGACGGATTTCGTGCGGGCCTTCGAGGTGGATCGGCGGCGCTTTCAGGTCCCCACCGAAACGCCGCGCCGCATGGGCAAAGCGCTGTAACGGCTGGGCCAGTTGCCGCGTGGCGAGCCAGGCGACCAGCAACGTGGCAACCAATCCCAAAGCCACGATCACGGCAATCCGCACGTTCAGACTCAAGCCCCAACTGCGCTCCGGCGGCGTGAACGACAGCCAGCTGCCATCGGCCAGCCGTACCAAAGCCATGTAATGCGCCCGAGGGCTGCCGGCGGGCCAGTCGTCGGGGTTGAACACGTCGATCTGCCGGTCATCGCCAAGCAATTGCCGCAGCGCAGGCACTTTTCCGGCCTCGACCTGCGCGCCGTTCCCCGGCAGACCGAAGTCGACTCGACGGGGATTCCACAGCACTTCAAGCATCGGGCTGCTGGCGGCACTGGCCAGTTGCGGGCGCAAGTTTGCCGGCGCGGCCTCGATCACTCGCGTGGTGGCGGCGATCTGTTCCAGCAGCCCGGTGCGCTCGATCGGCGGCCGGGCCCAGATCCCAGCGACCTGAACGAACAGCGCATTGAGCAGCAGCGAAGCGAGCATGGCCGCGACGATTGTCAGGGCAATCCGCCGACTGAGGGTGTCGCGCCGCAGCATCCGGCCGATCATGAGCGGCTGACCTTGGCGGTGAACATGTAGCCGCCGTTGCGCACCGTGCGGATCAGGTCCGGGCGCTTGCTGTCCGGTTCGATCTTGCGCCGCAGCCGACTGATCTGCACGTCGATGCTACGGTCATAGGCGTCGTGGCCCTGGCCGTGGGTCAGGTCGATCAATTGTTCGCGGGTCAGGATGCGTTGCGGATGTTCGAGCAACACCAGCAGCAGGTCGAATTCGCCGGCGGACATCGGAATCATCACGCCTTCGGGCGAGCGCAGTTCTCGGCAGGTGATGTCCAGATGCCAACCGGCGAAGGTCATGACCGGTCGTGAAGGCTCGCCAACCGACGGCGTGTTCTCACCGACCCGACGTTGCAGGGCGCGCACCCGGGCCAGCAGTTCCTGCGGGGCGAAGGGTTTGGTCAGGTAGTCGTCGGCCCCAAGCTCCAGGCCGACAATACGGTCGCTCAGCTCGGCCATGGCCGTGAGCATGATGATCGGGATGCCCATCTGCGCCCGTACTTTCTGGCACAGGCTCAGGCCACCCTCACCGGGGAGCATCAGGTCGAGGATGATCGTGTCCGGCCGTGCCTGCGCAATGGCCGCCCACATGGCCTCGCCATGGGCGGCGACATCGACCTGATAGCCGTGCTGAACGAAGAACTTCTTCAGCAAGGACAGAATTTCCCCGTCGTCATCGACGATCAGCAATCTGCTCACGTTTGCGCAATCCATGAACCCAAAAAAGAAGCGCATCTAAAACCATTTCGATGCGCCGGTCATATATTTCAATCCTGCAACATTCCTTCAGCGCGGACATCAGCCGGACATCGTCGGGCAAACATCCGCAGGCACTCTGCACGCCTTCCAACCAAGGGGGCTCAACATGAAGGACATGAACAGCGGCTACATCACCCGGGATCATGGCGCCGTGCGCCCGTTGATCCTGACCCAGCGCACCACCGCACCGGGCCCGGACACGCCGATCCTTTTTCAGGAAACGTGCCTGGGGCTGGCCAACGATCAGAGTCAGTTGATCCTGCGCCGCTATTTCGAACGGTTCAGCCCGACCGAGGCCCATTGGGTCGAATACCTGCACACGATTCCTACCGCCGAATTCATCCAATGGATCATGACCCACGGCCAGTTGCGCATCGAGTGCTCCGACAACACCCCGCACAACCATGTCCACGCCTGAAAAAGGAAACACCCTCGATGAGTAACCATCGCTCACTGGCCGTGCTGTTTGCCGCCACCCTCAGCCTGTCGGCGTGCAGCAGCAAAAAGCTTCCGACCGAGCCGCAGGCCGGGTTTCTACGGGATTACAGCGTGCTCAAGGAAGGGCAGACCGCTTCGGGGCAGAAGATTCTGAGTTGGGTCAGCCCGACATTGGCCAGAGGCCGTTACACCCAGGTTTACCTGGCGCCGAGCCAGTTTTATCCACGGCCCCAGCCTTCGCCGCGCATTCCCCAAAGTACTTTGTCGGGAGTAACCCATTATTACGACGCAGCCCTCAGGCTGGAGCTGGGCAAGGTGCTGCCGCTGGCGTCGAAACCCGGCCCGAACACGCTGATCGTCAAACCGGCCATCACCCAGGTCGCCGCCAGCACTCAGGGCCTGCGTTTTTATGAATGGCTGCCGGTGACGCTGGTCGCGGCCGGGGTGAGCACCGCTACCGGGATTCGTGACCGCGACAGTGAGATCGCCACGGAAGTGTCCTTCGAGGACGGTTCGACCGGGGAAGTCGTGGCCGAGGTGGTGCGCAAGGGCAAGGGCGTGCCGCTGGAGAACGACAAACAGGTCATGACGCCCGATAACGTCAAGGCCGTACTCGATGGCTGGGCCACGGACCTGAGTCAAACCTATGTGCCGGTTCAGAGGGCCGCGCTGCGCTAGAAGCAGGGTGGTCTAACATCATCAGGCGTATTTCGATTTCGGGAGTGCCTGATGTCCGTAAGTGTTGCCCTGCGATTACCGTCGATTGACAGCCTGTTGCGCCACCCCGCGTGCCAGCCATTGGCCGAGCGTTATGGGCGTGAGGCGCTATTGACGGGGTTTCGCCAGTTACTGGATGACTTACGCGAAGCCGTGCTGGCGGGGCAACTGACCGCCGTTGAAATCAGCCCTGAAGCGCTGGCGGGAAGGGTTGCCGAACGTCTGGCGCTCAAGCAGCGCAGTCAGGTGCGCCGGGTGTTCAACCTGACCGGCACCGTGCTGCACACCAACCTCGGGCGCGCCTTGTTACCCGAAGAAGCGATCGACGCGGTGCAACTCGCGGCGCGCTATCCCTTGAATCTGGAATTCGACCTGGCCAGCGGCAAGCGCGGTGACCGCGACGACCTGATCGAAGGCCTGATCCGCGAATTGACCGGCGCCGAAGCCGTGACCGTGGTCAACAACAATGCCGCCGCCGTGCTGCTGACCCTCAACAGCCTCGGCGCGCGCAAGGAAGGCATCATTTCCCGGGGCGAGCTGATCGAGATCGGCGGCGCGTTCCGCATCCCCGACATCATGAGCCGCGCCGGCGTGCGCCTGCACGAGGTCGGCACCACCAATCGCACCCATGCCCGCGACTACGAAGCGGCAATCAGCCCACGCAGCGGCCTGATCATGCGCGTGCACGCGAGCAACTACAGCATCGAAGGCTTCACCGCCCGGGTGCCGACCTCCGAACTGGCGGCGTTGGCCCATCGGCATGACCTGCCGCTGCTCGAAGACCTGGGCAGCGGCAGTCTGCTGGACCTGACCCGCTGGGGCCTGCCAGCGGAACCGACGGTACGTCAGGCGCTGCTCGATGGCGCCGACATCGTCACCTTCAGCGGCGACAAACTGCTCGGCGGGCCGCAGGCGGGTGTGATCGTCGGGCGCAAGGACCTGATCGCGAAGATAAAGAAGAACCCGCTGAAACGCGCGTTGCGGGTCGACAAACTGACGCTGGCCGCACTCGAAGCGGTGCTCGGGCTCTATCGCGACCCGGATCGTCTGGCCGAGCGCTTGCCGAGCCTGCGTCTGCTGACCCGACCGCAAGCCGAGATTCTGGCCCAGGCCGAACGCTTGCAACCGGCCTTGGCCGAACTGCTTGGCGAGGGCTGGGCCGTCAGGGCGGAGCCCGCGTTGGGCATGATCGGCAGCGGCAGCCAACCGGTGGCGCGCCTGCCAAGCGCGGCATTGTGCCTGCGCCCGCAAGTATCGAAGCGCCTGCGCGGACGTTGCCTGCTGAATCTGGAAGCCGCGCTGCGCGCCTTGCCGATCCCGGTGCTCGGACGCATCGATGACGACGCGTTGTGGCTGGATCTGCGGCAACTCGACGATGAACCGGCGTGGCAGGCGCAACTCGGGCAGTTGCATACGTGATCGTCGGCACGGCAGGGCATATCGACCACGGCAAGACGTCACTGCTTGAAGCGCTGACCGGGCAATCCGGCGACCGCCGCCCGCAGGAGCGCGAACGCGGGATGACCATCGACCTCGGTTATCTGTACGAAGAACTGGCGCCCGGCGCCGGGCTGACCGGTTTCATCGACGTGCCGGGCCATGAGAAATTCACCCACAACATGCTGGCCGGGGCGCAAGGCATCGATCTGGTGTTGCTGGTAGTGGCGGCGGATGACGGCGTGATGCCGCAGACCCGCGAGCATCTGGCGATTGTCGAGCTGCTGGGCATTCCACGGGCGCTGGTGGCGATCACAAAGTGCGACCGGGTCGAGGCGGGCAGGGTGGACGAGGTTCGCCGAGAGATAGAAAGCCTGCTGGCGCCCGGGCCCTATGCCGAAGCACCGTTGCTGACGGTTTCCAGCGTGACGGGCGAGGGCGTCGACGTGCTGCGCGAGGCATTGCTGCAGATAGAAGTCGAGGAGCGCAGTCGCGAAGGCGGATTTCGCCTGGCCATCGACCGGGCGTTCAGTGTCGCCGGCGCCGGTATCGTGGTGACGGGGACGGCGCTTTCGGGCTCGGTCGCCGTGGGTGACAAGCTCAGCCTCGGCCCGGCGGGCAAAACCGTGCGGGTCAGGGGTCTGCACGCGCAGAATCAGGCTGCCGAACAAGCTTTCGCCGGCCAGCGCGTGGCCCTGAACACCAGCGCGGATCGCCTGGAGCTCGGGCAGATCCATCGCGGCCAATGGTTGCTCGCCGAATGGCTGCACGCACCGACCCAGCGGCTGGACATCGATTTCCGGCTGCTGCCGGGCGAGCGGGTTTTCGAGCATTTCCAGCCGGTGCACCTGCATCTGGGGACGCAGGACGTGATCGCCCGAGTCGCCTTGCTGGAGGGTGCAAGCCTGGCACCCGGCGAGCGCATGTTTGCGCAACTGCTGACCAACGTTCCGGTGCACGGCGTCCACGGTGATCCGCTGATCCTGCGTGACGCCAGCGCCCAGCGAACGCTCGGCGGCGGGCGTGTGCTCGATCCTTTCGCCCCGGCCCGCCAGCGCCGCAGTCCGGAACGGCTGGCGCAGCTGCGTGCGCTAGCGATCAGCTCGGAGCTGGAACAGGCCTTGCCGACGCTGCTGGAATACAGCGAAAGCGGCCTCGATCCGCAGCGCCTGGAACGCCAGTTCAATCGTCCGCGTGACAGTTGGTCACTGCCGGACAACGTCCGCCTGATCGAAACCCGTCAGGGCCCGGTGCTGTTCAATGCGCAGCGCTGGGGCATGCTCAAGTTCACCCTGCTGGAGCAGTTGGCGCGCTTTCATGAGCTGGAGCCCGATCAGATGGGGCCGGATCGCGACCGTCTGCGGCGTTTCAGCGGTTTGAGCCTCGAACGCGCGACCTTCATCAGCCTGCTGGAAGAACTGCTCGGCGCCGGCTCGCTGGTCGCCAGCGGCCCGTGGCTGCATTTGCCCGACCATCAAGTGCGCCTGAGCGCCGACGACGAAACCCTGTGGCAGGCGCTGCAGCCATTGTTCGAACAGGCCGGCTTCGATCCGCCGTGGGTTCGTGATGTGGCGAAAGTCGTCGGTCAGGAAGACGCGACCGTGCGTTTGCTGCTGCGCAAACTGGCGCGCCTTGGCGTGATACATCAAGTGGTGCGCGACCTGTTTGTCACCGACATCACGCTCCGGCAAATGGCGGCGGTGCTGCTGCGCCTGGCTGAAGAAAATCCGCAGATCGAAGTCACGGCCTTCCGCGATGCGCTAGGCTTGGGACGCAAGCGCAGTATTCAGATCCTTGAATACTTCGATCGGCTGGGCCTGACCCGGCGCGTCGGCGAAGGCCGGCAAATCCGCACCGACAGTGCGCTGGCCAACCCCGGCGCCGACTGAGTTCAAGGAAGGCAATCGCGCCCGGTGGCGCGGCCGGGCTTCAAACCCGGTTGGGGACGGCATCCGTTCCCGGGCAGGTTCGACTCCGGCTGCCTTCCGCCAATTTCCCTCAAAACCCCAACGGGTACTGAATCACAACGTAGATCCGGTCGATGTCATCGCCCGCCTGGGCGCTGTTGGCCCGGTGCGAAACGTGGGACAGCTGCAGCGACAGATCCTTGGCCACGCCGGACTGGACGATGTAGCGCAGATCGATGTCGCGTTCCCAGTGTTTGCCTCCGTCCCCTTGCTGCGGCTGGTATTGACCGCTGTCCGCGTCGAACGGGTTATAGGCGCCGCCCTTGGGCGCGTGGGTGCCGTCGATGTGGCTGCCGGAGACGTAGCGGGTCATGAAGTTCAGCCCGGGAATGCCGAAGGCGCCGAGATCGAGGTCGTAGCGCGCTTGCCAGGAGCGCTCGTGGGCGCCGTTGAAGTCGGCGTATTTGATCGAGTTGGCCAGGTAAATCGAATCGCCGCCGACGAAATCGAACGGCGTGTCGCCATTGATGCGTTGCCAGCCGAGCATCACCGCGTGGGCACCGAAGGTGTATTTGCCCGAGAGGCTGAACGCGGTGTTGTCGATGTCGCCAGCTAATGCCTGCCCGGTGTCGCGGGTGTGGTAGACGTTGGCGTCGAGCAAAAGCCCGGACTGTTTGAAATGCAGGTTGGCGTAGTACTGGCGCCAGGTGTCGCTCAGATCGGACGCGTACAGCGCGCCGCCCACCGGGCTGTCGCTGAACAGGTCGGTACCGACAAAGCTGATGTTTTCGCCTTGGGTGCTGGCGCCATAGCCCTGAAAGTCGCCTTTGGCGGATGAGCTGTCCTGGTTCTTGAATGCCGTAAAACGCCCGGCGACAAGGCGCGCGTTTTCTATCTCGCGGCTGTCGAGCAGAAAACCGGTGGCGTATTCCGGTTGCAGGCGTTTGTCCGAAGTGTCGAACACCGGCGTTTCCACGGTCATTTCCCCGAAGGCGAGGGTGGTTTTCGAAGTCTTCAACTTCAGCGCACCACCGGCGCTGGAATAGTCGCTTTCACTACGGCCATCGCTGTCCACCGGCAACAGCCCCGTGCCGGAATGCCCTTTGCCACCATCGAGTTTCAGACCATAAAAGGCGTGGGCATCGAGGCCAAATCCGACGGTTCCTTGCGTGAAACCGGATGCGAAAGTGCCGATAAACCCTTGAGCCCATTCCTGTTTGTAGTTTTTCCCGGCGGGCGAGGGCGAGCGGTAGTCGTTGCTCAGGTAGAAGTTGCGGCTGAGCACTTCGGTCTTGGCGTCGTCGAGAAATCCGCTGGCGGACGCGGTATTGGCGAGCCCGCCAATCAGTAAGGCCAGCGCGAGGCGCGGCGTGGGTAAAACCATCATGAGTCAGCGACCAGCATTGGCGGAAGGGCGCTGATGATCTCGCAGAGCAAACCGGGAAGATTGAGCGGATGTGCTCAGTTGCAAAAGAGCTGTTTCATGAAGCTCGAAAACGAATTGCTGCGACCTCCAGTGCGAGGACATCAGTGCATTCTGGAGTACTGGTCTGGATCAAATCCTATTGCGCGGTACCCAAAGGCCATAGGTCGTGGAAAAACCTGAGTCAAGGTTACGCCTGAGCTGGAGACAGACTTCACCGCTCCAGTGACCCCTGGAGCACCCGGCAGAATGACTTTCGACAGCCTGTCGACCTCGGCCTCTTTTTCAGCAATTTGTTTGGCGAGCTCTTTCAGGGCTTCCCTTTGGGGCGCGCTATCAGACGTATTTGCGTTATCTCCAGTGGACGCATCGGCCTCCGCCCTGGCTGCCTGGAGCTGTTCACGCAGTTTTTTAAGCTGGTCAAACTGCTGGGCCAGTGCCTGAGTACTGATTGAAAGATCCGAGGCTCTGGCGGCTGAACTTGCAATAGAGATATCAATGGCATTCGCGTAATAGACCTCCGTAACAACGAGTAACTCAGGAGGCGACGCTACACCTTGTTTGTCGCGAACGGTTTGGACATTTTTCATTCGTCCAAGAATGACTTGTACGTCACTGACGCCACCTGTCGTGCTGTAGCTGTAGTTGTTCAGGGCGGTTAAAAGATCATGCAAGTCGACTCTGATGACGGTCGCACTGGGGATCGATACGGTCATTCGATACTCATTGTTTCCTACCAGACTGCCCAGTAGCCCCGTCACCCCATTCAACACATTGGCGCTGACACCTGACTCGGCCAGTGAACCGAACTGGAAAGCAGGAAATGCCATGACGCGATTGACTCTGAAGTCGGGGCCCCGGTAATCATTGCACTTGAAGTGCGAATATCTGATCTCGGTAGGCTGCCATGGCGTGAAAGGCTTGCTGCCCGCGGACGTCCCGCCGCTGGGTTCAAAGTTCGTGACTGGCGGGATTTCCGGAGCGTTTTTAAGTGAGAGATACAACTGACAGAGGTCGAGCGAGCCGATCCGGACCAGGTAATTGGTGTAATACTCGGCAGGTTTTTCCTCAAACCATTTGGCCTTGCCAGGGTAAGTTGGAACCAAAAGCATGTTCCCCGGATACAGACTCTCCTGTAGAGGATAAATTGCCCGAACGCCGAGATTCTGTACGCTTTCATGCCACGCTTTGAGCATCGTTCCGGCTTCTGGTTTCGAGGAGCCACGCCATAACACGATGGCAACCAAAGCAACGATCAGGATCGTGGCAGGGACGAAGACTCTGTAGCGCATATACCCTCCGTGGAAAACGGATTGCAGCGATCCATTCATGGAAGTAAGACTAGACGCCGATCACAGCGGTCTTGATGAACTCGAACATGGCAGCTCCTTGAAGGCTCCCGGCGTGAAGTCCGATTTCAAGGCTAGTTGATAAACATCAGGGAGGAGGGCGCGCGTGATCTTTGATCAGCGTGCGGCGTGGCGCCGACCAGCGGTGCGGAGTCAAAAGCACAAGACTTCACGCTCAAAAGCCGGATAATGGCGGCCAATTTGTTTAGCTCGCTATTCTGGTAACCCGCATGGAAATCAAGGTCAATTTTCTCGACAACCTCCGACTCGAAGCCAAGTTCGATGACTTCACGGTGGTGGCCGACCAACCGATCCGTTACAAGGGCGATGGCTCTGCACCGGGTCCGTTCGACTATTTCCTGGCGTCGTCGGCCTTGTGCGCGGCTTACTTCGTAAAGTTGTACTGCAGCACCCGCAATATCCCGACCGAAAACATTCGTCTGTCGCAGAACAACATTGTCGATCCGGAAAACCGCTACAACCAGATCTTCAAGATCCAGGTCGAGCTGCCAGCGGACATCTCCGAAAAGGATCGCCAGGGCATCCTGCGCTCGATCGACCGTTGCACGGTGAAGAAGGTGGTGCAGGCCGGGCCGGAGTTCGTGATCGAGGAAGTCGAGAACCTCGACGCCGATGCCCAGGCCCTGCTGATGCCGGCTTCCACGTCCGGCGCGGGCACCTGCATTGCCGGTAAAGATCTTCCGCTGGAACAGACCATCGCCAACATGTCGGGGATTCTTGCCGACCTGGGCATGAAGATTGAAATCGCTTCGTGGCGCAACATCGTGCCCAACGTCTGGTCGCTGCACATCCGCGATGCGCAGTCGCCGATGTGCTTCACCAACGGCAAGGGCGCGACCAAAGAGGGCGCGCTGGCCTCGGCGCTGGGCGAGTTCATCGAGCGGCTCAACTGCAACTTCTTCTATAACGATCAGTTCTGGGGCGAAGAGATCGCCAATGCCGAGTTCGTGCATTACCCGGACGAGCGCTGGTTCAAGCCCGGCGCCAAGGACGAGTTGCCTGCGGAAATCCTCGACGAGTACTGCCTGGGCATTTACAACCGCGACGGCGAACTGCGCGGCTCGCACCTGTACGACACCAACTCCGGCAACACCCAGCGCGGTATCTGCTCGCTGCCGTTCGTGCGTCAGTCGGACAACGAGGTGGTGTACTTCCCGTCCAACCTGATCGAAAACCTGTTTCTCAGCAACGGCATGAGCGCCGGCAACACCCTGGCTGAAGCCCAGGTGCAGTGCCTGTCGGAAATCTTCGAACGGGCGGTCAAACGCGAAATCCTCGAAGGCGAAATGGCCCTGCCGGATGTGCCGCAAGAAGTATTGGCGAAATACCCGGGCATCCTCGCCGGGATCCAGGCGCTGGAAGAGCAGGGCTTCCCGGTGCTGGTCAAGGACGCGTCGCTGGGCGGTGAATTTCCGGTGATGTGCGTGACGCTGATGAACCCGCGCACCGGCGGCGTGTTCGCCTCGTTCGGCGCGCACCCGAGCTTCGAAGTGGCGCTGGAACGCAGCCTCACCGAGTTGCTGCAGGGCCGCAGCTTCGAAGGCCTCAACGATCTGCCGCAGCCGACCTTCTCGGGCCAGGCCGTGACCGAACCGAACAACTTCGTCGAGCACTTCATCGATTCCAGCGGCGTGGTGTCGTGGCGTTTCTTCAGCGCCAAGGCCGACTTCGAATTCGTCGAGTGGGATTTCTCCGGCAATGGCGAAAACTCCAACGCCGAAGAGGCCGCGACGCTGTTCGGCATCCTCGAAGACATGGGCAAGGAAGTCTACATGGCGGTCTACGAGCACATCGGCGCCAAGGCTTGCCGCATTCTGGTGCCGGACTATTCGGAGATCTATCCGGTAGAAGACCTGATCTGGGACAACACCAACAAAGCGCTGCAATTCCGTGCCGACATCCTCAACCTGCATAACTTGAGCAAGGTCGGTCTGCGCAACCTCGCCAAAGGCCTGGAACACAGCGAACTGGACGATTACACCGACATCACCACGCTGATCGGCATCGAGTTCGACGACAACACCCCATGGGGCAAGTTGACCATCCTCGAACTGCGCCTGCAGATCTACCTCGCGTTGCAGAAGTACGAGCAGGCCAAGGATCTGGTCGAAGCCTTCCTGCAATACAACGACAACACCGTCGAGCGCGGCTTGTTCTATCAAGCGGTCAACGTGGTGCTGGAAATGGAGCTGGACGAGGATCTGGAGCTGGAAGATTACGAAGCCAACTTCCGCCGCATGTTTGGCGACGAACGCATGGATGCGGCGATTGGCTCGGTCAACGGCAGTGTGCGCTTCTACGGCCTGACGCCGACCAGCATGAAGCTGGAAGGGCTGGATCGCCATCTGCGTCTGATCGAGAGCTACAAGAAACTGCACGCAGCGCGGGCCAACTTCGCGGGTTGATTCCGTTGGCGGCGCGCACAAAAAAAGCACCTTCGGGTGCTTTTTTCGTTTGCAGGCCAGTTAGCGTGATCGCTCACGCACCCATTGCGCCAGATCCTCTGGCGCCAAAGGATGAGAGAACACATTACCTTGGGCTATCGGGTAACCCAGCGCTCGAAGAATGTCCCGTTGCCCGACGCTTTCAACGCCTTCGGCGACGATGTTCAGTTGCAGGCTCTTGCAGATCCCGGCAATCGATTGGGCCAGCGTCCGGGCACTTTCGCTGGTTTCGAGATCGTCGATAAAACTCTTGTCGAGCTTGATGGCGTTGACGGGCAGTCGCAGCAGATAGCTCAGGCTGGAATAACCGGTTCCAAAGTCGTCGATGGACAGGCTGACACCGGATTGACGGACTTCGCTGATCACTGAGATGACCGTGTCGGTGGCGTCGAGGATGAAGTCCTCGGTGACTTCCAGGGTCAGGCAGGAAGGCGGGAGCCTATACTGTGCCAACAGCGCTTCGATGAGTTCGACAATGGCCCGGTCGCGAAAGGCGATGGGGAAAATGTTGACCGAGATCTGCGGCACATCGACCCCGGCGTCGCGCCATTGCGCCATTTGCCGGCAGGCTTCGGTGAGCACCCATTGGTTGAGCCTGGGCATCATTCGGGTATCACGCACCAACGGAATGAAACGGTTGGGTGGGATGTTTCCAAGCTCCGGATGAGACCAGCGGGCCAACGCCTCGACACCAAACAGTTGATTGCCGTCGAGCATCATCTGGGGCTGGTAATGCAGTGTTAGCTGATCAGACTCTAACGCCTGCTTGAGGGCCATGCTCAGCGTCAGTTCGTCATCGGTTGAATCAACCACCACCGGATCAAACACTTCGATGGCCTGGCGACCTGCGGACTTGGCCTTGTACATCGCCTGGTCGGCATGCAACAGCAACGCCTGCATATCATTGCCGTGGTCCGGGTAAATGCCGATACCAATGCTGGCGGAAGGCGAGACGCTGACATCGGCCAACATCATCGGCTCCGAGAGCTGGCTGAGCATGCGTTCCGAAAAGGCAATCGCCTGTTCGGCACTGGAAGGGGACAGAATTATGACGAACTCGTCCCCCGAAAGACGGCTGACAATATCATTGCCTCTTACAGAAGACTGAAGCCTTCTGGCGATTTCAGACAACAGCAAGTCCCCGGCGGCATGCCCGAGGGAATCGTTGATCTGTTTGAACTTGTTGATGTCGATGAACAACACGGCCAGGGATGATTGCGAGCGCTGGGCGTTGGCGATCATCGTGTTGGCTTTCATCATTAACAGCCGTCGATTGGGCAACATCGTCAGGCTGTCGTAATAGGCCAGCCGTTCGATATCGTGGATGAAACTGTCGCGCTCCAGTGCCAGTGCGCAGAGCTTCAGACTGGTTTGCAGCAACCGTTGATGTTGCGCCGCAGGAAGGTGGTTTTCGCGGTAGTAAAAAGTGAACGTGCCAAGTGTCCGCCCGTTGTTGGAGCGAATGGTGTTGACCCAGCCGGCCGTGAAGCCCAGCGATTGCGAAAGATGCGGATCAACGCATTCACCGTCGTAAGACCCTGGGTCGGTGAAGTTGAGCATGATGCTTTCTTTGGCATCCATTTTTTGCAGGATGGAACGCTCGGCAAGACTTTCCAAAGACTGAAGCAGACCGTCCGGCAAGTTGAATTCGGCAATCAGCGGCAGGCAACCGCGTTCATCAAACTGGCGGATGGAAACACCGATTTCCGGCGCGATACGGCCGATCTCCAGACACAACAACTGCATGACATCGCCCAGAGGTTCTTCGCGGGCCATGGCGCTTAGTACCTTGAACTGCAACTCGTCATTCATCTTGGCTTCGGTGATGTCCGTGACAATGGCCACCACGTCCTGCTGGACTCCCTGAGGGTCGAGTACCGGATTGGCGACTACGCGAACCCACAGCGGTTGTTTTGATTTGTTGTAGACCAGTAACTCCGTGGTGTGGCTTTCTCCCTTCTGGATGCTGTTTCGGAAAGAGAGAACGGTTTGCGTATCCGTATGGCGGCCGTAAAACACCTGGTCTGGCTTCTTGCCCACCAGATCGGCTGTTTCATAACCCAGCATGCGCACAAAACCTTCGTTGACGTAGGTAATGACGCTGTTTGAATCCGTGACGATGATGGCGCTGTCCGTCCGGTTGACGGCAATTTTCAGCAGTCGGCTTTTCTCGACTTTCTTGATGACGTACAGCAGGAAGAACGTGGTGGCCAACACCAGCAGAAGTATCATCGCCGCTGCCGCGATGTATATCCTGAAGCGATCGCCCATGGACTGAAGTGAAGTCTGGCTGATGCTGTTGCCGTACTTGATGAAGTTCTTTTGCTCCTGCAGAAGTTGCTCTTGAATTTCCTGTACCGGCTGCGCAAGTGCCCACTGAACGTCGCCAGCGCCCGTGTACTGAACCAGACGATGGAGCATGTTCACGTAGCGTGAATACACGTCTTTCAATGCCTGGACCCGGACGTGGTTTTCTTCATCCACCCGGGTGCGTGTGAGAAACCGGTCGAACGATTCATTCGCCAGGATCAATTCCATGCGGGCGTGTTGCACCATGTCCTGCGGAACGGTATTGAACAGGGCGATACGGGTGTTGGCGCGGGACAGGGAGAGGCGTGCTTCCATCAAATGCTGAACAGTTTCCGCCACCGCATCGACCTGGTCGACGGCCACACTTGAAAGGTTTCCGATGCTGGATTGGTTGCTGGTCGCTAACCAGAAGCTGAGCACTAACGTGGCACATTGAAAGACCAGTGCTGTCGTCAGGATCGTTTTCAAACCATGAGGCGGTGCAAACTTGCGAAGCAAAAAATCCTCCTCTGTCCCGGACAGCCAGGAAAGGGTTGGCGAAAGTGAGCGTCCATGCGGAAAGTGCCAGGCTGGCAGTTCAGAATCGGGCGGAAGGGGACTCAGTGTTCGGGGTTGTACCGGTGTTTTTCAGGGCAAGACGTGTCGCATTTTTTTCTTCAATAGAACGTTGTCTTCGCAGAATTGATGGCTAGGGGCTATTAAGGCGGCGAAGCTTATAAGAAAGTCATGTTTGAATGAAATGGGCGAACGGTGGCTGCGAGCGTTATTTTTTCTGCCGTTATTGGCCGAGCAGTCAGGAAAGTTAATAAAAGTTCTTTGGCACTAAACGGTTATAGAAGCCTGTCTGACAATCGGTCATTAACGTTTTTCAAGTTCGGTTTTTTCAATCGCGGAGAGTGTTTCAACCCTTTTCGAGATGACTATTCATGGCAATGATTATCCTCTGAGTAAGTTTCCTCATAGTCAATGAACAAAAAAAGCACCCGAAGGTGCTTTTCCTGTTTAACGTCTGATCGGCAAATGTTGGCGTCAGAGCGCGGCTTTCACCTGCAATCCAAACACCAATGCATTGTCGATGTCCTTCCCGGAAAACGCGCCCGGCTCGATGATGTACTGCATATTCGGGCGCAGCGTCAGCCAAGGCGTTGCCTGATAGCCGTAACCGAGTTCGATCAATTGCTCGGCGCTGTCCAGGTTTGGAAACGCTGCGCCATTGTCCAGCGCTGCGTCCTGCTGCACATCACGGCTGCGCGGGTTCGGAACTGCGCGGCCGTAGCCCAGCGCCACGGTGTCGCGCGGGCGCCCTTCGAAAGGCTTGTACAGAACCAGACCGGTGCCATACCACTTGCTGAACGGCGAAGCTGCTTCACTCGCCGCCGAGTATTGGCCGAAGGCGTGCAGGCTGCGGCCTTCGGAAGCGTCCGAAGCCCAGACGGCCTGGTCGATCAGGACGTAATGACCGCCGCGTCCGGACACTTCCTTGTCGCTGCCAATGCGTTTGACGTCGGAGCTGTCGTAGTAATAACCGACCTTGTACTCACCGGGCAGTTTGCCTGCCTGCTTGTAGACCAGTTCGATCGGCACCACGGTGCCGGTGGTGTGTTTCGGGCCCAGGTGCCAGGCGCGGCTGGAATTGCCGTTGCTTTCCGGGTCGACGTTGAACGCAGCGACGCGCAGTTGCCAGGCAGGGGAGAGGTCGTATTTCACCCGCACACCCAGGTGGGCGTTGGGGTAGTTGGTCCAGCCGCTGCCACCGGACATGTTCAGCGGGTGACCGCAGAAACCGGCGTTCATGAAGTTGCAGAGGATGCCGCTGTCGAGGCCGCCGAGGTCGTTGCCCATGGCCATGTAGCCAAGTTTGACGTTCAGCGCCGGGGTGAACAGGCTGCGCTCGTAGCTCAGCTCGGTTAGGCGGGTGTAGAGGCCGCCGTAGTTTTCCTGGATCGGCAGACGGTTGCCGACCAGATCTTCGGAGGCACTGTTGCCGCGTCGGTCGTTGATGCTCAGCTGGATCTTGCCGGCGTTGTCGACGCCGTACAGTTTGCTCAGGTCGAACTGCGCGCCGAGCTTGATGTTTTGCGAGTAACGCGCCGAGCGATGCAGGCCGCCGTCGGCGTTGTAGGCGGTTTCACCGGTGTAGTCGCCGGTGAACTTGATGCCGTCTTCATCGAGCTGGTGGCGCAGGCCGCCCCAGTCGCCGGTCAGGGTGTTGCGGGTGAACACGTTCGAATCGGTATCGGCGAGGGCGGGCAGGGCAGCGCCGCAGGTGAGACCGAACAGCATGCCGGTGAAGACCCCGGCGTGGGAAAAGCGAACAGATGACATTACTGAAATCCAGAGCGAAGGACATGAAACGACGCGGCACCCGAAGGTGCCGCGCACAAGTGAAGTGAAGGAGGGCGCTG
This sequence comes from Pseudomonas sp. GM25, assembly GCF_000282255.1. NCBI lineage: Bacteria > Pseudomonadati > Pseudomonadota > Gammaproteobacteria > Pseudomonadales > Pseudomonadaceae > Pseudomonas > Pseudomonas sp. GM25. The sequence continues at coordinate 137,655 of NZ_AKJQ01000010.1, read as the reverse complement.
CGGTTTACGGCAGGGCGTACGCCATCACGTAGTCGCCACGGTCGGTCGACTGACGAGCGCCACCAGCGGTGATGACCACGTATTGCTTGCCGGTTTTCGGCGATACATACGTCATCGGGCCGCCCTGGCTGCCAACCGGCAGACGCGCTTTCCAGACTTCTTCACCATTGCCGCTGTTGAACGCGCGCAGGTAGAAGTCCTGGGTGCCGGCGATGAAGATCAGGCCGCCTTGGGTCGACAGCGTGCCGCCGAGGGTTGGCAGACCGATCTTGATCGGCAGGTGCATGCGGATACCCAGCGGGCCGGTGTCTTCAACGGTGCCGACCGGAACTTGCCAGGCGACTTTCTGGGTTTTCATGTCGATGGCGGTCAGCGTGCCGAACGGCGGGGCCTGGCACGGAATGCCGGCGACCGACAGGAAGCGGTTCTTGTTCACCGCGTAAGGCGTGCCTTTCAGCGGAACGGCGCCCATACCGGTGTTCAACGCTTCGCCACCGGAAGTTGCCTTGCCTGTGTTCTGCGACGGGATCATCTGAATCCACAGACCCAGACGCATGTCATTGACGAAGATGAAGCCGTGCACCGGGTCAGTCGAGATGCTGCCCCAGTTCATGCCGCCCAGCGAACCCGGGAAGCTCAGGGATTTGTCAGTGCCTGGCGCGGTGTACAGCCCGTCGTAACGCATCGACTTGAAGTCGATCCGGCACAGCAACTGGTCGTACGGGGTTGCGCCCCACATGTCCGATTCAGTCAGGTGCTGGGCACCGATCTGCGGCATGCCCACCGATTTTGGCTGGGTTGGCGAGTAGGGTTCGTTGGGGATGTTCGACGCCTTGACCGGTACTTCTTTAACGTCGGTCAGTGGTTTGCCGGTGGCGCGGTCGAGCACGTAAATCTGCCCGGCCTTGGTGCCGATCACCACCGCCGGCACGGTTTTACCGTCCTTGGTGAAGTCGATCAGGCTTGGCTGCATCGGCAGGTCGAAGTCCCAGAGGTCGTTGTGCACGGTCTGGTAGACCCACTTTTCTTCGCCGCTGTTGGCGTCCAGCGCCAGGATCGAGGCGCCGTAGGTGTGATCCAGTTTGCTGCGCTCGACACCATAGATGTCGGTGGACGAACTGCCCATCGGCAGGAAGATCGTATTGGTCGCCGGGTCATAGGACATCGGCGCCCAGCTGTTCGGCGTGCTGCGCACGTAGGTGCTGCCGTCTGCCGGTGCGTTTTTATCCTGCGGGTTGCCCGGGTCGAACGCCCAGCGCATGGCACCGGTCATCACGTCGAAACCACGGATCACGCCGCCCGGCATGTCGGTCTGCACGTTATCGGCAACGCGACCGCCAACCACGACGGTGGTGCCAGCCATCAGCGGCGCGGAGGACAGTTGATAGTAGCTGTCCGGGACATCACCCAGACCGGCCTTCAGATCGACCTGGCCGTTGTTGCCGAAACCCTGGCAGAACTCGCCGGTGTCGGCATCGACTGCGATCAGGCGGGCGTCGATGGTGTTGGTCAGCAGACGGCGCGTGCAGTTGGCTGCGGGTGCGACCGGGGTCTCGGTAACCGGCGAACTGGCCGGTTTGGCGACGGCGGCGCTGGCGTCGAAATACGCCATGCCACGGCAACGCTGCCAGACTTTGGATTGAGCGTTGATCGCGTTTTTCCAGAGTTCTTTGCCGGTATCGGCATCCAGCGCGATCAGGTTGTTGTGCGGGGTGCAGATGAAGACTTTGTTGCCGATCTGCAGCGGAGTCAGCTGGTCTTCGGCGCCGTTGCCGTCACTCTCGGCGATGTCGCCGGTGTGGTAGGTCCACGCGACTTTCAACTTGTCGACGTTGCTGCGATTGATCTGGTCCAGCGCGGCGAAGCGGCTGCCACCCTCGGTATTACCGTAGTGCGCCCAGTCTTTCTGCGCCTTTTCCGGCTCGACCGGCGTCAGGCCCGGGCCGGTGCCGGTAGGGGCGACGGTCGGGTGCGCGACGAACATGTTGCCGGCAGCTACCGCCAGCCCAACCGCCAGAACGGCGGCAACGCCGTAGGCACCACGGCCCGCAACGCCGCCATTGGCGCGCTTGAGCAGCGGATAGACCAGCGCGACCACCAGACCCACGGCGCTGAACATGAACAGACGCGAAAACACCGGCCAGAACACCAGCCCTGCATCGATGACTGCCCAGACCGCCGTCCCCAGCAGAAACGCCGCGAACAGCCACGCACCGGCAGGCTTGCGGCGTGCGATCAGCAGACCGGAAATGGCCATCGCCAGACCACCCACCAGGAAGTACCAGGAGCCTCCCAGGCTGACCAATTTCACACCGCCAGCGGCCAGTGCCAGGCCGAGCAGGGCGATGATCACGCCCAGCCCGACCAGAATGAATGTTGATATGCCCGAGAGGCGTTGACTCTGCTTCACGTTGAATGTCCCGTTGAAATGAGGAGGGCATTATATAGTTAGGTAACTACCTAGTTAAATCACTAAATCAGAATGAAAGGGGTTTTGGCGCTAAATGGTGCGACGGATCGACGCTGGCCTTGTCATCGCGGCTCCTCAGCGGCTATTGGAACGGTGGAAAAGTCTTCTATTTGCCAGCGGATATGGAATTTATGACAGGTTGATCAGGCTTGGTGGTTCCCGCCGGACAGAATCGACGGGAACGGTATTGGCTGCGGCCGAGGTGAGGGCTTAGCTAACCATCACCTCATCCAGTGCCTGCTCAAGCATGCTGACCGTACGCTCGATGTTGTGCAGCTTTTCGAGTCCGAACAGCCCGATACGGAAGGTCTGGAAGTCGGCCGGCTCGTCGCATTGCAACGGTACCCCGGCGGCGATCTGCAGACCGTGGCTGGCAAATTTCTTGCCGTTTTTGATATCGGCATCATCGGTGTAGCTCACCACGACGCCTGGCGCCTGAAAGCCTGCTGCGGCCACGCTTTTAAAGCCTTTGCCGGTCAACATGGCGCGCACCCGGTCACCCAGAACCTGCTGGTCGTCGCGGATCCTGTCGAAACCGTAGGCTTGCGTCTCTTTCATTACGTCGTTGAACCGCGCGAGGGAATCGCTGGGCATCGTCGCATGGTAGGCGTGTCCGCCCTGTTCATAGGCCTGCATGATCTGCAGCCACTTTTTCAGGTCGCAGGCGAAGCTGGTGCTTTGCGTTTGCTCGATGCGTTCGAGGGCCAGAGCACTGAACATCACCAGGGCGCAGCACGGGGAGGCGCTCCAGCCTTTCTGCGGTGCGCTGATCAGCAGGTCGACGGCGCATTTGTGCATATCTACCCAAAGCGTGCCGGAAGCGATGCAGTCCAGCACGAACAAACCACCTACCGCATGCACGGCGTCGCCGACGGCCCGCAGGTACTCGTCGGGCAGGATAATCCCTGATGAGGTTTCAACGTGGGGGGCGAAGACAATCTGCGGCCTCGAAGCTGCAATGGCTGCCAGCACTTCGTCCAGAGGTGGCGGGGCGTAGGCAGCCTGGCGACCCGTTTCGACCGGTCGGGCTTTCAGTACCGTAGTGGCCGCCGGGATGTTGCCCGTCTCAAGGATCTGGCTCCAGCGATAACTGAACCAGCCGTTGCGTATCACCAGACATTGCTGACCGGTGGCGAACTGGCGCGCCACCGCTTCCATGCCGAATGTGCCGCTGCCCGGAACCACCGCAACCGCCTCGGCGTTGTAGACCTGTTTCAGGGTCTGGGAAATGTTCTTCATCACGGCCTGAAAGGACTGCGACATGTGGTTGAGCGAGCGGTCGGTGTAGACCACGGAATACTCGATAAGCCCTTCAGGATCGATTCCGGGGTATAGCTTTGACATGGGGTGGCTCCTTATGTGATTCCCTGGCAGTCAAAAGGTCTGGCGAACATCATTGGGAAGCAAGTCTAGGCAAAGGGCAGGGATGAGCTGATTGAATTGCAGAAATGAGGATAGAGTGGTCGCCAATGCCTCAATCGTTGTGTGAAAAATGAATCGTCCGTTGTTTGTTTCTCTGGATGGGCCAAAAGGAACCGGCAAAACCACATTATTGGAAGCGGTTACGGCAGTACTGAGGGCCGACAACAAGAAAGTCATCCGGCTTTGCGAGAGAAAAAGCGATCCTTACCGGGGTGCCACGATGGCCCTCGTTAACAAACTTGCCAGAAATCCCTCCCGGGATCTGGAGTGGGCTGTGTGTCAGCGCTTTGCTGATAGCCGTAGCTGGATCTCCAGACACGTGCTGACTGAACAGCCGCTGGACAGCATTATCCTGATCGATCGCTGGTATCCGTCTGACGCTGCGTTTCGCCATACCGTCCCGTTTGCAGAGATTCTCCAGTTGAACCTCGAGCAAAACGTGCAGGTGCCAGACCTGCATGTCGGCGTCGTCACCACGCCGGATATTTCATGGACCAGGGCAACGGCACGATCCAGAGGACTGGGCGGTACTGTGATTCAAAAGCACGCCGAGCATGTCGCGTGTACGGAAATGTTCGAGCAAGCGGCTGCCGATCACGGCTGGGTTTTGTGCCGTAATGAAGGAACGATCGAGGATGCGACGATGCAGGTGGTTGCTGAGATCTATAAGGTGTTTAGCTGATTATCGAGGTGGATTACCGATGGGTTTAGGCAGGGGCTGGTAAAGTTCCGCCCAGACACATCATTTAACATAATATACATTACACGTAACAAAGTATTACGAAGTCAGCCCGGTTGCGCACACCATTTCAATCTCCAGCATCGCTCTCAAAGGACCTGATCATTGATGCCGGCTGATCTCTCTATTTGAAATGTGCTGCTCTCAATCCTCGTCACGCGTCAGCTTTTCAATCAGCGCTCGATGCTGTGGATACTGCGCTGTGAGTTTCTGCCGATTCCCCATTTCCATATCCGCGAAATCAAATCCTGGTGAAACCGCTTCGCTGATCAAGCCAAATCCGTTCTCGCCATTTAGCAATCTGGAGGCTTTCCAGATTCCACCCGGTACGTGCAATTGCAGTTGTTGGCCGGCCAGAACATCGCTGCCCATTACCAGCGTCTGCAGCGAGCCGTCGGCATGAATCAGGCTGTACTCGATGGCGTCGCCCAGATGGAAATAATGCAGGATGTCGGAATGATTGAAATGGAATTGGCCAACCGGTGAATCTTCGGTCAGCAGGTAGTAAATCGACGTCATCAGATAACGCGGCCCGCCGGTGGTTTCGAGCATGTCCCGGTGATCGGCCTGGTAGGTTCTGCGAAAGAAACCGCCTTCGACGTGAGGTTCAAGGTCTAGTGATGCGATCAGGTTTGACGCTGTAATCAGGCGTGGATTCATGACCTGCTCCAACGATTTTCAATACAACCTGTAATAACTCGACTAAACGGTCATTTAGTTGAGTTGAGTTGAGTGCAATGATTTCGCTCGGACTAAACCCGTACTGAAGCGCTAAGTGATCGAGCTCCCCAAGAAACCTTAAGCAATCCGCCACTCCCGGATCCTCCATCAGCTCGCAGGACAAGTGATAACGCAGCCCGATGTCCTGATTCAGCTCGATCAGCCAGCCCAGCTTCTGATGGATCGCTTTGCCTTGGCTCTCACCCATCTTCATGCCCTCCTCTCTACCCGGGCCTCACCCTCGATCAGGCTGAAGATGTGCCTCAAAAAACGCGATACGGTTAGATTCGGTGCAAGCTCTAGATTTCCCCTCAACATCAGTAGCTCCACCACATCCTGAGAGGTAATTCCAAATTTTTGCATCAGCCCCTGAAGCTTTTCGTAGCATTCCACGTCCTGCGCATAGCCTGGATCCTGCTGGAGCGTATCAATCCGCTGCCTGAGCGTTTCGATCTGCTTTTCTGCGAGGCGGATGCCGACTAAACCGTGTGGTGAGGGGCTCAAAAGGACTCCGATGCTTGGGGTGTAAGAATGGGTGGCGGCCCCTGCTACTCCGCCTTGATCCGCTTACTCGCCGAAGTCAGCCTGCGCTTAACGCCAATTTTTGGATTCAAAGCCAGCGCCTCCTCATAAACCTGGGCTGCTTCGGGGTACTGGCCCAACTGCTCGTGCGCAAGCCCCTGGACTTTCAGCGCTATAGGCTTCCAAGCTGGGTTTTCGTCTGCGCCGTGCGAACGCGCACGCTGCACAGCCGCCAATACTTCTCGGGCGCGCTCATCCGTCAGGCCGACCTCCCCTAGAAGGCTTTCTGCTGCAAGAATGATAAGGTCATAGCGTGATGAGTTGAGCTTGGCATTACCTAGTCGGTCGGCATCTATGAATCGACCGTCGATGTCGTATTGGAAGCTTCCCATATCTGCGAAGACAGCCATGAGCTCCCCCGTGCCCTCGTCCACTTCGTAACTGTCAGGCCATCCAGCTTCTGGAGAGACACAGTAAGTTTCGACCCGATTGACCAGGTCAAACAGGAACACCTTGTTGCCATGATCGGTTGGGCTGTTGGCTGTGGCGCAGAATGCGTACTTCCCATGCCTAGAAATGCCGCTGGTGAGAATGTTGGCTGTGAGCTCTTTGGCGAAGATCACAAAACCACTGGGATCGTAGACGCTGAATGTCCCGGACAGGGTGCTGCCAAAATGCCAATCTTCCAGGCAAAACATGCCGGTATCACACACGTGGCCATTGTTTGGCCTAGGCATGCTCCCGTGGCATGAGACGGTACCGCTGCCCAGATCTGCGAGGACGTAGGCCCCTAATCCAGACTCCCTATGACCTCCGCGACCTGCTGATGGATCAGAATCTCGCCAGGCGATCGCCCACTTCTTGGACTGGGAAAGCTGATAGCTGCCGGAGAACTCAAGCGATTCGACTCTGAGAAAAAGCTTATCTCGTCGGATTTGAGCACTTGGCCGTGGCACCCGCTGAGCGCCCCCTGATTGAGCCTGAGCAGGCTGGTGCTTTGCTGCGGTAGCGGATTTCAGGGCTTTGGGCCTGTTGAACAGCCAGCTGAAAATGCTCATCTCCTACTCCTTTGGTATTTGAGCGCATTGGGATGGAAGTGCGTTTCAAGCAATACATCTGCGTCTGTAGAGGCTGATTAGAATTAAGTTGAAGCGAAGTAACGTTTGCACTGTAAACCCCGGTGGTTAACGGTGTTAAAAAGTGATTTACACACTCCTATTTTCTTAAGAGGCTGGGAACTGGGCATAAAGGGCCCCTCGCGAGGGCCTTTTTTTTATTTTAAGAAGGAGGCTGCCTTCCCAATCCCTCTTATCGCTATGGACGATCCACACTCTGAATATGCTGTGACCCCTGCCCGCTTTATGGCCATCGCACCAACTCCAGTTCCTTGAGCCGGATGGCCATCGCCGAATCCGAGACGCCGAATTGCTGGGCAAGTGACACCAGGTACTGGTTGTTGAAGCGGGTGCATCGCGCTAGCGACAGCTCACCTTCTCCCGAGTCTTTTGGGGCGTAGAGGAGCCGATCCGGATTGTTGGGGTCGAGGTGATAGGCAATCACGTCGCTGAAGCGCAATTGCCCCTTGCAGCAGAACATGAATTCGAACCGTTCCCTCACCAGTTTTTGAGGCATGAGGAAGCAGGCCGCGAAGCGATCGGCTTGTCGCTCTGCAGGTGCACGTGGTGTTTGCAACGGGCTGCCATCAAACGCGCGGTCGCGATGCATGACGGTGTCCTCATGCAGCACAAGATGGCCGACTTCATGGGCCCCCGTGAAGAGCTGAACTTTGTCACCAAACTCGGTCGCGACAGCGATCTTATTGGATTGACGGTCAATTAAGCCCGCAATGCGAGTACCGGTGTTATGCCGGTTGAACGGAGTGTCCCCCAGTGTGGGATGTTCATGATAGTCGTAGCCGCAGACCATCGCGGCGATCCGGGGGCTGCGCATCATCATCGCTGGAATTTCTTGATCTGGCCAGAGGTACCGGCGATCGCGGTAAATCTGCATGAGCAGGTCAGTCGCTGCTTTCTCGATTGAAGCTTCGCTCATGGCAGAACACCACATGTAGGCTCTCAAATACAATCTAGCCCAATATGTAGTGATTTCAATATGTGACTAACCCACTACATGGCTTTTTCAGATGAACGGTTGAGGAGTTTGGCACAAGAAAAAAGTGATTTCATTTCGCCACCTTTAGGGTCGCCCTGCTCCAAATTGTGTGCGAGGATTCGGCCACGGCGATGGCCGATGAGGGCGTATCAGACCGCTATCATCACATCGAGCCCTTGATGTCGCCCGTTGTAGCGTTGGGAGCCATCAAAAGGATTACAGGAGGTTTGACAAGAAACATGGCATTGGATGTTGCGTTTAGCATTGAGGCTGGAGACTTTGTCGATCCCGATCGAGCCTATGACCTGTTTTGGGCAGGTGTTATTACCAATAAACGAGCCTTCGTTTGTCCTGGAGCGGACTGTGCAGCGCAGGTGACCTGTGCGAATTTGGACAAGGACGTGCAGAACATGCGGGTCGTGCCGCACTTCAAGGTTTACGGAGAGCATAGTGAGGCATGCGGGATCATCAACGGGAAGGCGATCGACCTTGAGGTTGAGCCGAGCGGCCCCGACGGGCAGGAACGCAAAACCGTCGATGAGTCCATTGTTGACGTGTTCAAGCTTGATCGACCCGACTCGTACTATGACGAACCTACTCAGGATCCCAGCGCTGATATGCATGTGGCGAAACATCGCGCTAGAAACACACGGCCTTACACGACCAAGCTGGGTGAATCCGGGATCGTAGGCCCCATTTACTCTGTGCGCTCTGTAGTAAGCCGGTATATCCGATATCGATCCGACAACACCTTGGAGTTTCGCCGACTCAATATTGCCGGCCAGGACGTGGCCTACGACAGCATTTTTAAATGCATCTGGGAGCAGGATCTGAATGACCTCCCCGACCACCCCGTCATCTACTATGGGTGGGCCTACATCGATCGCACTAGGAAAAACGACGCGTACCGGATCAAGTTCAAGAAATGCTTGATGCGCGGAACCGAAAGCCTGACGACCTCAAGCTTCGTTTCAGACACGCTCGTCGAGCGCTACAAACTCAAAAACCTCATGGCTACCAGGCTTTCAAAGATCTCCCAGCAGCCCAAACCCACTGCGTTTGTGTTTCTGTACGGACAACCCACAGTACGAACGTCACAGGGGACGAGCTACGCCAATTTCGAGCTGAAGAACTTGGATATGGTTGACGTTAACTACGACTGCCCATTGCCTTCCAAGTACGACAAGTAGCTAGTGAAGCCTGAGCCACCCCGAAGCATATGCCGATGGTGGTTCGGGCCTGCCATGGATGCTAAGCGAGCCCTAATGGGCTCAGACTATCCCGGGAGAAACAGTCCTAGTGCGTCAGGGCTGAGGGGTCTATCGAATTGGTTTGCATCCACGTTACAGCTCCAGTATCGCCCACCTGCTGGCTCAAGAACAGCCCCATGCTTCACGTCAGCACTCCCCTCGCCCATGCTGCTTTTACGAGCTGCTAGAGAAGTAATGTGCGAGGGTCAGGTTACTCCCATGCAGGTCAGCATCAAGCCTTATCTGGCGCTCTACGGTGGTCGCTACCTTCAACGCTCAGCCTAGAGCCATCCGTCCTCAGATGTCATTGACGAGGGCCTGGTGGTTGCGATCATGACGTCGTCCTCAGCGGTCACCGTTGCCAGGTACCCTTCAGACTTCATCGCGTTGACCAACCTCCGGTTTGACTCGGTGTTTCTTACCTTGATCCTCTTGACCTTCGCGCTCACGATTTTGAAGTCCTCATCGTCGAGCAACCCTAGAGCTGCAGCAATGTCCGGCCACTTCATTCCAGGAAGACATTGTGTCAGCATTTCAGAGCGCTGCTCCGGGGTGAGGCTCGCGTTGCGAACCAGATGTCGCAGCACAGGCATCAGCGGCTCAGCAAACCTTTCGCCAGCTTGGTTGGCCAGCATAGATACACGGCCGAACTCTGGAACCGCTTCCGGTTTGCTTTCAATCGTCTCCAGGCTAAGCCCTGACCACATCTGAATTTTCTGTGTGAGTGACAGCGCTTTGCTTTTGCTCAGCGTGAGCATCGAGTCGAGCTGGAGCGAGCTGATATCGATCTCTGCTTTTGCTAGATCCCACCGTTCAACCAGATACTTGCCTTCGAGATGTGGGCAAGTATTCAGTACGATCTCCCGGACTTCCGAGCTGTATGGCAAAAATGATGAGGCTACCAGCATGCCCCAGCGACCCTCAGGTAGTGCTGCTTTTATCATTGCTAGGTCTTGAAGCACGACACCATCGAGCAATACCTTGAGCACGTCATTATTGATACTGGCGGAGCTCAGAAGATATTGTTGCAGCGACCAGTCTGCGCTCGTTGACTGCCACAGCGTGCCCTTGAGAGACGAAGCATTCCGAGCGATGAAGCCGGTGAATACCGTTGTGGGTTCCGATCCAATTTCTTCGTCCGAGACGTTGCCGTCTGGCCCAACGACTTTCTCAAAAAAAATCCACACTGCGTCAGCTTTGGCCACCAGTCGATCACTCTCAAGTGCCTTTGCCCAAAGATATCTCGGGGCGTCAGTGAGTGCGTGTAGGTCACAGGTCGTGTGATCGAAGAGTCTATTGGTCAGATCGTGATCTGCGTCCAGTTCTGCTAGTAAGCTGGCCAAGGAATCGCTTGACTCATCCAGGACAGCAGACTGATCTAGCAATGCGCTCCCGAGCTCATCGGCGTGAGAGAGCAGATAATTACCGAACCCATTGATTCCCGAAGCCTGCAGTCTACGCAAGGACACGATGCCCACATCTGCAGGTTCGGATTTGGCGTCTTTAGAATCCTGTCCAGCTTCCGACTTCGCGCATATCAGCGACAGCATTGGCAGATTGATCTTGATACAGCCCCAGTCGATCAGCCTTTCGAGGTCTGCGAGACTCATCGTATGGCCCAGTGAGGCAAACTGGACTGGGTAAGCCCTGAGCCACGCCCAGGTTCCCACATTGCTCTCTAATCCTGGCATCAGTCGTGAAGCATCTTCCAGCCCATCGATTGTAGGCACCAGATCCGTTGAGGCATCACCGGCCAGGGTCTTGAAGTCGGATTCCGGCAGGTTGTCGACGATTGCTTTGACAAGGGACTGGCGGGCCTCGCTTCCTTCAAATACGCCACCAGCATCACCCGTGTCCCTAGCGTTGAAAAGGCTATAAAACAGTTTGGGTTCGAGGCGGTACACGGCGCGAATAAATCCGGCCGCGTTTGTTCGACTCAAAAGCTCGCGCACTGCGATGGCCATTCGTTCGGTGTGCTCGTCCAGGCCGCTTCTCAGTATATGGCTTAGCTGTGTGTCTGCTGAGCCAGCCGCGAGCGAGGTTGGCCGGGCGCTGAGACAGGCGATCAAATCGACGATGATCCCCCTACCCTCGTCGAGCTCGTCGCTCTTAAGCTTCTCCAACACGGTACTCGGGCTGTCGACAGGCGTGGATACTTCAGGCAGCACGCCACGTCTCAATGAAAGGATCAGATCTTTGTCACCAGGCGTCAGCGATCCCTGATAGAAATAACCTAGGTAGTCGGTGTAGTCGGCATCGAGATAACCATGCTGCATTAGATAGCTCACTACGTCCAAGCCCAGAAGATTGTGCCTTACGACGTCTCCATAACCTTTCTTGACCGCAGTCTTGAACGACATCCTGATGACCTGATCCGATTGCCTCTGCACCGATGCGATTTCATCTGCGATTGTGTTAAGTCGCCGCCCAAGCAAAGCATAGCGCCGCTCATAGGATGTAGCGGTGAGCAGCTCAGCCTTCGGGACATTTCGAGATGAGTTTCTGGCCCGCCCGTGTTGATCCAAGGTAGCCATTGAGAGGGGCCCAGCTTGATTCATTAATACTTCGAACACCTCGTCGGTCACGAACTGCTTCTGCGTGTACTGGGTACCAGTGATTAGGACATGGGTTGCCGTGTCCATTTCGGTCAGTCGAAGAAGCGTGAACCAAACGTAGGCCCTCAGCTCAGTGACATTGTTGGCCAATTCTGAGATTCGATCATCTCGCTCACGTCGCAAGCCATCAAGCTGTCTGACGTAGGCGCTGTTTTGCTGGATTCTCCAGGTATCGAGGCCCTTGATGACCCCGTAGATCGCCCCCCGCCGTTTGACAAGGTCGGCGTACGCGCCGGGATGCAGATTGCGAATGGCGACTATCGCAAACAGCTTGTCTGGCTCTAGGCGTAGGCCGCTGGCAAGGATATTTGAAAACATATCGAATTCATTGACGATATTTTTCACCAGCCGGAGGTCGTCGATATAGTAGCAGACCGTCTCCACCAGTCGACGGTCGAGGTGTTCGCCCAAGGGTTTCGATTTGAAGGTTCGAAGATTCAGAAGCTCCATCATCTTTTCTTGGGAGTTTTCCGAATTGATGACGGGGATCACTGGGACGATGAGGTCAAAAAACTTGGTTTTCTCGCCGACGACGAACATTTCATCGCGCAGCGCGTAGACGAAATAGACAGGTCGTTTCACCTGAGGTGATTGCTTGATGATGAAATTGATTTCCCGCAATCGGGTGAACACGTCATGAATGCCGAACCGATCGAGATCCTCAATGATTACCACGTCAATGCTGCTGCGCTCAAAGCAATAAATGATCTCATCAATATTTTTGTGCAGGACAGAGCCGTGGTGGGTGGTCTCCAGCTTGCCGCCTTTGAGCGTCAGGCCGTCAATGCTGAATAATGAGACCAGTCTCAGTCCCGTGTGCAGCAGCTGCATGCACCCTAGCGCGGCGATTCCCACGGCGAGTGAGCTTGGGATCGACAGCAGCCACTCCAGAAGCCAGGTGGGTTCGATTTTCGGCAGCTTTTCTGCTAGGGGAACGTACAGTCTCAGCGCTGCCAGAATGAGGGAGCCATAGCAGAGCGTTTTCCACCATATCTTCACGCCGGAAGCCTGGTCGATCCTTTTAAGGCGGGTTTTGGGAAGTGTCTTCGCAGGAACGGCGTAAAGTAGCTGCTGGACGATCGTCTCCTCAATCCGGGCAACGAGATCGGACTCGGCCTTATTTTCCTCGGATTTAGAGTTCTGTCCTGCCTTGGGGGGGACTCCGGTGGCCCCGGCCACATCGCTCTCAGTGACCAACTCATACGCCCCGGAGATTTCGGTGTCCTTACCGAATGTGGCCAGCGAAACAAACGCATAGACAAACTCTGGGTGGCGGTGGACAAAAGTGCGAAGCACGCTGCTCTTCCCTGCCCCGTACTCACCAGTGATCGCGATGTTCCTGACCTGATCGTTCCTCAGGCCGTTTAGTAACTCGCGCTCATACCGATTGATCTTCCCAGGCTCAATGAGTACAGGGGTAAGCGGCTCGAACAGATTTTCATGAGTCGGCACGGCCAAGAACGCATGTGCAGCCTTATAGGCGCTGACGGCCGCGCGTGGGTATCGCTTCAAGGCAGACAGCTTGCGGCGAGTCTCATTACTCCAGGCGTTAAAGGCATCTAATGCCCTGTGATAGATGGCGCGCAAGCGAATGAACATCCGTGTCTCCAAGCAGGCTGGCGGCTACCAGGCATTCATCTGCCAAAGACTGACTGATCGATCTTGGGTCTGAGGGGGAACTGCTGGTGAGCCTAATACGAAGGCCCAGATGATAGCTCACGGCCATCTTCGCCTGCGAACGCTTTGTTCACCTAGTATCAGGTAGTACAGGAAATTGGAGAGGTCATGCCGTTGCACTGAGCGCCGCGAATCAATCAAGAAAGCTTTGGATCCGCTCGCGTTCCAACGGCGTGCTCCTCGCCATGACACTGGCGCCCCGGACACAGTCACCCACCGCGTCCGCCTGACTGTCAGCTCCCATAAACCTTCGCAGCCGGCACCGCCCGTTCCATCAACTGCGCCACCGCATCGCCGACTTCACCCACCGCCCAGCGGCCTTGCCTGTCCAGTTCCGGCCCGCGGCGCCAGCCATCGGCAATCGACAACTTGCCGCCTTCCACTTCAAACATCTGCCCATTCACCGCCGCGGATTCCTGCGAACCCAGCCACACCACCAATGGCGCGACGTTCTCCGGCGCAAAGTAGTCGAACCCCTCCTCCGGTTTTTTCATGACGTCGGCAAACACTCCTTCGGTCATACCGGTGCGCGCCGCCGGGGCCAAGGCGTTGACGGTAATCCCGTAGCGCCCGAGTTCTGCCGCTTGCACCAGCGTCAGCGCGGCGATCCCGGCCTTGGCGGCGGCGTAGTTGGACTGGCCGATAGAGCCCTGCAACCCGGCACCAGAGCTGGTATTGATGATCCGTGCACTCACTGCCTGGCCACCCTTTACCTGCTCACGCCAGTAACGCGCGGCATGACTGGAAATGCAGAAATGCCCTTTGAGGTGCACGGCCATCACCGCGTCCCAATCGGATTCGCTCAGGCTGGTGAACATGCGATCACGACAGATGCCGGCGTTGTTGACCACCACATCCAGCCCACCAAAGGTCTCGATCGCCTGGCGCACGATCAGCGCTGCATCGTCATAGCGGGTGATGTCGTTGCTGTTGGCCACCGCCATGCCGCCCTGCGACTCGATGGCATCCACCACCGCCAGTGCGGCTTCACGGTTGATGTCGTTGACCAGCACTTTCGCGCCCTCGGCGGCGAATGCCAGCGCATACGCCCTCCCCAGCCCTCCCCCGGCACCGGTGATGATCACGACGCGGTTTTTACAGATCTGCATGGTCCTGCTCCCTTCAAAACTTCATTCACAAGCGTTCGATGATCGTCACGTTGGCCTGACCGCCGCCTTCGCACATGGTCTGCAAACCAAAGCGGCCACCGCTGCGCTCCAGCTCATGCAGCAGGCTGCACATCAAGCGCGTGCCGGTGGCGCCCAACGGGTGACCGAGGGCAATTGCGCCACCGTTGACGTTGGTCTGTTCGTGGGGATAGCCGGTCTCCTTCAGCCAAGCCATGGCGACGGAGGCAAAGGCTTCGTTGATCTCGACCCGATCAATGTCTTCCAGCTTCATGCCCGCTCGCTTCAACGCATAAGCAGTGGCCGGAATCGGCGCCGTCAACATCCAGATCGGATCTTCGGCACGTACGCTGAGGTGATGGATTCGCGCACGTGGCGTCAGCCCGTAGCGTTTAAGCGCCGCTTGGGAAACGATCAGCATCGCGCTCGCCGCATCGCAGGTCTGACTGGACACCGCCGCCGTCACCCGGTCGCAGCCAAACAGAAACTCCAGTTCAGCCATTTTCTCGAGACTGGTGTGGCGCGGCGTTTCGTCGTGAACAACGTCGGCCAGCGGCACGATCTCCCGCAAGAATCGGCCCTGTTCGATGGCCCGCAATGCCCGCTGATGGGACTCCAGCGAATAGGCTTCCAGTTGCTCGCGAGACAATCCCCACTTCTCGGCAATCATCTGCGCCGAACGAAACTGAGTCGGCGGTTGCGCGCCGTAACGCCGTACCCAGCCTTCGGAGCCGCTGAACGGGTCACTGAAGCCCAAAGGTTCGGCCGCGATCATGGCCGAGGAAATCGGGATCTGCGTCATGGTCTGCACGCCGCCGGCGATGACCACGTCCTGGGTGCCGCTCATCACCGCTTGCGCGGCAAAGTGCACCGCTTGCTGAGACGAGCCGCACTGGCGATCGATCGTGGTGCCGGGAACCGACTGTGACAACCCGGCAGCCAGCCAACTGGTACGCGCAATGTCCCCGGCCAGCGGGCCGATCGTATCGACGCAACCAAAGATCACGTCGTCGTAATCCTCATCGGGGATGCCGTTGCGTTCGACCAGCGCACGCAACACGTGGGCGCCCAGATCGGCCGCGTGAATATGGCTCAAACCACCCTTGCGCCGGCCCGTGGGCGTGCGCAGGGCGTCGACAATATAAGCTTCAGGCATGATTTTTCTCGGTAAGTGGTGCCGTCAAAACGTCTGGCCGGCACCCAGTGCGCAACGACCGTCGAACAAGGCTGTGCGAATCCGCTCTTTGTGAGCGCCGCGATCGCCCCAGACCTTGTCCAGCGCCCAGGCGCGTTTCATGAACAGATGCAGATCGACTTCCCACGTGTAGCCCATGGCACCGTGGGCCTGAATGGTGTTTTTCGCCGCCAGCATGGCGGCTTCCGAGGTCGCCAGTTTGGCGTGGGAAACCAGCACCGATCGGTTCGGCTGTAGCTCGGCGACGGCATAAGCCGCGCGATACAACGGCCCCTTGGCGAACTCGATCTGCACCGCGACATTGGCCATCAGGTGCTTGACCGCCTGAAACGAGCCCACCGGTTTGCCAAACTGCTTGCGCTCGAAGGTGTAGTCCACCGCAAGATCGACCATGCGTTTGGCCAGCCCCAACATCTGCGCTGCACTGGCCAGCGCGCCACGGTCAACCGCATCCGCCCAGAGTCGCTGCCCTTGTGCGCCCGAGGCCACGCAGGTGGCGGACGACGGCGTCCACGAAACCTGAAACAACTGCCGAGCCGGATCGACCGACACATTGCGGGTCAACTGCACCGCACCCGGTTCAACCACATGCACCTCATCGCCATGGGCCAGCAACAGCAGATCGGCGACATGCGCATCGCTGACCAGCGGGTTGCCCGGTTCGGCGACTGCAAGTCGCGAGCTGCCTTCCGCGATACGCCCGAGCCAGCCCTGCTTGAGTACCGCATGGCGCTCATCCAGAGCAGCCAGCAATGGCACGCCGACCAGCATCGTCTCCACCAGCGGTTCAGGCAGTCCGGCGTACCCGCATTCCTGAGCGAGCAGCACAAAATCCAGCTCGTTCATGCCCATCCCGCCATACGCTTCGGGAACGGTCAGCGCGGTCAGCCCCAGCTCGACCAATTGCGCCCACAGCTCATCGCTGCGCCCGCTCTCGGTCTGCCAGAGTTCGCGAATGCGCTCCGGCGTCACCTCGTTGATCAGAAAATGCCTGACGTTGTCCTGGAACAGCAGTTGGTCGCGGCTGAAATTAAAGTCCATGGTCTCTTCCTCAAGCACGCGGCATGCCGAGCATGCGTTCGGCAATGATGTTGCGCTGGATCTCGTTGGTGCCGGCGTAGATCGGCCCGGCCTGGGCAAACAGAAAACCTTCCAGCCAGTGGCCGACATCGCCCGCCGCCGGCGCCTCGGGCAGCAACTCGCCACGCAGGCCGAGAATGCTCATGGCGGTGTCGTGCATGCGCTGATCGAGTTCCGACCAGAAGATTTTGTTGGTCGACGATTCCGGCCCGATCTTGCCGCCCTGCACCAGTTGCGACGCTGTGCGATAGGTGTTGAGGGTGTAGGCCTCGGCGTCCAGCCAGGCGCGCATCACCGCCTCGCCAATCGCCGGGTCGCGGTCGGCCTGCTCGCGATTGGCCTGATACAGCTGCACCAGGCGCCGGGCGGTTTCCTGAAAGCGCGCGGGCGAACGCAGCAGCAAACCGCGCTCGAAACCGGCGGTGGACATCGCCACGTGCCAGCCCATGCCCTCGCCGCCCAGCGCATTTTCCACCGGCACCTTGACGTCGTCGAAGAAAATTTCGGCGAACCCGGGCAAGCCGTTCAGTTGAGGAATCGGCCGCACCGTAATCCCCGGCGTATCCAGCGGCAGAAGAATGAACGTCAGGCCATGATGACGCTGCGAGTTCGGGTCGGTGCGGAAGATCCCGAACACCCAGTCGGCCCACACCGCGCGGGTCGACCAGGTCTTCTGGCCGTTGATGACGTAGTGATCGCCAACCCGCTCGGCTCGCGAACGGATCGCCGCCATGTCGGAGCCCGCTCCCGGCTCGGACCAGGCCTGGGCCCAGATATCCTCACCGGTGGCCATGCGCGGCAGAAAGCGCGCTTTCTGGGCTTCGCTGCCGTACTCCATCAGTGTCGGGCCGAGCAGAAAGATGCCGTTCTGGTTGACTCGCGCAGGCGCTTCGGCGCGGTAATACTCCTCCTCGAAAATCAGCCACTCGATCAAGTCGCAACCGCGCCCGCCCAGCTCGACCGGCCAGGTGACCATGCCCCAGCGCCCGTCGTTGAGGCGATTTTCCCAGGCCCGGTGTTGAGCAAAACCTTGTTCGGTGTCGAATGATTGCAGCGGCTCGCGAGGCACGTTGGCCGTCAGCCACGCCCGCGCTTCGGCGCGAAAGGCCTGTTGGGCCGGGGTATAGGTCAGATCCATGAGAGAGCCTTCAGCCGTTGAAGTGAGCATCACGTTTCTCGATGAACGAGTCGCGTGCTTCCTGTGAATCCAGTGAGCGATAGGCTTCAAGCGTGAAGCCCTGCTCCCAGCGGTATTTGTCTTCCAGATTGCCGTCCTCGATGCCGTTCAGCGCTTCTTTGGCGAGGCTGATCATGGCCGGGCTCTTGGCGGCGATGGTGCGGGCGATCTGCAACGCGGCTTCGCGCAACTCTTCGCGCTTGACCACGCGCTCCACCGCTCCGAGGCGCCAGGCTTCCGCCGCATTGATGGCTTCGCCGGTGAAGTACATGTGCCGGACTTTCTGCACCGGGAACAGACGCTGCAAATGCGCGCCACCGCCCATGGCGCCACGGTCGACCTCGGGCACGCCGAAAGTGGCGCACTCGGAGGCCACGACAATGTCGGCGGCGCCGCACAGACCGATGCCACCGCCGAGCACAAAACCGTGCACCGCCACGATCACCGGTTTCGGGTTGCGGTGAATAGCCTTGAAGCTGTCGTAGTTGCCCTTGTTGACCGCCACGATCAGGTTGCCGTCGGCGGCCAGTTCCTTGATGTCGACCCCGGCGCAGAAGCCGCGACCTTCGGCGCGAATCACGATGACCCGTACCCGGCTATCGTTGCCCAGGCCTTCGATTTCACGGGCGATATCGGCCCAGGTACGGCAATTGAAGGCGTTGACCGGCGGCTGGTTGAACACCAGTTCGGCAATGCCGTTATCGATACTGACGCTGAATGGATGCATGTTTTTTCCTTTCACGACACGCGACGGCAGAGTTCGTCCAGACGCAACTCGGCGTCACGAACGATCTGCTCGATCAATTGGGCACAGCTGGGCAGGCTGTCGATGGAGGCCGCGACCTGACCCGATGGCAACACGCCTTCGGCCGGCAGCCCGTCGACCATGGCTTTCTGGATAACCATCGGCGCGTTGGCGGCCATGATGCTTTGCGCGGCAGTCAGGCCTGCGCTGCTGCGCATCTTCAATGCACTGGAAAGCAACTGACTCAAGCTCATGCCGCTAAGGCGGCGGTAAGCCAGACCGCTGCGCACCGCCAGCAACCAGCGCTTGAACACGCCGCTGGTTTCCAGTCGGTCGAGCAATTCGTTGCGAATCATCCGTTGCGGCATGCCGTCGATGGCACGGCTGACGATGATCGCCGCCGGATCCTTGATCGCCAGGTATCGCGCCAGGGTCTGTTCCGGCACCGGGCTTTCGGCACACATCAGAAACCGCGTGCCCATGGCGATGCCTTCGGCGCCGTAGGCCAGGGCCGACACCAGCCCCCGGCCGTCCTTGAAACCGCCGGCCGCCACCACTGGAACCGACACCGCGTTGACCACTTGATCGAGCAGCAACGACGTCGGTACCGAACCGGTATGCCCCCCGCCCTCGCCGCCCTGCACGGTCACGGCATCGGCGCCCATTTCCACGGCTTTCTGCGCGTGTTTCAGCGCGCCAACCGTGGGAATGCACACGACACCAGCATTTTTCAGGCGCTGGATCATCTGTTTGCCGGGAGAACGGCTGTAACTGACCGCCCGCACCTTGTGGCGCAGCACCAACTCGACGATGTCGTCGGCATTGGGCTGGTACATATGGAAATTGACCCCGAACGGCTGATCGGTCAGGCGCCGGGTTTCGAGGATCGCGGCCTCCATGTGCTGCGGCTCGATGGTCGCGCCGGCGAGAAAACCGAAGGCGCCGGCATTGCTCGTGGCCGCGACCAGTTTCGGGTCAGCCACCCAGCCCATCGCGGTCTGAATGATCGGATAACGGCAGCCAAGCAACTCGGTCAGCCGGGTATTCAATGAGATCGCCATGGTCACGCCCCGCCCGTCGAACGTTGCGAGCTGGCCATGGCTTTGGCGTCGTAACCGCCGAGCCGGTCGCCGGACACCAGTTCATTGTGGGCATGGGCGAAATGGTGCAGGCCGAAAACCATGTCCATGGTCGCGCGTTTACCCATCAAGTCTTCGGCGTTGTTGACCGCCTGCTTGCTCAATTGCAGGCCGAGGCGCGGCATCCGGGCGATGCGCCCGGCGAAGTCGAGGGTTTCCTGTTCCAGGGATTCGCGAGCCACCACGCGATTGAGCATGCCCATCTGATAGGCGCGCGCCGCCGGCATGCGTTCGCCGAGGAACAGAAACTCTTTGGCGATGCGCGGGTTGAGTTCATGCGCGTGGGCAAAATACTCGACCCCGGGAATCCCCATGCGCACCACCGGATCGGCAAAATACGCATCCTCGCTGGCCACAATCAAATCGCAGACCCAGGCCAGCATCAGCCCGCCGGCAATGCACGCGCCCTGCACCATCGCGATGGTCGGCTTGGGCATTTCGCGCCAGCGCCGGCACATGCCCAGATAGACTTCCTGCTCGCGGGCATAGAGAAATTCGCCACCGGGCTTGTTGGTGTGGTCGTACCAGAGGCTCGCGCGGTCGAACGTCTTGTGAACGTCCCGCCCCGGCGTGCCGATGTCATGCCCGGCGGAAAAATGCTTGCCCTCCCCGCGCAGCACGATGACTTTCACCTCGTCGTCATCGCAGGCACGGCGAAACGCCGCGTCCAGCGCGTAGGTCATCTGCGAGTTCTGGGCATTGTGATACTCGGGACGGTTCATGGTGACCAGCGCCACCGCCCCGCGCACTTCGTAGAGCACCACGTCGGCGGCATTATTATCGTTATGTTCAGCCATCACTTTTCTCCGAAACGGTGCGACTCAGCGCTGACCCGGCGGGTTGTCTTTGAGCTGACTGGCGCGCAGGTTGTGCGGGTCCAGACGCTCGATCAGTTGCAGCTGCGCGGCGGTAGGCGGCGCTGTCGTCGGGCAATCCTGTGGCACATGCAGCTCGAACCCGGTGTTGTCCTGCACCTGCTCCACGGTCACGCCGGGGTGCAGCGAACGGATGCGCACTTGCCGTTGCGGGCCGAGAAAATCCAGTACGCACAAGTCGGTGACAATCAGGCGGATATCGATCTCGTCCAGCGACCAGCCCCGGGCCAGGCGCGCCGGGTTGTAGCCGACCGAGGCGACCATATCGACCTCGCCTTCGACGAACACCCGACGGTTGTGGCTGGGCACGCAGAAGGAGTTGGCATGGCTGATCGAGTTGCCGGGAAAGCCGCGCACACCAAGCATTTGCGCCTTGGGCTTGGCGTAATCGCCGATGCAGGAAATGTTCGCCTGACCGAAGCGGTCGATCTGCGTCGGGCCGACCAGGGCATGGCGCTTGCCGCCCCAGACGTTGTCGAAAATCCGCGAAAAGCCCATCCAGCTGTCGCGCTTTGGCTCGTAGCCGTTGCGTGCACCCAACGGCACCGGCTCAGCGACCATGTAGGCTTCGGAATCGGTCATCAGCAGCTGCGGGTTACTGGTCAGCATGCTCAATGAAGCGGCCAGTCGCGGGATCACTCCGATCCCGGTGGCGAGCACCTCGCCGTCGTCACGCCAGGCTTCGGAAGCGGCGCAGATCATCAGCTCGGCGAGGCTGTAAGTCGTTGCAGAAGTCGTCATATCAAGGCTCGCTTAGTAGACCGGCAGAGGGAGCTGGCGGATGGCGTTCAGGCCGCCGACCTTGTCCAGATACTGTTCGTGGGTGCAGTCGACATAGGCGCGGACGTAGTCCTGCCAACCCTCGCCAGCCTGGGCCGAAGCGTTGTAGGCCTTGAAATGCGCGACATCGAAGCCGTACAGCGGCGCGCAGGAAGACGGGTGCGCACCGCCCGGCACGTGCGCCACGGCGGTGGTCAGGTTGCGTTCCCAGAACACTTGATGTGCCCGCGCCGGATCGGCATGGAAGTAGTCGCTGTCGACCAGTTCGTCACAGGTCACGTAGCTGTGGGTCGCCGCCCGGACGAGCAAGTCGTCCATGTAGTGATCGGGGCCGCTGATCTGGCAGACACCGCGCATATCGGCGCGGTCGACGTGAATCAGCGCCGCATCGAGCTTGAGCGCCGGCATTGCGACCCATTGCTTGTTGTCGGCATAGGGCGAGTCGATCAACTTGATCTGCGGGTTGTGTAGCAGCACATCAGTGCCCAGCCCCACCGCCGTTGGAATGAACGGGACCTTCATCGCGGCAGCACGCAGGCCGAGCAACAGCATGCCTTCGTCGATTTCCATCACCTGCAGTGCCGCTTCCTGACGCGCCTTGCGGAAGTACGGTTCCAGTGGAATGAAATCCAGCGACACAAAGGCAAACACCAGTTTGCGAATCTTGCCGGCCGCGCAAAGCATGCCGACGTCCGCGCCGCCATAAGCGACCACGGTCAGGTCCTTGAGGTCGGAGCGCAGAATCTCGCGCACCAGTGCCATGGGCTTGCGTCGCGGGCCCCAGCCACCGATGCCGATGGTCATGCCGTCACGCAGTTGGCCAACCATTTCGGCCGTGGTCATTCGCTTGTCCATCGTCGTACTCCTCATTGGCGACCGACACTGAAGTCATGGCCCCAGTGGCTGACCACGGTGCTTTCGAACGGGGTGTGCCGGTCCCAGTCGACCACCAGACCATCGCAGCCGTACTCCAGGTCAAACCCGGACGGGGTCTTGATGTAGAACGAGATCATCTGGTCGTTGGTGTGCTGGCCGAGGGTGGCGGACATCTTCACGCCATTGGCCTGCACCCGGTCGAGGGCCCGGCCGACTTCATCCAGGGCGTTGACCTCGACCATCATGTGCACGCAACCGTGGGGCATCGGGCACTCGAAAATCGCCAGCGAGTGGTGGCGGCCGTTGTTGCAATGCAGGAAGTGAATGCGCTTTTGCGGTTCGGCCGGGTCCGGTGTGAAGCGGACTTTCATCAGGTCCGACAGGCCGAAACCAAGCACCTGCTCGTAGAAATCCCGGCAACGGTCGAAGCTCGGCGCCGGCAGCACCACGTGGCCCATGCCCAGTTCATTGGTGACGAAGCCCTTTACGCCGACCGGCGACACGAAGCGCGCGAAATCCTGCAACGGGCCCCAGAATAGTTCGTGACGGTTGCCGTCCGGATCGCTGAAGTGCACCAGTTCCTGGACTTTGCGCTCCCGGGCCTGAGCCTCGGTGCCACGGGTGACTTGCACGTCGGCGCGTTCCAGCTCGCTGACCGCCTGCTCAAGCGCCGCTTTGCCGGACACTTCCCAACCGCAGGCGCCGAAGCCGTTTTCGGTGCTTTTCTCCACCAGAATCCGGTGGTGGCGCTCGTCCATTTTCAGGTACAGGCGCTCATCGTTATCACTGCCGGCAACCATCATGCCGAGCACCTGACTTGCGTACTGCCGCCACTGCACAAGATCGCTGGATAACAGGGTGACGTAACCCAGACCACGGATATCCATGGATGCACTCCTCGTTGTTCTCAGGCCGAGCCGCCCGACGGCGATTGCCGGGGAGACTGTATTGAGGCCTATTCAAACGGGTTCGCCGGGGGGAAACATCGTCCAATGGGACTAGCGCACATGCGCAACGCAGGCATAAAAAAACGGGCCTTGAGGACCCGTTGGAAATGGGGACTGGATTCCGTTCCAGACCTTATGCGCGGCGTGGGAACGATCAACTTACTTTTTGCGGAAATGCGGAATCACCTTCTCCCCAATATTCTTCAACGTCTCCAGCTGCGCCCACTGCGGCACGGTGCCCATCTGGCAGATGAACAGAATTTCGTCGGCGCCGGCGTCAATCAGCCGCTGCACATAGCCAATGCAATCCTCAACAGTGCCATAAGCATGGTTGGGGTTCATCATTGCCATGGTCGGGTCGGAGAAATCGACGCTGACCTCTTCCGAGGCAAACCGCGACTTGATCACGCTCTGCCCGTTGCCATCGACGAAGGTGTCGTCCTTCCATTTCTCCGGATCCGGACGCTCACCGCCGCCGTACCAGTAACCCAGCGACTCCATGAAGTAACGCTGGCCACGGATGCCGATGCGTCGCGCTTCTTCATTGTTTTCCAGCACGATCGCCGGGCACAGCGCCGCGATGTGACGGTTCGGACGGAAGCCCACCTGATGTTTCACGTCACGGTTGTCCCAGGCCTGGTGATAGACCTCGACCTTCTTGGCGATCTCTTCCGGACCGCCAAAGCCCAGCACCAGCGCGCCCATGCCACGGCTGCCGGCCTTTTTCAGCGAATCGGTGTTGGTGCAGGCCAGGTACATCGGCGGATGCGGGTCCTGATAAGGCTTGGGATGGATCGGCCGTTTCGGGATTTGCACGAAGTCGCCCTGGTGCTCGATCTCGTCGAACACGAACATTTTCGGGATCAGGTACATCATCTCGTCGATCTGCGGCTGCAACGTCGTCAGGTCGTAGCCGAAAGTGCCGGCCTCCTGCTGGGTGCCGCCCTTGCCGACGCCGAAATGCACCCGGCCTTTGGACAGCAGGTCGAGGGTGGCGATGCGCTCGGCGACTTTGACCGGGTGGTTCATCGCCGGCGGCAGGCAGACCACACCGTGGCCGATGCCGATCCGCTCGGTTTTACCGGCGACGAACGCCAGCATGGTTTCCGGCGCGGACATGTGCGAATAGTTGCTCAGCGCCGTGTGCTCCACGCACCAGAACGTATCGAAACCCAGTTTGTCGGCCAGCACGGCCTGTTCAACGGTGTCTTCGAAAATCTTGCGATCGCCTTCGCGGCTGGAGTCCACCGTCTGGGCTTCGTAAATCAGGGAAAATTTCATGGTTGATCCTTGTACTTGTTGGATGCGCAGCCGGCGCCGGAGAACCACGCCTTCGCGCTAATGCTCGGGCATCGCCGCAGCGCTCGAATCCTGCAAACGGACTAGCCGATTCAGCGCAATGCGGTCAGAGGAAAAAGTCGTTGCTGTCCTGGCCCATGCTCACGGCGCCGAGGTTCCAGGCGTACTTCGCCGGGCTGTTGGCGACGTGGGCGCGACCGGTGTGAATGTCGCGGAACGCGCGGTTGATCGGGTGGCTGCGGAAGATCGTCGAGGCGCCGCTGTTGAACATCAGCTCGCCCACCGCTTTCGCGCATTTGTCGGCGACCAGTGCCGAGTCGTAACGCATCTTTACTCGCTCGGGCATGCTCAGCGGCTCGGCTTTTTGCGCCCGCTCCAGCATCAAGGCAAAGTTGCGATAGAGCACGATCTTGCATTCGTCGACGCAGACCATGGCGTTGGCCAGCGCCGATTGCGCCGCCGGGTCCTGGACCATCTTGCGTCCGTCGTTGACCCCGACCCGCGCACGGTTGTGCTCGACAAACTGATCCACCGCGCCTTGCAGCGCACCGATGGCCGCCGACGACACCGCCCGCACGAAGATCTGCCCGAACGGCAGGCGAAACAGCGGCGCAGTGTTCACCGCGTTTCCGGGGCTGTTCTGCATAAAACCGTCGAATGCCCGATGGGTGCGGTATTCAGGAACGAAAGCGTTCTCGACCAGAATGTCGTGAGAGCCGGTGGCTTCGAGCCCCATCACATTCCAGTTATCAAGTATCTGGTAGTCACTGCGCGGCACCAGGAACGTCCGGTAATCCGGCGCACCACCGGCCTCCTCCGCCGGCACCAGGGCCCCGAGAAACGCCCACTCGCAATGCTTGCTGCCGGACGAAAATCCCCAGCGCCCGCTGAGTTTGAAACCACCCTCGACTCGTTCAACCTTGCCCACCGGCATATAGGAAGAAGAGATCAGCACGCTGGAGTCATCGCCCCAGACATCCTGCGCCGCACGGTCATCGAACAGCGCCATCTGCCAGTTATGAATCGCCACGACGCCAAGCACCCAGGCTGACGACATGCAGCCCTCGGCGAGGGTCATCTGCACTTCGAAAAAGTCCTTGGGCTCCAGCTCGTAGCCTTCCCAGCGTGCCGGCTGCAGGATGCGAAAGAACCCCGCGTCCTGAAAATCCTTCAGGGTCTCTTCCGGCAACTGGCCGGTCTGCGCGGCGTCCAGGGCGCGCTCACGCAGAATCGGTACCAGCTCGCGGGCACGCTGGCTCAGACGCTGGCGAATCAGGTCTTGGTTGAGCATTTTTATTGTTCTCCATTGTTCACCCCGTCCGCCGGGGCGCGCGTGCAGCGAGGCACGTGCCGCACTTGCGGTGCCTGCCTCCTGTGCGGCATTCAAACAATGTGAAAAGCGCCGGACATCCCTCAAACGGACCATGTCGGCGATGACCCGAAGCACGTACGCAGACCACCCAAACGCCTAGTCCCCTCGGACGATGCTGCGCAGGCACGCCAGCGCAAAAATCCATCGCACTCCAGTACAACCACAGGACGAGTGCGATGAACGACGTCAATCTGCAAGCCGACATGCTCCAGGCCATGCGCCGTCTGGCCAAGTCAGTCACCATCATCAGTACCAGCAACGGCTCCGAGCGTTTCGCCATGGCCGCCACGGCGGTCGATTCCCTCAGCACCGAGCCGCCGTCGCTGCTGATCTGCGTGAACAAGACAGCCTCTTCCCACGCGGCACTGGCCACCGGCGCGGACTTCTGCGTGAACATCCTCGGCGTCGAACAACAGGGACTGGCCCATCGCTGCAGCGGCTCGATCAAGGGCGAGGCACGCTTCGACCAGGGCAACTGGCTGACCAGCCCCGGCGGCATTCCGTACCTGAGTGACGCTCAGTCGGCGATCCTCTGCCGTCAGGACGGCCACTTCAGCTATGGCACCCACACCGTGTTCATCGGGCGCATCCTGCAAATCCACACCAGCGACACCATCACCCCGCTGGTCTACCTCGACGGCAGCTACACCACCACCGCAAGCCCCGCATCTGCCTTCGCTGCTGCGGGCTGAGGCCGGGCCATGGACGCTCAACAACAGTTGTCGGCATTGCGCGTGAACAGCGCCGAGCAGTTGGACTGGGACGATCGCTGCGATTTGCTGGTGGTCGGTTTTGGCGGCGCCGGAGCCTGCGCGGCGATCGAGGCGGCCAGTCGCGGATTGTCGGTGTTGGCACTGGACCGCTTCGCCGGCGGCGGTGCCACGGCCATCAGCGGCGGTGTTGTGTACGCCGGGGGCGGCACACCGTATCAGCGCCAGGCCGGTTACGAAGACAGTCGCGACGCGATGTTCAACTACCTGCGTCAGGAAGTCGGCGAGGCCGTGAGCCCGCAGACCTTGCGTGAATTCTGCGAAGGCAGTTGCGAGCAACTGGCCTGGCTCGAACGCCAGGGCGTGGCATTCGAATCCAGCGTGCCGCCGCACAAGACGTCCTACCCGAGCGACCGGTTCTACCTTTATTACTCCGGCAACGAAGCCGTCCCGGCCTATGCCGCGCTAGCCAAACCGGCACCGCGCGGCCACCGCACCAAAGGCCCGGGCCTGTCGGGCGCGAGCCTGTTCGCGCCGTTGAAAACCAGCGCCTTGCGCCTTGGGGCACGCCTGCGTAGCCAATGCGAAGTCCGGCGTCTGGTGATTGATGCCAATGACCGCGTGGTCGGCGTCGAAGCCTGGCAATTGCCACCGGGAAGTCGGGCAGCGAGGCAACATGCCCGGTTGTCCCGCTGGGCCACGGCGATTCACATGTACGCGCCGGCAGTGGCGGATCGGTTACGCGCTCGCTTGCGGCGCATTGAACTCGCCAGTGCCGAACGCCAGTTGATTCGCGCCGACCAGGCCGTATTGCTGAGCAGCGGCGGTTTCATCTTCAACCGCGAATGGGTCGGTCAGCATGCGCCGCGCTATCTACCGGGTTTGCCGCTGGGCACCACCGGTTGCAACGGCAGCGGCATCGCCCTGGGCCAGAGTGCCGGCGGTCGTGTGGCGCGGATGGACAAAGTCAGCGCCTGGCGTTTCATCAACCCGCCGCTGGCCTGGGCTCGAGGCCTGATCGTCAATGCGCGCGGCGAGCGCTACGCCAACGAAGAAATCTACGGCGCGACCCTCGGCCACGCGATGGTGGAAGAACAGGACGGCCGCGCCATCCTGATTCTCGACCGGGCGTTGGTGCGCGAAGCGCTGCGGCAGGTCGGCCCCGGCAAAGTCTGGGCCTTCCAGCGTTTGCCGGTGCTGCTCAATCTGCTGTTCAACGCCAGACGCAGCCGCCACCTCGCGGACCTGGCAAAGCGCTGCGGATTACCGCCCGACAATCTGCAACGCACCGTGAATACCTACAGCCGCGCGGCTCGCGCAGAAATTGTCGATCCGTTCGGCAAGTCGCAAGCGATGCTCGCCGACATAGACCAGGGCCCGTGGTACGCCCTCGACCTGTCCTTCGCCAGCCTCCTCTTCCCCTGCCCCGTCATCACCCTCGGCGGGCTGAAGGTCTGTGAAACCAGCGGTCAGGTGCTGAACCACGCCGACCAGCCGATTGCCGGCCTCTACAGCGCCGGGCGCAACGCGGTCGGGGTCGCTTCAAATCTGTATGTCTCGGGCCTGTCCCTGGCCGATTGCATTTATTCCGGCCGACGCGCCGCCGCCCATATGGCCGAACAACTTGCTGCTCAAACCACACGCTCAGGAGAACAACAATGCAACGTGTAGAAGGCAAAGTCTGCATCATCACCGGCGCCGCCAGCGGCATCGGTCGCGAAGACGCCCTGCTGCTGGCCCGCGAAGGCGCCAAGGTGGTGCTGACCGATCTCAACGACACTGCCGGCCGGGAAGTCGCTGCGCAAATCGGCAGCAACGCGCTGTTCATCCGTCACGACATCGCCAGCGAAAGCGACTGGCAGAACGTGATCAAAACCACCCTGGAACACTTCGGCCGCCTCGACGTACTGGTCAACAACGCCGCCATCCTCGCGCTGGGCAGCATCGAAGACACCACGCTGGAGCTGTGGCAGAAGGTGCAGAAAATCAACGGCGACGGCTACTTCCTCGGCTGCAAATACGCGATCCAGGCGATGAAGGAAACCGGTGGCGGTTCGATCATCAACATGTCCTCGGTGGCCGCACTGGGCGCGATGCCGATGTTCTGCGCCTATTCGGCATCCAAGGGCGCGGTGGCGGCGATGACCCGCTCGATTGCCTTGCATTGCAAACAGCAGGGTTACCGGATTCGCTGCAACAGCGTGCACCCGGACGGCGTCAACACGCCGATGACCCAGGCCCTCACCGGTGGCGTGGCGGTCAATCAGCAAGACCTCGACCAAGACCCGATGAACCGCATGTGCGCGCCGGCCGACATTGCCAATGTGGTGCTGTTCCTGGCCACCGACGAGTCGCGCTTCGTCAACGGTGCCGAGATCCGCGTCGACAACGCCCAACTGATCAGCGGGCTCTGAGGCCGAGGTGAACATGGGCACGCAACAACAGAACCTGACACCGGCCCAGGCCACGGCAACCAGCTATTCATTGCAAGTGTGCGCGGTGATCGACGAAACCGCCGATGCGCGCTCGCTGGTGCTGGACGTCCCGCCAGACCTGCGTGAGCGCTTTGGCTACAGACCGGGGCAGTTCCTGACGTTTCGCGTGCCCTGCGCCGGCAAGTTGCTGACCCGCTGCTATTCCATGGCCAGTTCGCCGCTGACCGATAAACAGCCCAAAGTTACGGTGAAACGGGTCGAGGGTGGCCGGGTATCGAACCGGATGAACGAGGTGCAGGTCGGTGACTGGCTGGAAGTCTTGCCGCCGGCGGGGCATTTCTGCCTCGATGAACATCAACCGGATGACGACAAACCGTTGGTGCTGTTCGGCGGCGGATCGGGCATCACCCCGGTGTTCTCCATTCTCAAATCGACGCTGCAGCGCAGCCGACGGTCGATCACGTTGATCTACGCCAATCGCGATGAAGCATCGGTGATTTTCAAGGATGAGCTGCGGCAACTGACCCAGGCCCATCCGGAACAACTGCAAGTGGTGCACGTGCTCGATTCGGTGCAGGGTTTCCTGACCGCTGCCCAAGTGCGCCATTTGCTAAAAGGTTCTGACGGCGGCGATTACTTTATCTGCGGCCCGGGCCCGTTCATGGACACCGTCGAACGGACCTTGCTGGAACTCGGTGAAGCCGCTGAACGCATCCACGTCGAACGCTTCGTTTCGCCGCCCGACCCCGACGAATTGCTGGCGGAAGAAGCCGCCGCCCGGCAAGCCGCCCTCGGCTCGCGCTGCGAATCACTGGTGGTCGTGCTAGACGGGCAAACACACGAAATTGCCTGTCAGCCCGGCGACACCCTGCTGCAAAGCTGCAAGGCCGCTGGCCTCGACGTGCCCTCCTCCTGCGAAGAAGGTTTTTGCGGTGCCTGCATGTGCGTCGTCGAGGAAGGTGAAACGCAGATGGCCCGCAACGACGTGCTCAGCCCCAGAGAACTGGCCGAAGGCTGGACCCTGGCCTGCCAGAGTCGCCCGAGCGGTGCGCGGGTGCGCTTGAAGTTCCCGGATTGAGCGGCGGTCGGGAATAGTCTCAACGGACGATCTCCCGGATGCGATCTGCAGTTAGACTCGGCCAGCCCATTGGCCCAAAAACAATAAAAGAGGTGCAGTTATGGCTCGTTTGCAAAACAAGGTCGCGGTGGTTACCGGCGGCGCATCGGGGATCGGCCTGGCGTGCGTGCGGCGCTTTGCCGCCGAAGGCGCGCAGGTTGTCGGCCTGGACATCGGCAACGCCCCGGCGGATTTCCCGGGCCTGTTCATGACGCTGGATGTGCGCGATGAAGCGCAGGTGCAGCAGGTCATGCAGGAAGTCGTCAATCACTTCGGCCACATCGACGTATTGGTCAACGCAGCCGGCGTCGCCGACCAGGGCAGCGTCACCCAGACCAGCACCGCCAACTGGCAACGGGTGCTGGACATCAACCTGACCGGCAGCATGCTCACCAGCAAATACGCGCTGGCATCGATGGAACCCCGACGCAGCGGCTCGATCATCAATATCGGCTCGATCTTCGGCCTCCAGGGTTGCGACGGCAACGTTGCGTACAACGTGTCCAAGGGCGGCATCAACCAGTTGACGCGCTCGATGGCGATCGACTTCGGGGATGCCAACATTCGCGTCAACGGCCTGTGCCCCGGCCTGATCGAGACCCCGATGACCAGCATGGTTCGCGAGCACGAAGCCTTCCACGCGTTCTTCGCCTCGCAACATATGCTCAATCGCTCCGGGCAGCCGGAAGAAGTGGCCAACGTCGCCCTGTTCCTGGCCTCGGACGAAGCGTCCTTTGTCAGCGGCCAGATGATCGCCGTGGACGGCGGTTTCTCCGCCGGCCGCCGCTTCGCCCCGCCCGCCGCCTGATTTACCTCGCCGGGCGCCTGCCCGGCACACCCCTTTCTTCCGCACCTGTCCTCTGGCCGAGGAGGCCCCATGCTGCCTGTCGAAAACGCACTGACCATCGTCCAACTGTTCGCCAACGCTGCCCGCAACTATGGCGACCGCCCGGCCATCGAAGATGACGGGCGCTCGCTCAGCTACCGGCAACTCGATCAACTGCGCGCCCAGGCTGCCCGGGCGCTGTTGGCGTTGAACGTCCAGCCCGGCGACCGCGTGGCGATCTGGGCACCGAATATCTGGGAATGGATCGTTGCCGCCGGAGCGCTGCAAAGCGTCGGCGCCGTGCTGGTGCCGCTCAATACGCGCATGAAAGGCAGCGAAGCCGGTTTCATCCTCCGTCAGAGCGGCGCCTGCGTGCTGTTTGCCATCGGCGAATTCCTCGGCGCCGATTATCCGCGCATGCTCGCCGCCGAAGACCTGCCGGCGCTGCGCCACATCGTCACCTTGCGCAGCGATGACTCAAGCGCTTTGAGCTGGGACGCGTTCCTGGCGCTGGCCAGCGCCGTCTCACCGCAAACCCTGCAAACACGAGAACAGGCGCTCGGCCCGCAAGACCTCTCCGATCTGCTGTTCACCTCGGGCACCACCGGCAAACCGAAGGGCGTGATGAGCAGCCACGGGCAAACCCTGCGGGTGGTGCGCGACTGGAGTGAAGTGGTCGGTTTGCGCGAGGGCGATCGCTACCTGATCGTCAATCCGTTCTTCCATTCGTTCGGTTACAAGGCCGGCTGGCTGGCGGCGCTGATGCGCGGCTGCACCATCGTGCCGCAGCAGATTTTCGACGTGCAGGCGGTGCTCGAATGCGTGCAGCGCGAGCGAATCACCGTGCTGCCCGGCCCGCCGACTCTCTATCAATCCTTGCTCGCCCACCCGCAGCGCGATGCGTTCGACCTGACGTCCCTGCGCATTGCGGTCACCGGCGCCGCGACGATTCCGGTGGAGATGATCCGCCGCATGCGCGATGAGCTGGGATTCGCCACCATCGTCACCGCGTATGGCCTGACCGAAACCTGCGGTTTTGCCACGATCTGTCGGCCGGGGGACTCGCTGGAGTTGCTCGCGTCAACCAGCGGCCGGGCCATGCCGGGGGTGGAAGTGCGTTGCATCGGCGCCAACGGTCGCAGCCAGCCGGTGAACGTCCCCGGCGAAATCCAGGTGCGCGGCTACAACCTGATGCAGGGTTACTTCAATGATCCGCAAGCCAGTCAGGAAGTCCTCGACGCCGACGGCTGGCTGCACACTGGTGATATCGGCGTACTCGACGATCAGGGTTACCTGCGCATCACCGATCGCCTCAAGGACATGTTCATAACCGGCGGTTTCAACGTCTACCCGGCGGAAATCGAACATTGCCTGCTGGGCTATCCCGGCGTGGCGCAAGTGGCGGTGATCGGCATTCCGGACGAGCGTCTGGGCGAAGTGGCCATGGCCTTCCTGCTGCCGGCGCCGGGTGCCGAGATCGAGCAGGCCCGATTTCTCGCCTGGTGCCGTGAACAGATGGCCAACTACAAGGTGCCACGCCGGGTGCAGGTGCTGGAGAGCATGCCGCTGAACGCGGCAGGGAAAGTGACCAAGAATGTGTTGCGAGAGTGGGCGTTGAGCTGACTTCCCTCCCCCAGTGGATACCCACTGGGGGAATGACCTTCAAATCACCCGGGCCGGATGTTGTTGGCGCGGATCGCCGAGCAGAGCGCGATGGGACGGTGGCTGACGGCCGCCGTCTTCACTGATGCCGTAACCGGCAGCGATTTCGGCGGTGATCAGCGTCTGCCCCGAGAGCGCCATCAACTGCGGGTCATTAAGCAACGCATGAATCACCCGGCCATTGAATTGCGGGGTTTCGGCGTGCGCCAGAAAAGCCTGGTACTGCTCGCCATGCTGTTCGCCGGCAATCCGCGTGCGCTCGGTCAGTTGCGGCCCGAGCCAGAGCGATAACGCCGCCACGCCACGGCCCTCGAAATCGATGGACATGTCCGCCGCCAGTTTGTCGCAACCGGCCTTCTGCGCCCCGTACGCCGGCCCGTGCATGTAGCAACCGCCGCCAAAGGACGAGGTAAAGCAGATCAGCCCTTGTGTGCTGTTCAACAACAGCGGCGCAGCGTGGTAGCTGGCGATATACGCCGAGCGCAGGCCGACGTCGAGAATGCGCACGAGGTCCAGCGGCTTCTCCCAGAACGGCCCCGGTTCGATCAACTGGTCATGAATGAACGCTGCATTGTTCACCAGCAGATCCAGCCGTCCGCATTCACGTTCTATCTGGGCGAACAGCGCGGCAACCTGCGCATCGTCGGCATGATCGCAAACCACCGCGACGCCCTCTCCGCCCGCCGCCGTAATCGCGGCGGCCGTGTCGTCCAGCGAGCTGTTCAAGGCCTGTCCATACAGATGCGCGCCTGCCGACTCCGGCGCACGCCCGGTGACGTAAACCCGCATGCCCGCCGCACCGAGTGCCAGGGCAATACCCTGGCCGACGCCGCGACTGGCGCCGGTCACCACTGCAACTTGCCGCTTCATTTGACGCTCCCGAACTGACTGATCACCGAGCCGCTTTTCTGGCTCTGACGATGGATGTGATTGGCCGCCAGGTAACCGAAGGTCATCGCCGGGCCGATGGTGGAACCGGCTCCCGGATAGGTACGGCCCATCATCGACGCCGCACTGTTGCCGATGGCGTACAGGCCCTTGATCGGTTTGCCGTCCTCGTGCAGGACTCGGGCGTGAACGTCGGTGAGCAAACCGCCTTTGGTGCCAATGTCGCCGGCATCGATGCGCACGGCGTAGAACGGCCCTTTGAACAACGGCGCCAGACACGGATTGGGCTGCACGCTCGGGTCGCCGTAGTAGCGATCGAACAGCGATTCACCTTTGTGGAAGTCTTCGTCGTAGCCGCGCACGGCCATGCCGTTGAAACGCTGCACCGTGCGCAGCAGTCCGGCTGCATCGACGCCGATGTTCGCCGCCAGGGTTTGCAGATCCGGCGCCTTGAAAAAGTAATCACGCAAATGTTCTGGCAGTTGCCAGTCGCGCTGGGCATATCCCGGCAACAGCGCGCCGCAGGGGTATTTGCGGCGGAACTCGGCGTCGAACACCATCCAGCACGGCACGCTGACCGCACCTTCGCGGTTGTTGGCGTACATCGCCTCGACGATATCGGTGTAGGGGGCGGCTTCGTTGACGAAGCGTTCACCCGCCGAGTTGACCATTACGCAACCGGGCAACGTGCGCTCAACGAACATCGCCCGTTGTTTTTCCTCGCCGCGAACGTAGGTGGTCGGTGCCCACCAGCTGTGTTCCATCAGCGCTGTGCGTGCGCCGATGGCTTGCCCGGCGCGAATGCCGTCGCCGGTATTGTGCGGCGGTGTGGCGCTCCAGTCGGTCTTTGAAGGTTGCGGCAGATACTGGGTGCGCATCTCTTGATTACGTTCGAAACCACCGGCGGCAACGATCACGCCGTAGCGTGCCTTGACGTTCAGGCGCTGCCCCTCGCGACAGACCCGCGCACCGCCGACCCGGTCGCCGACAATCAATAACTCTTCCAGCCCACAGTTGAGCCACAACGATTTGCCGCGATCCTGCAACGAGCAACGCAAAGCGCCGATCAAGGCATTGCCCAGGGTCAGGTAACGATCGCGCTTCGACAGGCGCCGCCCCTCGCGGTCGCGCCAGTAACGCCACATGACCTTCAGCGTCAGGCGCAACCAGCCGGGGCCTCGGCACAGCAGGACCTGCGCCTCTTTCATGGTCATTGCCATACGCCCCATCATCAACGTGCCGGGGGATGGCGCACGCATGCGCAGAAACTCTTCACCCAGTTCGGCGGCGTCGAACGGTTGCGGGTCCATGGAGCGATAGCCGGGTTTGCCGCCTTCGACTTCCGGGTAGTAATCGGCGTAACGCGCCTGGGCCTCGAAGCGCACGCGGGTCTTCTGTTCGAGGTATTCGACCATTTGTTTGCCGTGCTCGACGTAGGCTTCGATACGCCCGTCGTCGATCTCGCCGTGGGTCACCGCGCGAATATAGGCAATCGCTTCGGCAGCGCTGTCGCTGCCGCCCAGGGCCTCGATCCGGTGGTTGCCGGGAATCCAGATGCCGCCGCCGGACACCGCCGAGGTGCCGCCGTACTCGTTGCTCTTTTCGATCAGCAACACGTTCAGTCCCAGGTCGTGAGCGCGCAGCGCCGCGGTCATCCCGCCTGCTCCGGAACCCACCACCAGCACATCGCAGCACTCATCCCATTTGATCTCGGCAGCTTTCATGCGATCACCCTTTGCTCAGCGCCTTCAAGGCAAAAACCGCTGGCCGGATCTTCGTCCGGCGCAGTCGGTCTCGGGATTGTTGGGCGCGTGTGCCGGGTGGTCATCGTCCGATGGGACTAAGGCTTGAGCGCCCTGCTCCTGTGCAAATCGCCCCGTGCAAATCGCTTAGTCCGCTTGGACGATGTTGCGCCCTGTGCCTGACCGCATAGTCGCCCACGGCACCACTTCCCCCCTGAAATGCAGGTCGGGCAGGTCCGACCTGGGCATGAGGACGACATGATAAAAACAATAATCGCCCCACAATCGCTACACCCTCGCGTACAGCTGGCCATGTTGTTGCTGGCCGGTGGACTGGGCAGCCAGGCCAGCGCGATGACCTTCCAGCCGAACGAAAATCTGAGCGTCGACTGGGACACCACGCTGACCTACAGCCTCGCCTGGCGCACCGAAGGCCGCGATCACAAGCTGACGGCCAACGCCGATGGCAATGACGGCGACAATGCGTTTTCCAAAGGCAGCCTGATCAACAACCGCGCCGGTTTCCTCACCGAAGCCAACATCAAATGGCAGGACGATTACGGCGTGTTCGTGCGGGCCACGGGCTTCTACGACAACGTCTACGATCAAGACAACGACAACAACACCGGCACCTCGAACTGCTTTGCCGGCGGCCATTGCAACCGGCCGGACCGTTTCTCCCAGGACACCATCGATCAGCACCGCAAGGAACTGCGCATGCTCGATTACTACGCCTACGGCACCTGGGATCTGGGCGGTCACAACCTCAATGCGCGGCTGGGTAATCAAGTGGTGAGCTGGGGTGAAAGCCTGTTCTACCCCGGTATTTCGGCAGCGCAGAGCCCGGTGGACGCGACCAAGTCGACCACGCCAGGTGTCGAGGTCAAGGAAATCCTTCTGCCGGTCGGCCAACTGTTCACCCAGTTCAGCCTCACCGACAGCCTCGATATCCAGGCCTACTACCAATACAAATGGGAAAAGACCCAGTTGTTCGGGGTCGGCAGCTACTTCTCCACCACCGACTACATCGACGAAGGCGGCTACAACGACGCCAGCGGTTTCATCACGCGTCTGGCCAACGACAAACCGAGCAATCAGGGCCAGTACGGCGTGGCCTTCACCTACGCCGCCGAGTCGCTGAACAACACCGAGTTCGGCATTTACTACTCGCGTTATCACGACAAGACGCCGTCGCTGGACTTCCAGTCCGAACTCGGTCGCTATCGTGCGGTGTACTTCGACAACATCGATCTGTTCGGCGCCAGTTTCTCCACGGTAATCGGCGACGTCAGTTGGGCCGGTGAAGTCAGCTACCGCGACGGCGCGCCGGTGATGGTCAACAACGGTTTCTCCAGCGCGGTACGCGGCAAAACGATGCAAGCGCAGTCGTCGATGATCTACGTGCTTGGCCCGACCGCCTTCGCCGACAACACCACCCTGACCGGCGAGGTCGTCTACAACACCGTGATCAGCAACGACAAGTCGGCACCCGTGACCCTGGCGCCGGGCTTCACGTTGCCGGGCACCGACAGCCTGGTCTACGACCGCGAAGCCTGGGGTTACACCGCGCAAGTCAGCTTCGATTACAACGACGTGTTCAGCGGTTGGGACATGTCCGTGCCGATCACCTACAGCACCGCATCCCACGGCGACAGCTCGATTGTCGGCTCGATCAACCAGGGCGAAGGCGACGACCGCGCCAGTATCGGCAGCTCGTGGCGCTATCTGGGCAACTTCACCGTCGAAGCCCGCTACAACGCCTACCTGGGCAACGCCAACAACAGCCCGTTGGCCGACCGCGACAACGTCGCCCTCAACTTCAAATACCGGTTCTGATTCCCCTGTCGGAGGAGCACAGCATGTCTCGATTCACCCAAACGTTATTGAGCACGGCGCTGACCGTCGGCCTGCTCGGCAGTGGCCTGGCCTACGCCAAGGTCAGCCCCGAAGAAGCCGCGCGACTGGGCCAGGACCTGACCCCGATGGGCGCGGAAAAGGCCGGCAACGCCGACGGCAGCATTCCGGCGTGGAGCGGCAAGTGGCGTGGTCTGCCACCGGGTCTGAAGTTTGCCGGCCCCGGCACGCCTTATCCGGATCCGTACGCGGCGGAAAAACCGCTGTTCGTGATCGATTCGAAGAACATGGACAAGTACGCCGAGAACCTGTCCGACGGCCAGAAAGCGCTGCTCAAACGCTACCCGGACACCTTCAAGATCCCGGTGTACCCGAGCCATCGCGACTTCCGCGCTGATCAGCGTCTGGAAGACCTGATCAAGAAAAACGCGGTGACCGCCGAACTCGACAACGACAACAACGACACCAAGAACGCCTGGGGCGCCTCGCCGTTTCCGATTCCGAAGAACGGCAGCGAGTTGATGTTCAACCACACCCTGCAAGGCCGCGCCAACACCGAAGAGGCCAACTATGGCCAGGCGGTGGTGTACGCCAACAAGGAAAAAGTGCTGGAAGAGGTCAACTACAAGATTTTCTCGATCTGGTCCAGCCCGGACAAGAACCTCGACAGCGCCAACGGCATCCTGACCAACTTCCTGATCACCACCCTGGAACCGGTGCGCAAGAAAGGCGAGATCGTGGTCGGTCACGAGTTCATCAACCCGACGGCCTCGCCGCGTCAGGCCTGGCAGTACAGCCCCGGCCAGCGCCGCGTTCGTCGCGCGCCTACAGTCGGCTATGACTCGCCAACCGGCGCCGGCGGCTTCCGGGTGTACGACGAAGACCGCTTGTTCAACGGTGCGCCGGACCGCTACAACTGGACCATCGTCGGGAAAAAGGAACTCTACATTCCGTATCACAACTACAAGATCGACGACCCGAGCGTGACGGCCGATCAGATCCTGTCGACCACCGGCCATGTCGATCCGCAGTACATGCGCTACGAAAAACACCGGGTCTGGGTGCTGCAGGCAACGCTCAAGGAAGGCGCCCGTCACGTCTACGCCAAACGGGTGCTGTACCTCGACGAAGACACCTGGTCCGCAACCATGGCCGATAACTACGATTCCCGTGGCCAGTTGTGGCGCACCAACATGCAGACCTCGATCTACGCCTACGACATCGAGCGCTACCACGCCCGCCTCGGCATCTACCATGACCTGATCGCCGGCTCTTATCTGGTTGACCGTCTGCTGGTCGATCAGAAGCCTGCGAAGCTGAATGCCACCGCCT
Organism: Pseudomonas sp. GM25; assembly: GCF_000282255.1. NCBI lineage: Bacteria > Pseudomonadati > Pseudomonadota > Gammaproteobacteria > Pseudomonadales > Pseudomonadaceae > Pseudomonas > Pseudomonas sp. GM25. The sequence goes on along the minus strand of NZ_AKJQ01000010.1, from coordinate 98,950 downwards.
TCTCCGAAGACGAATTCACCCCTGGCAACCTGCGCAAACTCGGCACCCGCTGAACCCTTGACGCCCTGACCGATTCATTCGGTCGGGGCGTTGTGCTTTTTTCACTTTGTACTTTTGACGGAAACTGCCCATGAACAGATTACTCACTGCGGCCCTTGCCGTGGCCGGCCTCGGTTTGTCGATGCAGGCCAGCGCCCTGAACATTCTGCTGACCAACGACGACGGCTGCCGCGCCCCCGGCATTGATGCGATGTACCGCGCACTGACCGCCGCCGGGCACACCGTAACGCTGGTCGGCCCGTTGAACGACAGCAGCGGCATCAGCGCCGCCAGCGTCGTGGTGCCCGGCCAGGCGTTGGCGGTGACCGAGCTTGCGCCCGGCAGATTCTGCGTCGGACCGCCCGAGGGCTACACCCCGCCGACCGGCAAGACTTCGGCCATCGGCACCCCGGTGGATGCGGTCAACGTCGGGTTGGATGTGTTGCTTAAGGACACCCCGCCGGATCTGGTGGTGTCGGGCATCAACTTCGGTGAAAACGTCGGCCCGCTGACGCAGATGTCCGGCACCCTCAACGCTGCGATTCGGGCCATGTTCAAGGGCGTTCCGGCGGTGGCGGTGTCGACGGCGATCGACATGGACCTGATCATGCGCGACCAGCAGGCCGGCTTCCGCAAAACCCTGGGCGCCATGGATGACACCGCGAAGTTTGCGGTGAAGGTCATCGAACAGGCCCATCAGGCCTGCGCCAAACACAGCTGCAAACTGAATGTGCTCGGGCTGCCGGGCGTCAACGGGCTGAACCTCAACTACCCGGCGTTGCCTGCGCGTGAAGTCAAAGGCGTGAGTTTTGCGCCGATCGGCAATTGGGACCGGGTGAACTTCACCTCACAGCGCGGCGCCGACGGTGCGGTTCACGTCAACCTGGTTGCACCGCCGACACCCACTGCCATTCAGCAGCAGGCCGATGCCTATCAACTGTGGCAAGGACATGCAGTGATTACGGTGATCGCCGGCAATATGAGTGCGCCGCAGGCGGTGCAGGATCAGGCGAAGAAAATGCTCAAAAGCGTCCAGCCTTGAACCGACACAACCCCTGCAGGTCATCACCCGCAGGGGTTGAACGGTTTCAGACGGCGGGTTGGAACGGGATGAATTCGGTGACTTCGAGATCGAACCCCGACACCGCTTTATAGGGCACCGGCGAACTCATCAGGCGCATCTTGCGCACGTTCTGATCGCGCAGGATCTGCGCGCCGATGCCCAGCGTACGGTGCGGAAAATGCGGCGGCCGCGATTTACCGCCGCTGCGCTGACGCAATTGCTCAAGCACGCCTTCAGCGGTTTCCTTCTGCGCCAACAACACCAGCACACCGTTGCCGGCCGCCGCGATACACGCCAGCGAACGTTCAAGGGTCCATTGCTGCGGCCCGCCTTCACTTTCGCATCCAAGTGCATCGCGCAGGGTTTCGATACTTTGCACCCGCACCAGCACCGGTTGAGCGCTGTCAATCCGGCCTTTGACCAAGGCCAGATGCAGCGCGCCTTGATAGGTGTCCTGATACGCCGTCACCTGGAACTCGCCGTGGCGGGTCAGCAAGGAATAAGCCTCGCCGCGTTCGATCGTGCCTTCGTGAAGAATGCGGTAGTGAATCAGCTCGGCAATGCTGCCGATGCGCAGGCCATGGCGGCGGGCGAATTCGTGCAGCTGCCCGCCACGGGCCAGGTCGCCGCCCTCGTCGAGAATCCCCACCAGCGTCGCCGCCGGTTGCAAGCCTGCGAGGCGGGTCAGGTCACACGCGGCCTCGACATGCCCGGCCCGCTGCATGACGCCACCGGGCAAGGCCTGCACCGGAAAGATATGCCCCGGTTGCACCAGATCCGCCGGGCCGCTGGCCGGGTCGACCGCCACCTGGATCGAGCGCGCCCGGTCGGCGGCGCTGATCCCCGTGGACACGCCAGTAGCCGCCTCGATCGACCGGGTAAAGCCCACGCCATGTTGCGCCCGCGAATGCGGCACCATCAGATCCAGCCCCAGTTCGCGACAACGCTGTTCGGTCAGTGCCAGACAGATCAAGCCGCGCGCCTGCACCGCCATGAACGTCACTGCTTCGGCCCCGGCCCGTTCGGCGGCCATCAGCAGTGAGCCTTCGGCGTTGTTCTCGTCATCGGTGATGACCACCATCTGTCCCGCCGCGATGGCTTCGAGCAGTTGCGGCACGCTGTCGAACGCCGGAGTCATTGCAGCGCCTCGCGCAGATCGGCAGCCGCTTCGGACAACACCTGAGCAGCGCCTTCGACAAACGGCGCCATGCTGATGAATCCGTGAATCATTCCTTCGCAGCGCTGCACCCGCACGGGTACTTCGGCTGCACGCAAGCGCTCGGCGAACGCCTCGCCTTCGTCGCGCAGCGGATCGAATTCGGCAGTGATCAGGGTCGTCGGCGGCAGATGCGCCACGCTCCCGGCGCGCAACGGCGAAGCCAGCGGATCATCGCCCTGCCCGTCTTCCTGCAAATACTGCTGCCAGAACCAGTTCATCATGGCGCCGGTGAGGAAGAAGCCATCGGCAAATTCCTGATAGGAATGGCTGTCGCAACCGGCGTCGGTGACCGGATAGAACAGGCATTGATAGCGGATTTTCGGCCCTTGCCGTTGCTCCGCCAACTGACTGACCGCCAGCGCCAGATTGCCTCCGGCGCTATCGCCGGCCACTGCGAGCCGACTGCCATCAACGCCCAGTTGCGCCGCGTGTTCTACCAGCCAGCAGGTCGCCCGGTAACAATCCAGCGGCGCTCCCGGGAACGGATGCTCCGGCGCCAGGCGATAAGCCACCGACACCACCACAGCCTCGGTCAGGTGGGCCAGCGAGCGGCACAGGTTGTCGTGGGTGTCGAGGTTGCCGACGACAAAACCGCCGCCATGGAAATACACCAGCAACGGCAGATTGCTCTCTTCCGATGGTCGATACAGACGCGCATCCAGTTCGCCCACCGCACCCTCGACCCGCAAGTTGCGCACTTCAATCATCGGCACGCCCGGAATCGCCGGCTGCATGTTGTCGCAGAACTGCCGGTAGTGCGCGGCATCGAGCTGACTGTAATCGGGTGCCGGCAGGTCGCTGAATTGCTGGAGTATCAGCGCGATCTGTTTATCGAGCGGCATGGGCATCTTCCTCTACATCGGACATTGTGAATTGTGGGTTGGACTCTTCCAGGATGCTCTGCACCCGTTGCTGCAGGGCCACTTTGAAGCCTTTGTGGGGAAAGACCCAGAAGCGTTTTTCGGCGATGGCGGCGAACACTTGCTCTGCCAGTTCTGCGGGTGTCATGCCCTGACGAATGCTGTTGTCGAGCAATTGGCTGAAGGACGAACCGGCGCCATCGACCACTTGATTGGAGGCCATGATTTCACTGGCTACCGGCCCCGGGCACACGACCGAAACCGACACGGGCGCACCGAGCTGCGTCAATTCGTAGTGCAGGGTTTCCGACAGCGCGACCACCGCCTGCTTGGTCACGTTGTAAGGCGCCATCAACGGGCTGCTGAGCAGACCAGCCAGCGACGCGGTGTTGATCACATGGGCCGCACGGCCCTGACGCAGGAACAGCGGCACGAAACAGCGAATGCCGTTGATGACCCCGCAGAGGTTGACGTCGAGCATGCGCTGCCATTGGCGCGCGGTGATTTCCCAGCTGTGGCCGGTCTGCATCACCCCGGCATTGTTGAACAGCAGATCGACCCCGCCAAAGTGATCGAGGGCGACATCGCGCAAGCGCTCCACCTGTTCCAGATCGCCGACGTTGGTGACGCAGGCGACTGCCTGGGCCCCAGCGCTTCGCAGTTCAGCACAGAGGTTTTCCAGCCGCACCGCATCGAGATCGGCCAGCACCAGGCGCATCCCCAACTTCGCCGCATGCTCGGCCAGCCCCCGGCCGATGCCGCTGGCGGCACCGGTAATGACCGCGACCGGCCCTGATTGCTCATTCATTGCCTGCTCCTGACAAACATCCGATGGCGTCAGTAGAGCGGGCGCCGGTCGGCCGGCCATCGTCCATTCAGACGATGCCCGCTTCTACAGGGGCGGCAGAATCTCCAGCAAGCTCAAACCCGTGAACCTGGGAGAATAACAAGATGAGTACCCTGCACCGTATCGAAGCCAAACTGCTGGAAGACCGCTACGCACGCGGCTGGCACTGCCTGGGTCTGGCCGCCCGCTACCGCGACGGCAACACCCACCGTCTGGACGTGTTCGGCACCCGATTGGTGGCGTTTCAGGGCGAGGACGGCGAGCTGCACATTCTCGACGGCTATTGCCCGCACATGGGCGCCGACCTCAGCACCGGTTGCGTCGAAGGCAATTCGATTCGCTGCCCATTCCACGCCTGGCGCTGGGGCGCAGACGGTGTGTGCGATGACATTCCCTACGCCAAACGCATACCGCCTCGTGCCAAGCTCAAGAGCTGGCCACTGATGGAGGAAAACCATCTGCTGTTCGTCTGGAACGACCCGGAAGGCAACCCGCCGCTGCCCGAGCAACGCATCCCGCGCATCGACGCCTGCTTCAGCGATGAATGGGCCGAGTGGGAAGTCGCCGAGTTGCAGATCGACACCAACTGCCGCGAATTGATCGACAACGTCGCCGACATGGCGCACTTCGGCACGGTGCACGGCGCACCGGTCGAAGCCTTCAGCAACGTATTCGAAGGCCACCTCGCCACCCAGATCATGAGCGCCCGCAGCGAGCGGCTGTCCGGCGACAGCGCGTTGACCACCGTGGCCACCTACTACGGGCCGGCCTACCAGATCACCGAAATGACCGGCGCCATGAACGGCCAGCCGATCCACTCGATCCTGCTCAACTGCCATGTGCCGATCGACCTCGGCAGCTTCACCCTGCGCTACGGCGTGCTGGTGAAAAAGATCCCGGGCCTGAGCGAAGAACAGAATCAGGCGATAGCCAAGGCTTATGTGCAACAGGCCCAGGCAGCCTTTTACGAAGACGTGTCGATCTGGCACAGCAAGACCCGCGTCGATAACCCGTTGCTTTGCGATGGCGACGGCCCGGTCTATCAATTGCGGCGCTGGTACGAGCAGTTCTACACCGACGTCGGATTGCTTTCAGCGGAGGTGCAGGACCAGAAAGAGTTCATCGTGCGGGCCCGCGAACAGGCCTGATCACGGGGCTGTCGCGTTTTTGCGCCTGGCCGGCCGCCGCCGGTCAGGCCTCGTGCCCGGGCGTTGCAAGTGGTCGATACAGGCGCTTATTCTCGGGCACCGCAAACCACTAATAATAAGAACGGGTTCCCCATGCAGCAGAGCCTCAGCCTCGACACGTTCAGCGATCTCATCGGCAACCTGTATCAGGGGCCGCTGGAAACCATTCCCTGGGCGACCTTCCTCAACCAGCTCAACGTCTACCTGAAAAGCAAATACGTGACCTTCATCCTGCGGCCGCCCAGCACCCATGTGGACGGACTGATGGTCAACACCACCGGCACCTCGACCGAAGCGGTCGCCTCGTACAACACCCATTTTTTCACCCTCGACCCCTTCGTCGGCCTGCCCAATCGTCAAGTGGTGACTCTCGCCGAATTCGTCTCCAGCGATGACTGGCAGAAATCCGAGTTCTACAAGAACTTCCTCGAAGCGGTGGACGTATTCCATATCCTCGGCGCCGACATCAACACCTGCGACGGCGCCCAGTGCCGGATCCGCATCAGCCGTGGCCGCGATGACAAGCCGTTTGGTGATGAAGAGAAAACCCTGCTGGCGCATTTCATTCCGCACCTCGAGCGCTCGATCAAGGTTCACATGCAGCTCAACCGGATCGAGGTCGAACGCAACCTCTACGCCGGCGCGGTGAATCAGATGGCGGTCGGTACGATCATCCTCGACGAGGCCGGCAAGGTGCTGCAGACCAACCAGGTGGCCGACCGGCTGATCCAGGAAAAGGACGGCATCAAACTGGTCAACGATGGCCTGCAGGTCGGTACCGACCGCGACACCCAAGAGTTTCGTCGGCTGGTCAAACAGTCGCTGCTTTCGCAGAAAAGCAGCAACCCGTCGATGGTCGAAGCGCTGCGCGTGCAGCGGCCTTCCGGGCGCGCCGATCTGGGCATCATCGTGCGCTCGGTGCCGCTGTCGGAGTGGAGCGAAGGCAAACAGTGCCCGACGGTGGTGATCTTCATCAGCGACCCGGAGCAGCAGTCCACCGCGCCTCAGGAGATCGTCCGCGCCCTGTTCGACTTCACCCCGGCGGAAACCCAGCTCGCCATGCTGCTGGCCAACGGGCTGACCCTCGATGAAGCCTCGGAAGAACTGGGCATCAGCCGCAACACCGCGCGCGCCCACCTGCGTTCGACCTTCTCCAAGACCGGCGTGACCCGCCAGACCATGCTCGTGCGCCTGATCCTGCGCAGCGTGGCCACCCTCGGCTGACACCCATCCCGCGCCATCGTCCGCCCGGGCGATGGCTTCTTTGCCTGACTAGTCCATTCAGACGACGCCGAATATCTCCCGCCGCCCTACCTTGCCTCTACAACAATAAAAATCCGTATGAGGCCCGCGATGCGACATTCCACCTGCGCCCTGCTCCTGATCGTCTGCGTCGGCAGTTCCGTCAGCCTGTGTCAGTTGTTCAGAAACGAAGCCTATCGACCGAGCAGCGCGCTACTCGGTTGTTCGAGCACGGCGGTCAACTGCTACCCGCCGCTGGTGCGCAATCTGCTTCCATAAACCTGCGCCCCTAGACCTGTACGTATAGAAAAGCACCGGCCTGCAAGCAGCACCGGTGCTTTTTGTTGTCTGCCGAGGATCAGGTCGGCAGGAAGCCCCGCGCCCGGGACAGGGTCAGCGCCAGGTCTTCGATCATGTCTTCCTGACCGCCGACGGTGCCGCGCCGCCCCAGCTCCACCAGCAGCTCGCGAGCGGCCACCAGGTACTTTTTCTCCGCACGTTTGGCAAACAGCAGGAACGAGCTGTAAACCCCGGCGTACCCCAGCGTTAGGGCATCGCGGTCGAGGCGGATCGGCTGATCCATCATCGGCACGATCAGGTCTTCGGCGACGTCCATGATCCCATAGAGGTTGACGCCGCTTTCAACGCCCATCCGCTCCAGCACCGCAACGAACACTTCCAGCGGCGTGTTGCCCGCACCAGCGCCCAGCCCTGCCGCCGAGCCGTCGATACGCGCGGCGCCCGCCTCGATTGCGGCCAGGGAGTTGGCAATCGACATGCCCAGGTTGTGGTGACCGTGAAAGCCCACTTCGGTGCCGGCATTCAGGCCGGCGCGCAGCACGCCGATTTTCTCGCTGACCTCGTCCGGGAGCATGTAGCCCGCCGAGTCGGTGCAGTAAATGCAGTTGGCGCCGTAACTCTCCATCAGCCGCGCCTGCTCCAGCAGTTTTTCCGCGCTGACCATGTGGGCCATCATCAGGAAACCGACGGTATCGAGGCCCATTTTTGCGGCCATGCCGATGTGCTGACCGGAAACGTCAGCCTCGGTACAGTGGGTGGCGACGCGGATGGTCGATACGCCGTGTTCATGGGCCATGCGCAAGTGATCGAGGGTGCCGATACCGGGCAGCAACAGCGCCGAGACCTTGGCCTGGCGCAGCCGTGGAATCACCGCCGAGAAGTATTCCTCGTCGCTGTGGGCCGGCATCCCGTAGTTCAGCGACGCACCGCCGAGGCCGTCGCCATGGGTGATTTCGATCAGTGGTACGCCGGCCGCATCGAGGCCGGTGGCCACGGCGATCATCTGGTCCAGGCTGATCTGATGCTGTTTGGCGTGCATGCCGTCGCGCAGGCTCATGTCGTGCAGACGAACGCGTTTACCTTGCAGATTCATGGTCATTCTCCACTTAACGGGCGGGCAGTTGCAGGGCGCCCTTGTGGGCTTCTTCGGCGAACATTTCGGCGGTACGCAGGCCGGCGGCGGTCATGATGTCGAGGTTGCCGGCGGACTTGGGCAGGAAATCCCCGAGGCCTTCCACCTCGATGAAGATCGAGACCTTGCGGCCATCGAACACCGGGCCGTTGATCAGCTTGTAGCCGGGCACATAGCGCTGCACTTCCTCGACCATCTGCAGCACCGAGGCGCGAATCTTCTGCTGATCCGGCTCGTCGTCCGTCAGGCAATGGATGGTGTCGCGCATCATCAGCGGCGGTTCGGCCGGGTTGATGACGATGATCGCCTTGCCGCGCCGGGCACCGCCGATCTTCTCGACCGCACCGGCCGTGGTGCGGGTGAACTCGTCGATGTTCTGCCGGGTGCCGGGACCGACCGAGCCGGACGACACGGTGGCGACAATTTCGCCGTAGCTGACCGATTGCACCCGCGACACCGCCGCCACCATCGGGATCGTTGCCTGGCCACCGCAGGTGACCATGTTGACGTTCATCGCCAGCGATGCCGCGTGCTCCTTGAGATTGACCGGCGGCACGCAGAACGGGCCGATGGCCGCGGGCGTCAGGTCGATCATGATCACCCCGAGCTCGTTGAGCTTGCGGCTGTTCTGCTCGTGGACGTAGGCCGAGGTCGCATCGAAGGCGATGCGAATGTCATCGTCGAGCACGTGGGGCAGCAGCCCGTCGACGCCGCCTGCGGTGGTTTTCACCCCCAGTTCGCGGGCGCGTTTGAGGCCCTCGGACTCGGGGTCGACGCCGACCATCCACACCGGCTCGATCCATTCTGATCGGTGCATTTTCATCAGCAGGTCAGTGCCAATGTTTCCCGGGCCGATAATGGCCGCTCTGAGTTTCTTGTTCATCCGGTTAAACCCCACGGGTCAGGCGCAGAAAGACACCCGGGCAGTGCCCAGGCCATCGATGGTCAGAGAAAAACGGTCGCCTGCACGGGCAGGCTCAAGCGGAACCAGAGAGCCCGAGAGAATCAGCTCTCCGGCCTTGAACGGAATGCCGAACGCACCCAGGGTGTTGGCCAGCCAGGCGACCGCCGTCAACGGGTTTCCCTGCACGGCCGAGCCCAGCCCTTCGCTCAGCGGTTCGTCATTCTTGAATACGCGCATGTGCAGATTCGGCAGGTCCAGCGCGCGCGGATCGGCTTGCACATCGCCCAGCACAAACACACCGCAGGAGGCATTATCGGCGACGGTGTCCTGGATGCGGATGCGCCAGTCGTGGATCCGCGAGTCGACGATCTCGAAGCACGGCGTCACGTACTCGGTCGCCGCCAGCACATCGGCTTCGGTCACGCCGGGGCCGATCAGGTCGTGCTTGAGCCGGAAGGCAATCTCGCCCTCGGCGCGGGGCTGGATCAGCCGGTTCGCCGACAGGGAAATGTTTGCGTCATTGGCGAACGACATCTGTTGGGTGATGAAGCCAAAATCCGGCTGATGCACGTTGAGCATTCGCTGGACTGCCGCCGAGGTCACACCGATCTTCTTGCCGACGATCCGGTCACCGGCCGCCACCCGGCGTTCGATGCAATAGAGCGAAACATGGTAGGCGTCTTCGATGCTGATCGACGGCCAGCGCTCGGTCAGCGGGGCCACGGTTTTTCCCTCAATCAGCGCCTGATACAACTCTTCGCCGAACTGGCGACGCAATGCCGCGCTCATCGCTGGCCTTCCTGAAAGAAGAACAGGCATTCGCGATTGAACAGCTCGCGGTACTCGACCATCACCCAATGCCCGCATTCGCTGAGCAGCACAAAACGGATGTTCTGGCAGTGCTGCATCATCGTTTGCGCACCCGAAACCGGGCAGAACTTGTCGTCCATACCCCAGAACCCGAGGATCGGGCACTGCAATTCCTTGAGGCGCTCGGTCATGTTCGGCACTTGCATGGTCGATAGCACGCAGACCGGCTGCTCGCGCACCACGGCGACCCGTTCATTGACGGTTTCGGCGCTGATCAACGCCTCGTCGAACAATTGCAGGCTCAGCAAACGGCGCATGCCGTCCGCGTCGTGCAGTTCACCTCGGGCAAACGCCGCGCCCATTTTCTGGATGCCTTCCATTTGCAGGTAATACTGTTCCTTCTCCATCAGCCCGCCCGGCGCCATCAGCACCAGTCGGCTGACCCGCTGCGGCTGGTCGAGGGCCAGTTTGATGGCGATCGCACCGCCCAGTGAGTTGCCCACCAGGATGCAGCGCTGGATATCCAGGGCATCGAGCAGACCGCTCAGCGCATTGACGAAAAAGTCCAGGGTGTAGAGGGTGTCCGGCTTGTCGGACGCGCCATAACCCGGCAGGTCGGGCACGATCACGCGGTAACCGGCGGTGACGAACAGCGGGTAGTTCTGCTTGAAATTGCTGTGGCCGCTGGCCCCGGGCCCGCTGCCGTGGATGAACACCACCGTCTCGCCGCTGCCGGCGCCTTGCCCGCCGATGTCCAGATAATGCAGCCGCAACCCCTGCGGCAGCGTAACGAAGTGCCCTTGCGCCATTGCGCTCATAAGGTGTGCTCCCGGCTATTGTTGTGCCCGGATTATTTGCGCAGGCCAGGCAGGCAACATCGTCCGACAGGACTAGCCGCTCTAGTCTTTTCGGACGTTGGCCGTACGCGTCTGCACACCTAGCATCGAAGGCATTGATCTGTGACTGAACGAAGGTGTTGCATGCTGGATGCGCTGGATTTTCGCGGCAAAGTGGTACTGGTCACCGGGGGCGGCAAAGGGGCTGGCCGGGGCATCAGTCAGCGTTTTCTCGATGGCGGCGCCGAGGTGGTGATCTGCGGTCGCGAGGCGCCGGAATCACTGCCTTCTGGCGCAGGACGCGAGGCGGTTTTCCTGCCGTGCGATCTGCGTGATGTCGAGCAGTCCGGGCGGTTGATCGAGACCATCGTCGAGCGCTTTGGCCGGCTCGACGTGCTGGTCAACAATGCCGGTGGCTCGCCCAATGCCGACGCCGCCAGCGCTTCGCCGCGTTTCAGCGAAGCGATCATTCGCCTGAACCTGTTGGCGCCGCTGAACCTTTGTCAGCAGGCCAATCAGGTGATGCAGGCGCAGGCCGACGGCGGTGCAATCATCAATATCTGCAGCGTCAGCGCGGTTCGGCCTTCACCGGGCACGGCGGCTTATGGTGCGGCCAAGGCTGGTTTGTTGAACCTGACCCGTTCGCTGGCTGTGGAATGGGCGCCGAAAGTGCGGGTCAACGCGGTCACGGCCGGGTTGATCCTTACCGAACAGGCCGCCCTGCATTACGGCGATGACGCAGGTATTGCCCGTGTTGCCTCTACCATTCCGCTGCAACGCCTGGCCGCGCCGGAAGACATCGGCGACACCTGCCTGTACCTCGCCTCGCCCCTGGCGCGTTATGTCAGCGGCGCGGACATCACCGTGCACGGCGGTGGCGAACGCCCGGCGTTTCTCGACGCTGCCCAGCCCCACTAAATTTTAAAGACAAGGAAATCCAGCATGCCGGCAACTGCCTGCCACAGCGTCCTGCTCGAACTGACCCCGCCCGCCGCCTGGGCCAAACTGCGGGACCTGCGCCTTGCGCCCCACTATGTGCCGGGACTCACCGGTTGCCAGCTGCATCCCGGGCCCATCGAAGGGCTTGGCGCCAGTCGCCGGGTGTTTCGCAAGGGTGGTCAATGGCTGGATGAAAGCGTGGTGCAATGGCAGGACGGGGTCGGTTTTGTCCTGGTGCTGCACAAGGCCAGCGCCGGCGCGCCCTTCCCATTTCGCGAAGCCAGTTTCAGTTATGCCTTGCAGCGCGAAGGTGAATTCAGCCGCATGACCACCCAGATGCACTACAGCCTGCGCGGTGGCAGGCTGATGGAAAAACTGCTGGGCAAGGCGTTCAACAAGGTCGTGCGGCAGATCGCCGAGAATCTGAAGGTCTATTACGAGAGCGGCATCGCGCAATGAATCGGCTTGCAGGCCGCGATATTGCGCAGCCTGCAACCGGCATCAGGACTGCGGGCCGATATTGGCTTCGCTCCAATAGGCTTTCATCGAGCGGATCCTGCCGTCGTCATCGAATTCCATCACGTCGATCACATGCAGCGAACACGGCTGCCCTGCCCACTGCATATCCACGCGAAACGGCATCGCCCCGCACCCGTTCAACGTCGCGCGAACCGGGCCGGTCAGCGTGGCCGACACCTTGCTCGCGCCCAGGCCCTGACGGTAGAAACGCGCGATGTCAGCCAGCCCCTGAATCGGCGGCTGACCGACCGGGTCTTCCACCGTTGCAACCTCGCTATAGAGCGCAAGAATCCCGTCGATATCGCCGGCGTCCACCAGTTCCACATAACGGGCCATGGTGGTTTGAATCTGCTGTGCGCTGATCATTCAGACCACCTCGAACAGGGCCGCAGCGCCCATGCCGCCGCCGATGCACATGCTCACCACGACGTAGCGCAAGCCTCGGCGCTGACCTTCGATCAAGGCGTGGCCGACCATCCGCGCCCCGGACATACCGAACGGATGCCCCAGCGCGATCGCCCCGCCGTTGACGTTCAACCGTTCCTGAGGAATGCCCAGCGTGTCGCGGCAGTACAGCACCTGACAGGCAAACGCTTCGTTCAGCTCCCACAGGCCGATGTGGTCCATGGTCAGGCCCTGACGCTTGAGCAGCTTCGGAATCGCGTAGATCGGGCCGATGCCCATTTCATCGGAGTTGCAGCCGGCGACGGCCATCCCGCGATAGATCCCCAAAGGTTCCAGCCCGCGTTTCTCGGCCATTTTGGCACTCATCAACACCGAGGCCGACGCGCCGTCGGACAACTGCGAGGCGTTGCCGGCGGTAATGAAACGGCCCTTTTCGGTCCATTCGCCGCCGGCCCAGACCGGCTCCAGTGCGGCGAGATTTTCGCGGGTGGTGTCGATGCGGTTGCACTCGTCGCGTTGCAGGCTGAGGGTTTCAAAGCGGGTTTCGCCGGTGGCCTTGTCGAAGATCGCCTTGCGGCTGGTCATCGGCGCCAGTTCCCGGTCGAACAGACCGGCACTCTGGGCCAATGCGGTACGCACCTGGCTCTGGTAGCTGTATTCGTCCTGCTCCTCGCGGCTGATGCCGTAGCGGGCGGCGACGATCTCGGCGGTTTCGATCATCGGAATGTAAGCGTGCGGATCGCGCTCGAGCACTGCGCCGGACTGGTTGCGATAGAGGTTCTTGTGCTTGTTCTGCACCAGCGAAATCGATTCCAGGCCCCCGGCCACCGCGATGTCGATTTCGTCGCACATGATGCTTTTGGCGGCCATGGCGATGCTCATCAGCCCGGACGAGCATTGGCGTTCGACCGCAATGCCCGAAACGGAAAACGGCAAACCGGCGGCAATCGCGCACTGGCGGCCAAGGTTGTAGGACTGCGTGCCCTGTTGCGCTGCCGCGCCGATGATCACGTCGTCCACTTCGCCGGGCTCGATGCCGGCCCGGCGCACGGCTTCGCGCACCACATGGCCACCGAGCAGCGGCGCTTCGGTGTCGTTGAACGCGCCGCGAAAGGCTTTGCCGATCGGGGTACGGGCGGTCGAAACAATGACGGCTTCTTTCATGCGGGACTCCTCGAAGGTGCTGCTGAATCTTGCGGGTAGTAGCGGCTGATGGTGTCGACCACGCAGCCCGGGCGTTCTTCGCCGTCGATCTCGACGCTGACGCGGATGGTCGCCTGGACGCCGCCCTTGACCTCGTCGACGGCCATCAACTGCGCACGACCGCGCACACGGGAACCCACCGGCACTACCGTGGGAAAGCGCACGCGCTCGCAGCCATAGTTGACGCCCATGGCGATACCGCGAACCTCGACGATCTGCGGCAGAAACAGATTGACCAGTGAAAGGCTCAGGTAGCCGTGGGCGATGCAGCCGCCAAACGGGCCGCTGGCGGCCTTGAGCGGATCGACGTGAATCCACTGATGATCGCCGGTGGCGTCCGCGAACTGATTGATCCGGTCTTGCGCCAGCAACAGCCAGTCGCTGACGCCCAGCTCTTCTCCCACCGCGTCGCGCAGGGCGAAAGGCGTGTCGAAAATACGCGGCATGTCACGCCCTCTGGCTGGAGACCGACAGCACTTCGCCGGTCATGTAGGAGCTGTAGTCGCTGGCCAGGAACATCATCACGTTGGCCACTTCCCAGACTTCGGCGGCGCGGCCGAAGGCTTCGTTGGCCGCCAGTTGATCGAGCACGGCTTGCGGCGCGGATTTGCGCAGGAAATCGTGCAACGCGATGCTCGGGCTCACCGCGTTGATGCGGATCCCGTAGTCGGCGGCCTCGACCGCTGCGCAACGGGTCAACGCCATGACCCCGGCCTTGGCGGCGGCGTAGTGCGCCTGCTCTTTCTGCGCCCGCCAGCCGAGCACCGAAGCGTTATTAACGATGACCCCGGCACGGCGCTCCATCATCTTCGGCAGCATGGCGCGGGTCATGCGCATGGTGCCGGTCAGCGTCACATCGAGGACCCGGTTCCATTGCTCATCGGTCATTTCCACCAGCAACGCCGAACCACCGAGACCGGCGTTATTGATCAGCACATCGACGCCCTGTAAGTCGCGCTCGGCGCAGGCAATCAGCTGCTGCACCTGGGCTTCGTCGGCGACGTTGCAGACCTGCCCGAAAACCTGTTGCAGCCCGGTGGCTTCGCGAATCTTCAGCACCGCTTCGGCCAGCCGGCCTTCATGGATATCGCTGATCATCAAGGCGCGACAGCCTTCCTCGGCAGCCCGCAGCGCGGCGGAAAAACCGATACCGGCCCCGGCTGCGGCGGTGATCAGCACCGACTTGCCGCGCAATAGGCCGTGACCGGCAACGTAGTGAGGAACAGACATGGAAAACTCCTTGATCACACAGGATGGCGTGGCTCTTTGGGCATGCCCAAGGCACGCTCGGCGATGATGTTGCGCTGGATCTCGTTGCTGCCGCCGTAGAGGGTGTCGGCGCGGCTGAACAGGTAAAGCGATTGCAGACGCGTGAGCTGGTAAGGCCCGGCTTCGAGCAGTTCGGCGTCGGCGCCAAGGACGTCCATCGCCAGCTTGCCGAGGCTGGCGTGCCACGTGGACCAGAACAGCTTGTAGATGGTCGCTTCCTTGCGCAGCGAACCGTCCTGCGCCCCCGACAGCATGCGCAGCGAGTTGTAGCGCATGATCCGCAGGCCGCTCCAGGCCTGGGCCAGGCGCTGACGCAGGACCGGATCGCGCGCGGCGCCATTGGCCCGGGCGATGCCGATGATCTCGTTCAGCTCATTGTGAAACTGCATCTGCTGGCCGAGCGTCGACACCCCGCGCTCGAAACCGAGCAGCGCCATGGCGATCTTCCAGCCTTCGCCCGGCAGGCCGACGATATTTGCGGCCTCGGTGCGGGCGTCGTCGAAGAACACTTCATTGAATTCCGAAGTGCCGGTCAGTTGCTCGATCGGCCGCACGGTGATTTCGGCCTGCGCCATCGGCACCAGCAGGAACGACAGGCCGCGATGGCCGACACTGCCGGGCTCGGTGCGGGCCAGCACAAAACACCAGTCCGACTCATGGGCCAGCGAAGTCCAGACCTTCTGGCCGTTGATGATCCAGCTGCCGCTGTCTTCATCCAGCGTGGCCCGGGTCTTGACGTTGGCCAGGTCCGACCCTGCGCCCGGTTCCGAATAACCCTGACACCAGAACGCCGTGCCGTTGACGATACCCGGCAAGAATCGCCGCTGCTGTTCGGCGCTGCCGAAAGCGGCGATGGTCGGGCCAGCCAGACCTTCGCCGATATGCCCCATGCGTCCGGGGCCGCCGGCGCGGGCGTACTCTTCGTGGAAAATCACTTGCTGAGTGATCGACAGACCACGGCCGCCATGCTCCGGGGCCCAGCCCACGCAGGTCCAACCGCCTTCGGCGAGTTTGCGCTCCCAGGCTTTGCGCTCCTCGGGGAACATGTGCTCGTCGCCCGGGCCGCCGCGAAAACGCAGGGCTTCGAATTCGCCGCTGAGGTTGACGCGCAACCAGTCGGCCACTTCCTGACGGAAGCGTTCATCGTGTTCGCTGAAACTGATTTTCATGGCTGCTCCCCCAGAATCGCCTCGGCGATGCGCTCCAGATGCCAGACCGGCAGCCCGAGAAAACTCTCGCTGGCGCGGGCGCGTTTGAAATACAGGTGCACGTCGTACTCCCAGGTGAACCCGACCCCGCCGTGCAATTGAATGGCTTCCGAGGCGCAGTGAAAGAAGGTTTCCGAGCAATGCGCCTTGGCCAGCGCCGCCGCCGTCGGTAGCTCGCTGGCTACTTGCGAATCACCTTCGGGATCGAGTACTTCCTGAGCGACGCAGGCCGCGTAATAACTGGCCGAACGCGCGCATTCCACTTGCAGCATCATGTCGGCGGCGCGGTGTTTGAGCGCCTGGAAACTGGCGATCGGCCGGCCGAACTGTTGGCGTTCCTGCATGTAGGCCACGCTCAGATCCAGCACCTGTTGTGCGCCTCCGGTCTGTTCGCAGGCCAGGGCGATGCAGGCCAGTTGCAGTACGCGCTCAAGGTGCGACCAACCCTTGCCGAATTCGCCGAGCAGGCATTGCGCGTCAACGTAAAGACCGTTGAGCCGGATTCGAGCCTGACGACGGGTCTGGTCCATCGTCGGCAACATCTGCCGCTCGATGCCGGGCTGATCGGCTTCTACGGCGAACAGGCTGATGCCGGCCCCGCCCACCGATCCGGGCAGCCGCGCAGCGATGATCAGCAGGTCAGCGCCATGCCCGTCGAGTACATGATTGAGGGTGCCGTCGAGCACAAAACCGTCGCCCGCCTTCACCACCGTGGCTTGCACGTCTTCGGCGGCACGGCCGTTTGCACTGCTGAACGCCAACGCTGCGGTCACACTGCCGTCGGCAATCAACGGCAGCCAGCGTTGTTTCTGCTGATCGTCAGCGGCCAGCAACAGCGCCGGCGTGGCCATGCAGGCTGTGGCGAAAAAGGGAGAACACAGCAAGCGCCGGCCCATCTGTTCCAGCAGGATGCCCAGTTCGACAAACCCGAGTCCCAGACCGCCATAGGCTTCGGGAATATGGATCGCCGGCCAGTACATTTCGCGACACAGACGCTGCCACAGCGCCTCGTCGAAACCCCGCTCACTGACCATCGCCGCACGCACGGCGGCAGAATCCGAGACATCGGCCAGAAAACCTTCGGCCGATTCGCGGATCATTTCCTGTTCGTCGCTGAATGCAAACTCCATCGCGGCGCCTTCTACTCGTCTGGCGGAGCACCCGTGAAGTGGTGCCCCTTCGAGTCGCCAGTCTGGTCCGGGCGGTGCGCGGCAGAATCGTCAGGCTTGCCTAGTCCGAATGGAGGTTGTCGGAGGGGACGCGGGATTTCGCCTCGATAGAAAAAGATCGCCGTTTCGTTGTCAGGTGGTTTTTTTCCGCCTAACCTTGCTTAAAACCTATACAAACAAACTATCTACGTACAATTTTTGTCGCTACCGATCCTGCTTCATACGCAGTTCTTACTCGATAAAGCTAAATGCAGCGGCCATAAGCCTGTACGCGACGTATTCGGCGTACAAGAAAATGCTTCGAACGTTCTCCCTCAACACCTGCAATCAGGGAGCAAGGCAATGACTCGATTACTGCTGTTACTGGCACTGATGCTCAACCTCGCAAGCTGCAGCAACGTGGATGTCACGCGTTATGCCGATCAACAACCGGCACTGAGTCTGGAGCGTTTTTTCAGCCAGCCCGTCAAAGCCTGGGGGATATTCCAGAAGCCCGGCGGCGAAGTGACCAAGCGTTTCGAAGTCACCATCGTCAGCCGTCGCGAAGGCAACAACCTGATTCTCGACGAGCGCTTCCTGTACAGCGACGGCACCCGCCAGCACCGCGTCTGGACATTGACGCCCGAGGGCCAGGGACGCTGGAGCGGTCGCGCCGGCGATGTGATCGGCGCTGCCCAGGGCCAGATTGCCGGGAATGCCGTGCACTGGGTTTATCGCCTGAACCTGGCGGTCGACGATTCGACCTATGAAGTGAGCATGGACGACTGGATGTACCTGATGGACGAGGACACGTTGATCAACCGCACCAGCATGTCCAAGTTCGGGGTGGAAGTCGGTCAGGTGACTTTGTTCTTTCGCCGCCAGGGCACCGAAGCAAGCCAATGAACCGCACAACGCAGAGCTTGATTGAATGAACGTTACCCGCCGCTTGTGCCTGGTACTGGGCGACCAGTTGTCGTTCGACCTGGCTTCCTTGCAGGCACTCGATGCCGAACGCGACACGGTGTTGCTGGTTGAGGTCATGGAAGAAGCCAGCCACGTGCCCCACCATCCGCAGAAGATTGCCCTGATCTTCAGTGCCATGCGCCATTTCGCCCAGGCGCTGCGAGACCAGGGTGTACGCGTTGAATACGTCAGACTGGATGATCCGGATAACAGCGGTTCGGTGCCGGGTGAATTACATCGCTGGCAAGCGCTGTTGCAGGCCGAGGAAGTGCATGTCACCGAGTGTGGCGACTGGCGGCTGGAGCACTCGATGAAGGAATGCGGCTTGCCGATTCACTGGCACGTCGATACGCGTTTTCTGTGCAGTCGCGAAGAGTTCGCTGCATGGGCCGCAGGCAAGAAACAGCTGCGCATGGAGTTTTTCTACCGGGAGATGCGCCGCAAGAGCCGGTTGTTGCTCAATGGCGACGGCTCGCCGGTGGGTGGTGCGTGGAATTTCGATGCCGACAATCGAAAGGCCCTGCCCAAAAACGTGAAAGCCCCCTACCCGGCACGCTTCAGCAACGACGCAATTACCCGCGAAGTACTGGCACTGGTCAAAGCGCGCTTCAGCCAGCACTACGGCGCGCTCGATGACTTCAACTACCCCGTCACCCATGCCGATGCACAGGCTCTTTGGGCGTACTTTCTCGATTACGGTCTGGCCGGGTTTGGCGATTACCAGGACGCCATGGCCAGTGATGAGCCGTTCCTGTTTCATGCGCGCATCAGTGCGGCGCTCAACACCGGCCTGCTGGATCTGCGGCAGCTGTTCAGCGATGTGGAGTCGGCGTACTGGTCCGGCAGCGTTGCACTCAATGCCGCCGAAGGCTTCATTCGGCAACTGATTGGCTGGCGTGAATACGTGCGGGGCGTGTACTGGTTGAAGATGCCTGATTACGCGCAGGGCAACTCGTTCGGCAACACCCGGGCATTACCTGAGTTCTACTGGACCGGCGACACGCAAATGAACTGCATGCGCCACGCCATCGGGCAAAGCTTGCAGCATGCCTACGCGCATCACATCCAGCGGCTGATGGTCACCGGCAATTTCGCCCTGCTCGCCGGCATCGCGCCGAGCCAGATCTGCGAGTGGTATCTGGCGATCTACATGGACGCCTTTGACTGGGTCGAGCTGCCCAACACGCTGGGCATGGTCATGCACGCCGATGGCGGTTATCTCGGTTCAAAACCCTATTGCGCCAGCGGCCAGTACATCAATCGCATGTCCGATTACTGCCGCGGTTGCGCGTACAAGGTCAGCGAAAGCACGGCGGACAATGCCTGCCCGTTCAATTCACTCTACTGGCATTTCCTGATGCGCCACGGCGAGCTGCTGCGCGGCAATCAGCGCATGGCCATGATGTACAAGAACCTCGACCGCATGCCTCAGGCCAAGCAAGAGGCACTTTGGCAACGCGGCCAGATGCTGCTGGCCCGCCTGGATAACGGGGAGTCGATCTGAAATCAGCGTCCGCGCGGAGCCATCCGTGAAACTTACCGACGACGCCACCGGTCAACGAATGAACAACCATCCAGCCAGACCGCTTCGAGATGACCACTGCCCCAGTCCGGCCTGTCCGCCCCATGAATCCGGCCCCTGAAAAACCTGACAAAGCAGGTGAAATGGATACCCTCAAACACCTTGATCGCGAAGCACTTGAGTCCGAGGTAAAGCGATTACGCGCCGCGCTGCTGAGCAATGAAGTCGACACTGAGCAAAATGTGGCGGCCCAACTGCAGGCCAGCAGAGCTGCGCTCGCCCGCAGCGAGGAACGCTTCAGCACGATTCTGGAAACCATCGAATCGGCGTTTGCCATCGTCAAAGTCAAATTCGACGCCAACGACGAGCCTGTCGACTATTACTTCGTCGAGGCCAACCCGGCGTTCGAGCGCCAGTGCGGGGTCAACCTGCGCGGCAAATGGGTGACCGAATTTGCGCCCAATCTGGAGCGCTTCTGGTTCGAAACCTACGGCCACGTGGCCAAGACCGGGGAACCGGCGAACTTCGAGAATTACGCCAATACCTTTGAACGCTGGTTCGATGTGCGCGCCGTGCGGGTCGGCGATCCGGCCGACCGGCAGATCGCGATCCTGTTCAACGACGTCACCGAACGGCGCGACGCCGAGGAGCGCTTGCGCGCCAGTGAGGCGATCGCACGGGAGAACGTCGAGCGTGTGCAACTGGCCCTCGCCGCCGGCGCCATTATCGGCACCTGGCACTGGGACCTGCTGACTGATCGATTTGCCATCGACGAAGGCTTCGCCCAGGTGTTCAACCTCGACCCGAGTCTGGGGCGCGAAGGCCTTAGCCTCGAACAGGTGATCACCAGCGTGCACCCCGACGACCGGGACGGGCTGACCACGGCGATCGACGAAGCCATTGGCCGCGGTGGCGCCTATTCCCATCAGTACCGTGTGCGCCGCGCGGACGGCAGATACCAGTGGATCGAAGCCAACGGCCGCGTTGAGTGTGCCGAGGACAACAAACCATTGCGCTTCCCCGGCGTACTGATCGACGTCGAGGAACGTCGCACCGTCGAGGCGGAGCGCGACGGGGCTATCGCCGCCTTGCGTGCGCTCAACGACACACTGGAACAACGGGTGTCAGCGCGCACCGCCGAGTTGATGCAAGCGGAGGAAAAACTGCGTCAGTCGCAGAAGATGGAAGCGGTCGGCCAACTGACCGGAGGCCTGGCTCATGACTTCAACAATTTGCTGGCCGGCGTTTCCGGCGCGCTGGAATTGATGGGGACGCGGATCAGTCAGGGCCGGTTGAGCGAAGTCGACAAATACATGGTGACCGCACAGGGCGCGGTCAAGCGTGCCGCCGCCCTCACCCACCGCCTGCTGGCGTTCTCCAGACGCCAGACCCTCGATCCGCGGCCCACCGACGTCAACATGCTGATGACCGGCATGACCGAACTGATCCAGCGTACCGTGGGCCCGAGCATTCTTCTGGAAACCATTGGCTCGCCGCAGCTCTGGCCTACACTGGTGGATGCCAGTCAGCTGGAAAACGCACTGCTCAACCTGTGCATCAACGCCCGCGATGCGATGCCTGATGGCGGACGCATCACCATCGAGACGGCCAATCGCACCATGGATGCCGAGACCGCCAGCACGCTGGAGATTCCCGGTGGTGAGTATGTGTGTCTGTGCGTCAGCGATACCGGCACCGGCATGTCGGCGGATGTCATCGCCAAGGCTTTCGACCCGTTCTTTACCACCAAGCCGCTGGGCCAGGGCACGGGGCTCGGGCTGTCGATGATCTACGGATTCGCCAAGCAGTCCGGCGGCCAGGTGCGCGTGCACTCGCAGGTCGACCGGGGCACCACGATGTGTATCTACCTGCCGCGCCACTGTGGCGAACCCGTGCAAAGTCTCGACGACAAGCGCATCGCACCGGCCGTAGTCCCCAAGGCCAACGAGACCATTCTTGTGGTGGACGATGAACCGACCGTGCGCGCCTTGTTGACTGAAGTGCTCGGCGATCTCGGCTACAACCTGCTCGAAGCAAGCGACAGCGTCGCCGGGCTGAAGGCGTTGCAATCGAACGTGCATATCGACTTGCTGATCACCGACGTTGGCCTGCCGGGTGGCATGAACGGCCGGCAACTGGCCGACGCCGGCCGGGAGATCCGCCCGAATCTGACGACACTTTTCATTACCGGATACGCAGAAAACGCAGTGATCGGCGCCGGCCAATTGGGGCCCGGCATGCAAGTACTGACCAAGCCCTTCGCAGTCGACACGCTGGTGGCGCGGGTGATTGACCTGATGTCATCGAGAGCCAAATAGCAACCCAAGCAGACTGGCTGCGGCCAAGGAGTGATAAATGGTGACTTTCCTGATTTTCCTGATCGCCTGCGGTGCAGCCGCAACCACCGGCATGGTTTTCAAGCCCGGCCAATGGTACGCGCAGCTCAACAAACCGAAGTTCACCCCGCCCAACTGGGTGTTTCCGGTGGCGTGGACGACGATCTATCTGCTGCTGGCCTGGGTTGGCTACCGTTTGACCATGATTCCCGGCAGTGAAATGGTCTTGGCGTTGTGGGCGGCGCAGATTGCCCTGAACACACTGTGGACACCGGTGTTTTTCGGTGCGCAGCGGATCGTTGCGGCGATGGTCATTCTCGTGGTGCTGTGGCTGGTCGTCGCGGCGATGGTAGTCCTGGCCTTGCGCCTGGATGTGATCACCGGGTTGATCCTGTTTCCCTACCTGGCCTGGCTGTGTGTCGCTGCGGCGTTGAATTTCTCGATCATGCGCAATAACCGGGCAGGATTCGGCTCATGACCGGACGCCATCGGACCGAGAGCACGAGCCGGTGCTCAAATCCGATAATACTGGCGATACCAACTCACAAACTGCGCCACGCCCTCTTCAACTTCCACATGGGGAGAAAACCCGATCCATTGCGCCAGTGCTGAAACATCAGCCCAGGTCTTGATGACGTCGCCTGCCTGCATCGGCAACATGTTGCGCCGGGCCTTGATGCCCAATGCCTGCTCGAGGCAGTCGACGAAATCCAGTAACGCTACCGGTTTGCCGCGCCCCAGGTTGAAAATCCGGTTGACGCCCTCGCCTGCGTTGGTCGGCACCGGCGGCTTTGGGCACAGTCGGGCGATGCTTTCGACAATGTCGTCGACGTAAGTAAAGTCCCGCGCCATCTGGCCCTGGTTGTAAATATCGATCGGCCGCCCTTGGAGAATGGCCTCGGTAAATTTGAACAGTGCCATATCCGGTCTGCCCCAAGGCCCGTAAACCGTGAAAAAACGCAGGCCGCTGGCCTTCAAACCGTAAAGATGGCAGTAGCTGTCGGCAAGCAGTTCATTGGCACGCTTGGTGGCGGCATACAGGGACACAGGATGCTCGACCGCATCGTCGACGCTGTATGGCAATTTGCTGTTGGCTCCGTATACCGAACTGCTGGAGGCGTAGATCAGATGCGCGGGCGGATGGTGTCGGCAGGCTTCCAGCACATTGAGAAACCCCACCAGGTTCGATTGCGCATAGGCATCCGGGTTGTCGAGCGAATAGCGAACACCTGCCTGAGCAGCCAGATGCACAACCTCGGTGAAATCATGCGTTTTGAACAACGCCATCAAGGCAGGTTTGTCGACAATATCCAGTGTTTCAAAGTTGAAACCCCGCAGACCGCTCAACTGTTCAAGCCGTGCCTGTTTGAGATCCACACTGTAGTAATCGTTGAGGTTGTCGATACCGACAACTTCCTGACCGAGCAGGCCCAGGCGTTTTACCGTGTGATACCCGATGAAGCCCGCAGCACCTGTAACAAGAACGGTCATAATCCCTGCTCCACTTAAGCCGACAGGCGATTAGTTATAGCCTCCGTCGACTTATTGAGTCCAGCCTTTATAACAGCACCCAATATTGGGGATAGTTTCTGATCTAAACGACAGCCATGACCGTAGTCAGCAGAAAAAGTTTCTGTCATTCAGACAAAAGGAAAAGCCCTTGAAAAACAATAATTTGAATACTGGCAAACTCATTACTGGATGGATGGCGTGTTTTTTGACTGGTAACGTTTGACAGACCGCAAAGTCTGGCCGATAACTACCAAGGTTGATTTTTTACAGGGCGCGAGCAATCACTTACTCGCGCCCTGTCGCTTCAGGGTCAACTACTTAGTTACCTAACTTTAAGGCTGCGATGAACAGACCGTGCGGTAGCTTTGTCTTCCAAAAAGTTATCCTGACAACTCATCGAAAGGCGCCACATAACGGGGCACAACTTCGTCAGTCGATGCACATCAATGAAACACTTTGTGATTCATGATTGAAACACTTCACTTCCCAACAATAATAAATGCACTTTCACTGCCTGCCATTACTTAGCCCTCATTAGAGCTTCTGCCTGCCATAAACTTTCGATCATCAAAGAGTTTACAAGCATGCCAGTCATCAGCTCGGACCAACCTAATTGGTACCTTTTACAATGCAAGCCACGTCAGGATGAGCGTGCCCACCTCAACCTGCTTCAACAGAACTACGTGGTCTTTCACCCCCAACTCGTCAGTGAGCGCGTCATTCGCGGGAAACGACAGCGAGTCCAGGAATCCCTCTTCCCAGGGTACTTGTTCATCCAACTCAGTCGTGACGATAACTGGGCACCCTTGCGCTCCACTCGAGGGGTCAGTCGCTTTGTCGAATTCAACCATGGTCCCGCGACAGTGGCGGAGCACGTCATCGAGCATCTGCGTGCACGTTGCCTTGAATCAACGTTGTCGGAGCCGGATGAAGCGCTGAAACCCGGAGAAAACCTGCAGATCGTCAGCGGTCCGCTCGCGCCACTGGAAGGCGTGTTCCTGGGGTTGCACGGTACCGACCGCGTCATGATCCTCCTGCAGTTTCTTAACCGTGAGCAGCCTGTCTGCTTACCACTCAGCGTGATTGAACGTCAACAAGCCGGTTTTCACACCTATAACTAACGACTTTGCCTTACATGCCTTTGCTCAGGAGCTCTAACATGGCTTTAAAGTCACGATGCCCTGTCGCACTGATGATGGCCTGCCTCTATCCGGAAATGGCCTGGAGCATCAATCCGCAAGCCATTGATGTTTACGGATTCGACTTCACACCATCCTTCCTGTTTTCAGAAAGTTATGACGACAACTTTCGCGAGTTGGAAAACAGCAAGCAGTCCTCCATGGTCACCAAGTTGGCGCCCTCTTTCGAGCTCAAGGCCGAGGATCGCAACAGCGCCACCCGGCTGATCTGGCAACCTACTCGCTACATTTATCACGACGAGTCGGATGCCTCGAACACCGCACAACGCGTGCGTGCCGACAGCATCATGGAGTTCACTGACCGGCATCGTTTGAAGCTCGACGCCGAATACCGGAAATGGGAGCGAACGGAATCGACGGCGGTCGAAGGCATCAACGACAAACTCAACAACAAACGTGTGGGTGGTCTCTACACCTTCGGTGCGAAAAGCGCTGACAATCAGATCGATCTCGGGGCCAGTTACGCCCAACTTCGCTACGACAATGCCGACGGCATCAACGACGACAAGGAGCGCAATACCACGGCCCTCACCAGCACCTGGTATCACCGCATCGGCAGCAATACCCGGGGTCTGGTGGAATATAACCACACCGACTTTGATTACCAGCAGGCCAACAGCCCGCGCAGCAGTAAATCCGACGCCGTCATGGCCGGTGCCGTATGGGATTTCACGGCACGCACGACGGGCAAGGTTCGCATCGGTTACGAGAAGAAGAACTTCGACAACAGCGAATCCAAAGACCTCGATAACCCGACCTGGCAAGTGGACTTGCAATGGAAACCGCGAACGTATTCGACATTCACCTTCGTCGCTCGCCAGGCCCTTGCCGAGGGTGACGACGGCGCTGATGCCGTGAAGTCGACGTTCACCCAAGTGGGCTGGCGTCACGGCTGGACCGAACGGATCACCACGGTGGCACAGGCCGGTTACGGCCGCTATGTCTACGAAGGCCAAAGCCGTACCGACAATCTTCAGGACTACAACCTGGCCGTGGTGTACGCGATGCGCCGTTGGCTGGATATCGAACTGGGTTATCGATATCGCGACAACGATTCCGATGCCGACAATGAAAGCTTCACCCGCAACGTGTTCCAGATCAGCTTCAACGTCAGCCTTTAAGAGGGTTTCGACATGAACGCTCGCATGGTTTTTCTTTTGTTCGCGTTGTTTCTCATACCTCATACCTACGCGGCAGATCCCGACACGCAATACAAACTGGCTGCCGGCGACGTGTTACGAATCATCGTTTTCGGTGAGCCGGAATTAAGCATGAAGAAGATCCGGCTCAGTGACGCCGGCACCTTTTCCTATCCGTTCCTGGGCGAGATTTCCGCCAAGGGACTGACTCCCGGCCAGGTCGAAAAAATCATCGTCGACGGGCTCAAGCAGGGTTATCTGATCGACCCGAAAGTCAGTCTCAGCCAGATCGAATACCGCTCGTTCTACATCAATGGCGAAGTGAAAAAGCCCGGCAGCTACCCGTTCGTGCCCGGACTGACACTGGAGAAAGCCATCGCGCTGGGCGGCGGCCTGACCGAGCGCGCCTCGATGAAGCGAGTGACCATCTTGCGCGGCGATGGTGGCGCGACCGTGACCGATAACGTCACGCGAAGCACCACGATTGCCCCCGGCGACACCATTTCCATTGCACAAGGCTTTTTCTGATCATGGACAACAGCCCTAGCAACTACGTCGAACGTCCTCTTCAAGCGCATCTGCATCCGCAGCACGGCGAAGACAAGGACACCCTGGATCTGCTCAATCTGTGGAGGGTCATCTGGCGCGCCAAATGGAGCATCGGGTGGCTGGTTCTGCTGAGCTGCGCATTGGCGGCCGCTGTGGTCTCCAGCATCACGCCGCAATACATTGGCAGCACCACCCTGCTGTTCAACGACAAGACACCTCCTCTGATGTCCTTCCAGCAAGTCAAGGACTCAGGCGGCAACGCCACTGATTACTTGCAGACCCAGCAGGCGCTCCTGCAATCGCGGGACCTTGCCGAACGCGCGGTGAAAAAACTCGGCCTGACGACCCACCCGGTCACCGACCCGCGCCAGCAGCCAAAGCCCTGGTTTGCTCCGCGCCAATGGCTGGCCAATCTGGAGCTTGATCAATGGATCCCGGGATTGGGTCGATTTTTACCGCCGAAGAAAGAGGAGCTCACTGAAGCAGAGGTCTTCAATCAGGTCACGCAGAACCTCATGCTGCACACCAGCGTCAAGTTCGTTGGCAAAAGCCAGTTGCTCGAAATCGAAGTCGAGTTGCCAGACCCTGTTCTCGCAGCGGCGGCGGCCAACGCACTGGCTCAGGGCTTTACCGACAGCCAGCTCGATACCAGCGAGAAATCGTCGCAAACGACCACGGCGTGGATGAACACTCGCCTGATCAAGCTGCGCGATAATCTGCGTGCGGCCGAGAAAAAACTGCAGGGTTACCGCGAAGAACAAGGTCTGGTGGATGTTGGCGGCGTCGCCACCATCAGCGCCAACGAACTGGAAATGACCGGCAATCGAATGGTCGACGCCCGTCGCAACCGCGCTGAAGCCGAGAGCGAGTACCGGCAGGCCAAGGCCTTGGGCAACGGCGATCTGAGCCGGCTCTCCAGCGTGCCTGCGGTCTTGAGCAATCCCCTGGTGCAGAAATTCCAGGCCGATCGGGCTGTTGCCCAAGCCAAGGTCGATGAACTGGCGGGACGCTACGGTCCGAAGCACCCGAGCCTGATTTCCGCACAAACCGAGTTGCGCACTGCCACCACCAGCCTGCAATTGCAGGTCCAGCAAGTGGTGGCCGGTATCGAGCGGCAATACCAGCTCGCCACGGCGAGTGAAGCGTCGTTGCGTCAATCCTTCAATAGCAACAAGGCGCAAATCCAGGACATCGCGCGCAAAGAATTCCAGTTGCGCGAATTCCAGCGTGAGGTCGACAGCACACGCGCGCTGTATGAAACCTTCGTCACCCGCCTGAAAGAAACCACGGCCACCGCCGACATGGACTCGACGAAAGTGCGCATCGTCGACCCGGCCATCGTTCCAGTCGACGCGAGCAAACCCCGCAAAACATTGATTGTCGCAATCGTCGGGCTGGTCGCTGCGGTCATCGGCGTCGCGTTGGCACTGCTCTTCGAGAGTTTGAGCAACACCTTCAAAACCGATGAGTCGATCGAGAGCGTGTTGAATGTTCCACTGCTCAGCGTCGTGCCGTTGGTGGTGAAAAAAAGTCGCCGGCAACTGGCACGGCTCTTCGAGGACAACGACAACCCGCGCTTTTCCGAGACTATTCGCAACCTGCGTACCTGGCTGATGCTGCAAAGCAGCGAAAAGCCCTCGCAAGTGGTGCTCGTGACCTCGACGGTTGCCGGTGAGGGGAAAAGCACCATCGCCACCAATCTGGCCAGTTCGCTGACACCGCTGGAACGCGTGCTGCTGATCGATGCCGACATGCGTCAGCCAACCCTGTCGCTGAACTTCGATTTCCCACCGGACAGCCCCGGACTGGCGAATGTCATTGCCGGCACGGCCAGGCTTGAAGACTGCATTGTTTCAGTGGGCAATCTGGACATGCTGCCGGCCGGGAAGGTCTTGCCGCCATCGCTGGATATGTTCGTTGCACCGCGCCTGCCGTCCCCTGGCGATCCGCTCAACCCGGTTCAGCCGCCACCCCAGGATTTGCTCAGCTCGCCGCGCATGGCGCGCATGCTCGAGGCGCTCAGATCACGCTATCGCCACATCATTATCGACTCACCCCCTGCGGAGATGATCAGTGACGCGCTGTTGCTGGCCAGACATTCCGATGCGGTGATCTATGTCGTCAAGGCTGACAGCACCTCGATCAGCCAGGTTCAGCGAGGGATTGCCATGTTGCAACAAAGCCATGTGCCGGTCTTTGGCACGGTGCTCAACCAGGTCGACCTGCGCAAGGCGCGCAAGTACGGCTACCACCACTCCCGGGCGTTCTATAACTACGATTTCGCGCCCAGGTAACCATCGGGCGCATACGCCCGCCGCTATGCCCTCTTCTGCCAACGCACCACTCGCTTCACCTCCGCCGAGCTACGGAAAAGCCATCGGGAGACACGTCGTGTCTGCTCGATTCGCGCTGATGCATGAATGCTGTCTTGAGGTTAAGCCTATGACTTCGCTTTATACCGCTCACATGACACACCGCCGAGGCCTGACGTTCTGGGGCCAGTGGCTGTGCGCGCTGTCGCTGGTGACGGCGCTGTTGATGCTGCTCGTGCAGTGGCGCGTCGGCAGTCTGACCAGCGAATACCGCATCCTGATCATTCTGACCGTGCTCGGCTCGGTGCCGATCTACAGCGTGATGCAGGTCTACCACAAGCGTCATGGCCTGCTGGTCGGGCTTGGCAGGTTGCTGGCCGGTTGGTTGATCCTGCTGGCGGTACTGGCGGCGATTGCGTTCTTCACCCAGACCAGTGCCATTTATTCACGCCAGGTGATCATGGTCTGGGCGGTGCTGGGCTTCGTGGTTCAGGCCTTGAGCTTTTTGCCCCTGCATTACCTGGCCCGTCTGTACTCGCGCAAGGTCTGCAACGGGCGCCGCTCGGTGATCATCGGTACCTGCCCGACGGCCCATGAACTGGCGAAAAAACTGTCGCTGCCGAACCGCGCGCTGGTGCTGGGCTTCATCGCCGCTGCCGACAGCAGTGGCCCCGCACCCAGCATTCTGCCGTTGCTCGGCCACGTTTCCGCCATCCGCGAGATCATCACGGGCCTGGAAGTGCGCCGCGTCTATATCGTGTTGCCGATGGCCCATGCCGCGACCATCGAAGCGCTCTATATCGACCTGTTGGACATGAATGTCGACGTGGTGTGGATCCCGGATTTCGGCAGCATGGTGTTGCTCAACCATTCGATCTCGGAAATCGAGCGGATGCCGGCCATCTACCTCAACGAGAGCCTGCTCAGCTCGCACCCCGCCAGCCTGTTTTGCAAGGATCTGTTTGAACGCAGCCTCGCCGGCCTGGCCATTGCTCTGCTCAGCCCCTTGCTGCTGGTGGTGGCCGTTGCCGTCAAGCTGACCTCCGCAGGCCCGGTGCTGTTCAAGCAAAACCGTCATGGTTGCAACGGCGAAGTGATCAAGGTCTGGAAGTTTCGCTCGATGCACGTCCACGACGACCACGAAGTTCGCCAGGCCACCCGCAACGACGACCGCCTCACGCCGATCGGCGGTTTCCTGCGCCGCAGTTCCATCGACGAATTGCCACAGCTGTTCAACGTCCTGTCCGGCCGGATGGCCCTGGTCGGCCCGCGCCCGCATGCCGTCACCCACAACATTTATTACACCGGCAAGGTGCGCGCCTACATGGCACGGCATCGCCTCAAGCCGGGGATCACCGGTCTGGCCCAGATCACCGGCCATCGTGGCGAAACCGAGACCGTGGAAAAGATGCAGCTGCGCGTTGCCCAGGACCTCAACTACATCAACCAGTGGTCGCTGTGGCTCGACATCAAAATCCTTATCAAGACCCCCTTCACGCTGTTCTCGAAAAACATCTATTGAGCCCCTGTCCCACTTCTGCCGCTCCCCTTCCCGACCGTTGATAACCGTCACGACGACCTGAGGTTCGACCATGAATGTGAGCGTATTCGGTATTGGTTACGTAGGCCTTGTCCAGGGTGCTGCATTGGCCGAGGTCGGGCACAACGTGCTCTGCGTCGACGTCGACGCGGGCAGGGTCGAGGCGCTGAAAGAAGGCACGCTGCCGATCTACGAGCCCGGCCTCAAGAGTCTGGTGCGCGACAATTATCAAAGCGGCCGGCTGAGGTTCGGAACAGACCTGGTGGACGCCGTTCACCATGGTGATGTGCTGTTGATCGCCGTCGGCACGCCGCCCGACGAAGACGGTTCGGCGGATCTCAAATACGTGCTCAGCGTGGCGCAAACCATCGCGCTGAACATGGATCGGCATCAGATCATCGTCGACAAATCCACCGTACCCGTCGGCACCGGCGACCGGGTGCGAGCGTGTATCGAGCAGGTACTGGCCGACAACGGTCGCAGTGACCTGACGTTCGACGTGGTTTCCAACCCGGAATTTCTCAAGGAAGGCTGCGCGGTCGAAGACTGCATGCGCCCGGACCGGATCATCATCGGCACCGACAGCCCGCGTGCCGAAGAGGTCATGCGCGAACTGTATGAGCCGTTCAATCGCAGCCGCGAAAAAATCATCGTCATGGACGTTCGCAGCGCTGAACTGACCAAGTACGCCGCCAATTGCATGCTGGCGACCAAGATCAGTTTCATGAACGAAATGGCCTGCCTCGCTGAAAAGCTCGGCGCCGACATCGAAAAGGTGCGCCACGGCATCGGTGCCGACCCACGCATCGGTTACCAGTTTATCTACCCCGGTCTCGGCTACGGCGGCTCGTGTTTTCCCAAAGACGTGAAGGCACTGATACAGGCGGCCAACGGTGTAGACATCGACGCCCGGGTGCTCAAGGCCGTGGAGTCGCGCAATCAGGAGCAGAAGGCCAGCCTGTTCCGCAAAGTGTTCGATCACTTCGACGGTCACCTGCGCGGCAAGACGTTTGCCCTGTGGGGGTTGAGTTTCAAGCCCAACACCGACGACATGCGCGAAGCCCCCAGCCGCGTACTGATGGAGGCGTTGTGGCAAGCCGGCGCCAGCGTGCAGGCGTTCGATCCCAAAGCCATGGAAGAGGCCCAGCGCTTATACGGCTCGCGCGATGACCTGACCCTGACAGGCACCAAGGAAGCGGCGCTGAAAAATGCCGACGCCCTGATCATCGTCACCGAGTGGCAATCGTTCCGGGCGCCGGACTTCGACCGGCTCAGCCAGTTGCTCAAACAGCCATTGATTTTCGACGGACGCAATCTGTTCGATCCGCAGCGTTTGAGCAAACGCGGCTTCACCTACGTCTCCGTGGGTCGGCAGACCCCTTCAGTCCTCTGAAAGGAGCCGCGCCATGTTCAAACTGGAAATAGTCGGGCATTACTCGGCGAAATTACTGGAGGCCAACCAGGCCTATTCCTTCATCAACTTTGCCTCGATCGGCAGCTTTTTCGAGCAGAACCCGAGCACCGTTGCCTATTTCTGCGACGGCATGCTGATGTCGACCTTCATGTCTCGCGTCACCGGCAGAACGATTGGCCGGGTCAGCTTCGACTTCACCTCGATAGCCGACGTCGTGCTGCGCAGCGCCGAGCAACAGAGCAAACGGGTTTATTTCGTCGGCGCCCGACAAGCTGAACTCGACCTGTTCATCAGCAAGATCAAAACCCTTTATCCGCAACTGAGCATCGCCGGCTATCACAACGGCTATTTCGACGCCGCCCAGGCCGAAGGCATTCGGGCTGACATCTGTCGCAGTGCAGCGGACATTCTGATCGTCGGCCTGGGCGCCGGACGGCAAGAGCAGTTCGAGCTGGATGCCCTGCGCGCAGGCTTTCGCGGGGTCGCCTTCACCTGTGGCGGGTTCATCCGGCAAGAAGCCCTGGCGACGCGGCAGTACTACCCGGTACTGATCAATCGACTGCACCTGCGCGCGTTCTATCGCATGTACCGCGAGCCCCACACGATCAAGCGCTACCTCATCGATTACCCCACCAACTTCCTGCACCTGCTGAACATGATCGTTCGACACAAAGTCGCCATCAGCGTTGGGGAATGACCATGCACATCCTGTTTATCCTCAAGGATTTCAAGCCCGGCGGTGGCGTCGAGCGCGTTCAGCAACGGTTGTCCGAGCAGTTTCTCAAGGACGGCCGGCGTGTGAGTTTTTTCGTCATGAACGCGGACCTGCCCGACACCCGAGACATTCAATGCTTCAGCGGTGGAGGCGGCGGCATCGCCGGCCTGTTCAAGTCAATCGTGCTGTTGCGCCGGCTCATACAGCGTGAAGGCGTCACCCACCTCATTTCCGCCAAGGAACAGGCGAACCTCTGCACGTGGTTCGCCACCCTGGGCAGTGCCTGCAAGGTCATCTACAGCCGCCACGCGACACTCGATTGCAGCGAACAGAAAACCGGCCCCTCAAGCCTGCGCCTGCTCTACACCTTATATCTGTGTGGCAGCGGCAAGGTGGTGACGGTTTCCTCGGCCCTGCGCCAGACCCTCGCCGATGCCGTGCCTTGGGGGCGGCAGCGCATCCGTTATTGCCCCAATGCCGTCGTTACCGATCAACTGTTCCAGGCCGCCCAGGCACCGCAACCCGCCGGTTTCCCCCGCAACTACTGGTTGGGCCTGGGGCGTCTGGTCGAGCCCAAAGGATTTCACCTGCTGCTGGACGCCTATGCGTTGGCGCTACGCAGCGCAGCGCTGCCGGATCTGGTGATCGTCGGCGATGGCCCATTGCGCGAAGCACTGGTCACTCAGGCCAATCAATTGGGTATCGCGCAACGGGTGCACTTCAGCGGCTTCCTCAGCAATCCCTATCCCGTGCTCAGGCACGCCCGGCTGTTCATTTTGAGCTCTCTGCAAGAAGGCATGCCGACCGTGCTGATCGAGGCGTTGGCGCTGGGCACGCCGGTGCTGGCATGCGATTGCGAGACCGGGCCGAGAGAGTTGCTGGACCACGGCCGGCTTGGCCAACTGGTTATCGTCAACGACGTAAAGGCACTGGCCGACGGCATGCTGCGCAACCTGACCCCGCGCAATGACATTGTCTGCAGCGACAAAACACTCACTGACACCCTGCGCCCTTACACCAGCCAGCACGCGGCGCAGGCGTATTACCAGGTCTGGAATCAATGAAAAAGTTACTGATCATCCTCCATGACCTCAGCGCCGGCGGCGCTGAAAAAATGATGGCGCGCCTGGCCAAGGCACTGGTGGATGCGGGCAATGACGTGACATTGCTGATGCTCACCGGCGGCGGCATTCACGCAGCGCATCTCGACCCGCGGGTGAAAAAGGTTGAATTGCACAGCCCGCGCAGCGTCCGTGCGGTGCCAGCACTCACGCGATTTCTGCGTGCCAATCGCTTTGACGCCCAACTGGCGGCTCTCACCCACGTCAACGTGGTGGCGATCGTCGCGGCGGCCCTGTCCGGCACGCTGGCCCGGCTGCACGTCAGCGAGCGCAATGCCTTTTCCCATGACCGGCACGTGAACCCCGACTTCATGGTGCGGATGGCTTATCGGGTGGCACCGCTGCTTTACCGGATGATTCCCAACCCGGTGATCTGTGTATCGCGCGGTGTCGCCCAGGATCTGGTCGATACCACCCTCGCCCGGCGGCAGGACGTGACCATTGCCGACAATCCGGTGCTCGACAACGATTTCCGCGAGAAGACGCCGGGACTGCCCCGCCACCGCTGGCTGCTGGAAAAGTCCGGCACGGTGATTGTCGCGGTGGGGCGCCTGGCGCCGCAAAAAGGTTTCGACACGCTGATCACAGCGTTCGCGGCACTGCCTGATCGCCGTGCCCGACTGATAATTTTTGGTGAAGGCGCCCTCAGGGCCGCACTGCTGGAACAGGCGAAACAGCTGGGGGTGGCGGAGCGCTTCGATCTGCCGGGCTATGCCGATGATCCCCTGGCAGAAGTGGCCGCAGCCGATTGTTTCGTACTGTCGTCGCGTTTCGAGGGCAGTCCCAACGCGCTGGTCGAGGCGTTATCCACCGGTACGCCGGTGGTGGCGACCCGCTGCCCCCACGGTCCGCAAGACATCCTCGTCGGCGGTCTGGTGGCGCCGCTGGTCGCTGTCGATGATCCGATCGCCCTGGCGCAGGCCATCGCCGAGCAACTGTCCATACCGCGCGATCTGCAGCGTCAATCACGCCTCGATGCGGCCGCACGATTCATGAGCGCCAGTGCGGTGCAGACCTACCTCAAAGCGTTGATCGGGAGCCCGTCATCATGAGCACACTGACGATCAGGTATTCGACGTTACGCGACGGCTTCACTTTGTTCGGCATTCTTTTCTACATTCAGGTGATTACCTTTGTCCTCAATCTGGGCGGTGCTTCCAGTTTTGGCGATATCAATAAAGACCTCGAAGGCAACGTCGCCAATCAGGTCTGCGGCCTCATCACCCTGCTGGTGCCGCTATTCTTTTTCATCCGCAACAAGGTATTCCTCAGCAAGACCTTTTATCGCAGCAACTTCTTCCTGCTGGTGTTCCTGCTCTGTGTCATCGCATCGATCGGCTGGTCCCACGACCCGATGCTCAGTCTCAAGCGGTTCATCGCCCTGCTCGGCGTGGTGTTTTTTGCCGGTTTTCTTGCCTATAACTACTCCCTCGAAAAAATCACCTTCATGCTCGGTTGCGCCATCGGCATAGCGGCGTTGATCGGGTTGTTGCTCGCCGTAGTCATGCCCGAAGTGGCGTTCCTCTCCGGGGGCATTCGCGATGGCGCATTCAAAGGCGTTTTCGCCGAAAAGAATGCTGGCGCCCGGCTCAACGCGATCGCCATCGTACTGTTGCTGCCGATGATCCGGCAGCGCAATCGCTGGGCACTCTTCTGTTCATTCTTTTCGCTGGTCGCGATCCTGCTTGCCCAGTCAGCCACAGGCGTGGCGCTGATCATTTCCGGCACGATCAGCTACTGGTACTTCCTCACGATGATCCGCCTGGGCATCAATCGCTCACAGCTGATGTTCCTGGGATGCACCGTCCTTTACCTGCTGGTCTGCCTGTTTCTGTACAGCAACTTTGCGGTACTGCTGGAAATGGCCGGTCGCGACCCGTCACTCACCGATCGCACGTTGATCTGGGAACTGCTCGCGCCTTTCATCGACAGCCAGTTTCTCAAGGGCTACGGCTTCGGCGCCTTCTGGTCCAGCCCTGATGCCGATGCGTTCATCACCCGCTGGGGTTACATCGGCAACGCCCACAGCGGCTACATGGAAACCCTGCTCAACGGCGGCCTCATCCAGTTGACGGCGCTGGCGTTGATGTTGGGTGAAGCACTGTTCAAGCAATACCGCGCCGTGACGGCGAATCAGGCAGCCCGGTTTCGCGCCAGTGCGCTGGTCATCATCGGCCTGTTCGCCATCACCAATTATGTGGCCTACGTGATTCCCAACTACCGCTCCGCCGAGTTCCTGGTGTTCTGCACGCTGGCCCTGACCTTCCGGCACCACCACGCGACCTATCCCGAATCCTCACCGGCAGCGCTGCGTCAGCGTTCGTCGGGCAGCGCACTACCGCGCGATTCCGCCAGCGCGTAACCCAAGGAGAATCACCGTGCCAAACCAAGCTCCCCGTTCAGCAGATTCAGTGTGCGTCGTCATTCCGATGTACAACGGCGCCGACAGCATCGAGCAGACACTGACGTCCCTGGCCCGGCAAACCCGACTGCCCGACCACGTGATCGTCATCGACGATGGCTCTACCGATGACGGACCACAACGGGTCAGAGACTTCGTCGCGCCGTTTCGCCTGACGCTGTTGCAGCAAGCCAACGAAGGCCAGGCCAGCGCCCGTAATCATGGGATGCGGCACTCCGCAGAGACGTTCGTGGCAATGCTTGATGCCGATGACCAATGGCATCCGCGCAAGCTGGAATTGCAGCTGGCACTGTATGACGAACTCACCCGCCAGGGCCGGCCGGTCGGGCTGATCGACTGCTACGCGCAAGTCAATTACAGCGATGGCAGGCGCCAGCTGGACGACCGGCTCAAGCACGGCAGGCACTTCTACGATTTCATCCACGCCAACGTCGTCAATGGCGTCTCGACCGCGCTGGTCAAACGTGACGTGATCATGCAACTCGGCGGCTTCGATGCCAGCCTGCGTTATTCCGAAGACCGCTTCATGTGGACCCGGATCGCCGAGCATTGGGAGATCCACACGGTGCCGGAGGTGCTGCTGGAGCGCACGGTCAATGGCGGCAACATGACCGCGAATCCGAAAAAGTACTACCAGAACAAAATCCGCTTCATCGAGGTGTACCTCGCCCGTTACGGCGCGCAACTGACCCGCCAGCAGCGGATCGATTTCGAGCTGGGCAACCACACCGATTTTCTCGAAGCGTTTTCCCGACGTGGCGAGCATGACCAGGTCATCGGTGTGTATCGGCGAATGCTGGATTGCTCATGGCAAACGCTGTTCTTCGCCAATGGCAAACCGACCTTGCGCTACCTCTATGCCCTTGCCAGAAACTTGCGCAAGGCAACGGCGTCAACCACGGCTCATTGAACCGGTATCCGCCATGGCCAACCACCGCCTGATGACATTGACCTGGATCTTCACCGAGAAATTCGGCCTGATCCTGCTGTCGATGATTACCTTCGTCGCTTACGCCAGACTGCTGTCGCCAGCCGAGCTGGGGGTGGGCACGGTGATCATTGCCATCGTCGAACTGATCGGTCTGGTGTATTCGTCGGTGCTGGAAGACCCGCTGGTACGACTTGAGCGGCTGGAAGACAAACACATCAGCACAGCCTACTGGGCGGCGGTGCTCGTCAGTCTGGTAAGCATCGGCGTTATCTCCGGCGCCGTCATGCTGTACACCCCGGATCCGGTGCTGCAATGGATGACGGCGGTAGCCTCGCTGAAGATCCTGTTCACCATGATGGCGCGGGTCTATGTGGCGCAGATGCGCCGCAGCAGCAACTTCAGGATGCTGGCATCGCGCACGCTGCTGGGCAAGGTGGCGGGTGGCGTCGGCGGCATTGCCGTTGCGCTTTGGGGACTGGGTGCGTGGGCGGTCATTGCCCAGGCGCTGATCATGGAGCTGGTGTCGATCATTGTCTTGATGCGCGCAGACCCTCGCCGCATCCCGTTTCACATCGACGGTCCGATCCTGCGCGAGTTGTT
Organism: Pseudomonas sp. GM25; assembly: GCF_000282255.1. Lineage (NCBI taxonomy): Bacteria > Pseudomonadati > Pseudomonadota > Gammaproteobacteria > Pseudomonadales > Pseudomonadaceae > Pseudomonas > Pseudomonas sp. GM25. The sequence goes on along the minus strand of NZ_AKJQ01000010.1, from coordinate 61,542 downwards.
GAAGTCCGGCGCACCGGTGGCCATCAACGCGCTGAGCTCGCAAACCTTGCAGCGCGGGGTCAACGTGGTTCTGGGCATCACCGCCGGCGCGAACGCCGTCGGCATGTTCAACATGGCGATGCGCATCATCGAGCTGCCACGCACCGCCATCTACAACGGTTTGCTGAGCTATGCGCTGCCGGCGTTCTCCCGGCGCAGCGCAGAGCCCAAACGATTGATCGGGATCATTGGCGATTCAACCGCTGTCAGCGGTTTTCTGCTGACGCCGCTGTTCATCGGCATCGCACTCACGGCAAACGACCTGATCCTGCTGATCTTCGGCGCCAAATGGGCCGAAGCCATTCCTCTGCTGCAAGTGCTGGCCTGCACGGCAGCCATCGGCAACAGCGCCATGTACGCCACCACCGCACTGGTGGCGGTCAACCGCAGCCACCTGACAATCAAGGCCGAAGTGCTGACCACCGCGCTGGCTCTGGCGCTGGTCTACACCCTCGGCAATCTGTACGGCGGCATGGCCGCAGCCGGCGCTCTGCTTGCGCGAATGCTGGTCATCACGCCGCTGCAGATCCGTGGCCTCAACACGGCGGTCGGTTACAGCTGGCGCGGCTTTTTCGAAGCCAGTTACCGCAGCGTTATCGCTTCACTGGTCATGGCTGCAACCGTGCTGGTCGTGCTACCGCAGCTGGGACTACAGGGCTATCTGCACTTGATCGGCAGCATCGTGGTCGGCGTGCTGAGTTATGCCGTGGGTTACAGCGTCATGCACCCGCACTGGCCACAGGAATTCAAATCGGTTTTCACCTCCCGCTGAGTTCAGTCCCCGAGACAGGAAGACCTCATCATGCGCAAAACCACGTTGATTACTGGCGGGGCCGGCTACATCGGCTCGCACACGGCTCTGGCCCTCATTAACGCCGGCCACAAGGTGTTGGTGCTCGACAACCTGTGCAACAGCTGTCGAGAGTGCATCCGGCGCCTTGAACAACTGACCCTGACCCGCGTCGACTTCATCAAGGGCGATATTCGCGATCCGGTGCTGCTCGACGATATCTTCAGCCGGTACGACATCGAGGCCGTGGTGCACTTTGCCAGTCTCAAATCCGTCGAGGAAAGCGTGCGCAAGCCGCTGGACTACTACGCCAACAATGTCGCCGGCACGCTCGACCTGTGCCAGGCGATGGCTCGCAACAACGTCTTCCAACTGGTGTTCAGCTCTTCGGCCACGGTGTACGGGGAGCCGACACATACGCCGATCGCCGAAGACTTCGGCACCGGCAAACCGGTCAACCCCTATGGCCGCACCAAGCTCATGATTGAAGAGCTGCTGACGGACCTGTGCGATTCCGATCCACGCTGGAGCATCGGGTTATTGCGCTACTTCAATCCGATCGGCGCCCACGAAAGCGGAATGATCGGCGAGGACCCGAGAGGCCGCCCCAACAACCTGTTGCCCTGCCTGACGCAGGTCGCCATAGGCCGGATACCCGAACTCACGGTGTACGGCAGCGACTATCCCACCGTGGACGGGACCTGCGTGCGCGACTACATCCACGTGGTCGACCTGGCCATCGGGCATCTGAAGGCACTGCAAGTGCTGCAGCACAACCCAGGCATTCGCTTCTGGAACCTCGGCACGGGCGTTGGCTACAGCGTGCTGCAGATCATCCACAGTTTCGAGGACATCACCGGCATCAGCATTCCCTACCGCTTCGCCCCTCGACGTCTCGGTGACATCGCCAAATGCTGGGCCGATCCGGGCAAGGCAGGACGCGAATTGGGCTGGAGCGCACAGCGCGGCCTGGAACAAATGATCACCGATACCTGGCGCTGGCAGTCGTGCAATCCGCAGGGGTATCAATCTTCATTCAAGATTCCGGCACCCGTTGCGGTGAAGTGATGCCGATGTTCAAGGAATGTCTGCTGGCCGCGCTGTTTTCGGTTTCGCTGGCAAGCAACGCCGCGCAGGCGCCTCCTGCTGTGCCGAGCACCGGGCTCGTGTTGTGGCTGGACGCCGCCGACGCGTCGACGATGAGCCTGGATGCGCAGAACCGTCTCCAGCGCTGGAGCGACAAATCAGGCAAGGCCAATGATGCGACAGTCGATGGCGCTTCTTCGCCGCCACAACGGATGGAGAACAGCCTCAATGGCCAGTCGGTGGTGCGCTTGAGCGGTAACTCGGGATTACTGGGCCGGGCACTGCGCACGGCCAAAGGGTCTGCGACCGTACTGATCGTGTCCCGTCGGTTGCCAGAGCAGGCCGGGGTCGATCCCTGGCAACGGTTGTTCAGTTCGCGGCCGCAAGCTGCAAGCAACGATAACGTGCTGCCGAATTTCGCTGTCAGCCTGCCGCAAACCGGTGCCTATGAACCGACGGTTTCTGTCCTTGAACTGCAGGACGTGCCACTGGGACCGTATGGCGTGGGGCGCAATGCCGTCGGCAATGCCGAAAACTTTCGCGGCGACATCGCCGAAGTCCTGGTGTATGACCGCCCGCTTGCCTCGCTCGCGGAGCGCCAGCGCGTATTTCGATACCTGGCAGACAAGTGGACCGTGGCCATACCGGTTCAGGCCGATACCTGGACACGTGTCGGCCCCCTGGACGCTCTGCCGTCCCACATCCATCCGGATCTGCCGTTGTCCGATCAGGCCAATGCCGGCCGGTGGTTGCTCAACACGACACTGTCCGACGAGTTCGATGGCACCACCCTCGATCGCACACGCTGGCACGTCAACAATGCTATCGGCAACGAGTCGCTGGGACGCAAGCCGGCGTTGTTCACCGAGCGCAATGCCAGCGTCAGCAACGGCCATCTGAAGATTGTCTTTCGCAAGGAAACCTTGCCACCGAAGTACGTCCAGCTCGGTTTCAAGGATTACACCTCGGCGATGGTTCGTACCCTTGAACGCGGTTTTTACGGCTATTACGAAGCACGCGCCAAACCCATGAACTCTGCGGGTTCCAGCGCATTCTGGCTGGCGTGGACAGGGATGGCCGACAACGCCACCGAAATCGATATCTTTGAAATCGGCGGCAAGACCAAAGACGCGGCTTCAGACCGCGCCTACAACATGAACGCCCACCTCTGGGCCACGCCACAGAGCACCGAGCATATCGCCAACGGCAGCACCTGGACCAGCCCCTGGCGGCTGGCCAGTGACTTTCATGTCTACGGCTTCGACTGGCAGCCCGATACCCTGCGCTGGTACGTCGATGGCGTGCTGGTCAGGGAGTCGAAGAACGACCACTTTTTTTACCCCATGCAGATCGTCTTTGACAGTGAGGCCATGTGGAAATGGTTCGGTGTGGTCGACGATGCTGACCTGCCCTCCACGTTCGAAGTCGATTACATCCGCATGTGGCTACGCAGTCCTTGAGCAACCCTACGCCGCTTTGGCCTTGAGTCGAATTTCACACGACACAGTCCTCAGTTATCGATCCGCGCTGACGAGTCTGGAGCGCCTGTACATGAACAACCGGCGACTGAACGAGCTGGACTTGTTGCGCTTCCTCGCAGCGATCGCCGTGGTGTTTTTTCACTATGCGTTTCGCGGGTATGCGAGGGGCGATATGTCGGTAATGCCCTACCCGCTGCTGGCTGACGTGGCCAAATACGGTTATCTGGGGGTCGAGCTGTTTTTCATGATCAGCGGATTCGTCATCCTGATGACGGCTTCGAGCAACGATCTCAAAGTCTTCTTCATTTCCCGTGTCATTCGCCTTTGCCCGGCGTTCTGGGTGTGCTGCACGATCACTTTTCTGGTCACGCTGGCCATTGGGCAGCCAAGATTTTCGGCTGACCTTTATCAGTACGTGATCAACATGACATTCCTCGGCGACGTGCTCGGAGTGCCGCCCATAGACGGGGTCTACTGGTCACTGTTCGTCGAAATAAAGTTCTACCTGATGATCGCCATTCTGTTGGCTTTCAAGAAGATAGAGAAAATAGAAACGTTCCTTGTGCTCTGGCTGCTGGTTTCAGCCACAGCGGAAGTCTTTGCTTTCGAAAAGCTGCGCTCGGTACTGATCACCGACTACGCGGCCTATTTCATCGCCGGTGCGACGTTCTACATCATATGGGACAAGGGTTTTACCAAAGCGCGTATTTCCCTGCTGGCCGCTGCACAGGCATTGGCCAGCTACAACGCGATCACCTGGGCCGAATCGATCGAACTGAAATATTCGACCGAATACGACGCCTTGATCATCTGCGGTGTCATTGCCCTGTTTTTCATGACGTTTCTTTTTATCGCGACGCACAAAACGTCAGCCATCGGGAAGTTCGACTGGACAGCATTGGGCGCCCTGACTTACCCGCTTTACCTGCTGCATCAAATGATCGGCTTCATGATCTTCAATATGGCTTATCCGGCCATCAATCCACATTTGCTGCTCTGGGGCACCATCGCTTTGATGATAGGTGCGTCCCATGTCATCCATAAAGAAATAGAAACCCCGATGGCCAGACTGATGAAAAGATCCCTTTCATCTTCCTTCAATCGTCTCAGAGTCGATTAATCGGCAGCGCAGCAGACTGGGCAACATCAATAATTCGACAGGTAAAAAAGACGGGAGAGGTTTCGGCAAATACCGAAACCTCTCCCGTCTTTTTTTGTTTGTGGCGCAGAGTACCCGTCACATCGACGATGAGCGCTTCAAGGTCTCGCTCGGCAATTCCTTGAACATTGCACGGTAACTGCTTGAAAAACGACCCAGATGCCAGAACGACCAGTTCATCGCGACCTCCGCCACCGTCGTATCTGCCTGCGAGCGTTTGAGCAATTCCCGCCGCGCACTGTTGAGCCGGCGCAAACGCAGCCAATGACTCGGCGACATCCCCGTGTACGCCTTGAACGTCTGTTGCAACTGACGCAGGGAAACCCCGGCCACCCGCGACAGCTCCAGCAGATTGAGGGTTTCTTCCGGCGAATCCGCCGCCCACTCGCCCACGCGCTTGAGGGTGATTCGCTCTTCGGCGCGACGCTGCAAACCACCGCCGTCCAGGCACACGCTCGCGTTGTCGAGGATGAACAGGCAATCCTCCAGCAACTGCTGGGTCAGCGCTTCTTTACTTGGCTGATCAAGGGTTTGCGACAACTTCGTGAGGGTCGAGCTTAACCAGCGACTGAATAATCCGTTCTGCGCGCCATTGAGCGGCGCCATGAACAGACCTTCCAGCCTGGCCACGTCCAGTCCGTTGCGCTGGACGAATTCCGGGCCGAACACCACGGCGATTTCCTGATAGTTCTCCGGGGTGATCCAGATGTTGCGGCTCTCTTCATTGAGCAGATAGAGCGCGTTGTCGCTGCGATCGAAACAGAACGCCAGCGAGCCTTCCGGCGCGCTGAAATTCTGCTCGACCCGGGTGTTCATCTGTTCTTCGTAAACCTCCACACCCTGCAAATCCAGATAGCGGATCTGCCCGGCGAAATGCCCCGGCGACATCTGCTGGTAATGCTGAACCCAACCCGGCGTGGCGCGGATCTGTTCGGTGACATCGGCGGTATTGAAAGCTTGAACCTGTAGCGGATTACACGTTGTCATGGGAGACCTTGCGCACTCTTTTGGTGCGCTTTGGTGCTGCTGAAAGTGGATAGATGGAACGTCAAGGCCCGCCCAAGATAGTCGTCAACGCGCCTCAGGGGAAGTCTGCGAAAGATGAAATCGCTTTCCCCCGCGTCAACAAAACCAACGACGAGGTCTTTATGAATGCCCCTTTCGATCAGCTGTTCACGTGGCTGAAAGATCACAAGATTACCGAAGTGGAATGCGTGGTCAGCGACCTGACCGGCATCGCCCGCGGCAAAATTGCACCGACCAACAAGTTCCTGCATGAGCGAGGCATGCGCCTGCCGGAAAGTGTGTTGCTGCAAACGGTAACCGGGGATTTTGTCGACGACGATATCTACTACGACCTGCTCGACCCGGCCGACATCGACATGGTCTGCAAGCCGGTGAGCGACGCGGTGTACGTGATCCCGTGGGCCATCGAGCCGACCGCCATCGTTATCCACGACACCTTCGACAAGTTCGGCAACCCGATCGAACTGTCGCCGCGCAACGTGCTGAAGAAAGTCCTGCAGCTGTACACCGACAAAGGCTGGAAGCCGATCGTGGCGCCGGAAATGGAGTTCTACCTGACCCAGCGCTGCGAAGACCCGGACTTGCCATTGAAGGCACCGCTGGGTCGTTCCGGTCGCGCTGAAAGCGGTCGTCAGTCGTTCTCCATCGACGCCGCCAACGAATTCGATCCGCTGTTCGAAGACGTCTACGACTGGTGCGAACTGCAAGGCCTGGACCTGGACACGCTGATCCACGAAGACGGCCCGGCGCAGATGGAAATCAACTTCCGTCACGGCGACGCGCTGGATCTGGCCGACCAGATCACCGTGTTCAAACGCACCCTGCGTGAAGCCGCGCTCAAGCACAACGTGACCGCGACCTTCATGGCCAAGCCGATCGGTGACGAGCCCGGCAGCGCGATGCACCTGCACCAGAGCGTGGTCGAGATCGCCAGCGGCCAACCGATTTTCGCCAATGCCGACGGCAGCATGAGCGACCTGTTCCGTCATCACATCGGCGGCCTGCAGAAGTACATCCCGAAAGTGCTGCCGATGTTCGCGCCGAACGTGAACTCGTTCCGCCGCTTCCTGCCGGACACCTCGGCCCCGGTCAACGTCGAATGGGGCGAAGAAAACCGCACCGTCGGCCTGCGGGTTCCGACTTCCGGGCCTGAGGCGATGCGGGTTGAAAACCGTCTGCCGGGCGCTGACGCCAACCCGTATTTGGCCATCGCCGCGAGCCTGCTGTGCGGTTACATCGGCATGGTCGAAGGCATCGAACCGAGCGCCGCCGTCGAAGGCCGGGCTTACGAGCGCCGCAACCTGCGCCTGCCGATCACCATCGAAGAAGCCCTGACCCAAATGGAAGAGTGCGACACCGTCGCGCAATACCTGGGCAGCAAATTCGTGCGCGGCTACGTCGCGGTGAAACGCGCCGAGCATGAAAACTTCAAGCGCGTGATCAGCTCCTGGGAGCGGGAGTTCCTGTTGCTGAGCGTCTGATTAAAACAACAAAAACCAACCCACGATCGTTCCCACGCTCTGCGTGGGAATGCAGCCCGTGACGCTCCGCGTCACAAAGCGGACGCAGAGCGTCCATTGAGGCATTCCCACGCGGAGCGTGGGAACGATCAGCAAGAGTCGCCTGAAAAATCCAATAATTCGAAGAGGTGTCGATATGCGTCTGTTGAAATCCATGATCCCCGCCGCGCTGGCCCTGGCGTGCAGTGCCGGTGCCCTCGCCCAACCCCAGGTCAGCGTCTACAACTGGACCGATTACATTGGCGAAACCACCCTCGCCGACTTCCAGTCCTCCAGCGGGATCAAGGTGATCTACGACGTCTTCGACTCCAATGAAACCCTCGAAGGCAAACTGCTCGCCGGGCGTACCGGGTATGACGTGGTGGTGCCGTCCAATCACTTTCTCGCCCGTCAGGTAAAGGCCGGTGCGTTCCTCAAACTGGACCGCTCGCAACTGCCGAACTGGAAAAACCTCGACCCGAAACTGCTGGCCCTGCTTGAAAAAAACGATCCGGGCAACGAGCACTCAGTGCCTTACCTGTGGGGCACCAACGGCATCGGCTACAACGTCGACAAGGTCAAGCAAGTGCTGGGCATCGATCACATCGATTCCTGGGCCGTGCTGTTCGAACCGGAGAACCTGAAGAAACTCACCCAGTGCGGCGTGTCGATGATGGACTCGGCCGATGAAGTGTTCCCGGCGATCCTCAACTACATGGGCATGGACCCGCGCAGCGAGAAACCCGAGGACTACAAGAAGGCTGAGGAGAAACTCCTGAGCATCCGGCCGTACATCACCTATTTCCACTCCTCGAAATACGTGTCCGACCTGGCCAACGGCGACATCTGCGTGGCCTTCGGTTATTCCGGCGACGTGTTCCAGGCTGCCAACCGTGCCAAGGAAGCCAAGAACGGCGTGAACATCGCCTACTCGATTCCCAAGGAAGGCGCGAACCTGTGGTTCGACCTGCTGGCGATTCCTGCCGATGCCGGCAACACCAAGGAAGCCCACGCCTTCATCAATTACCTGCTCGATCCGCAAGTGATCGCCAAGGTCAGCGCCTCGGTCGGTTACGCCAACCCGAACCCGGCGGCCAAGCAATACATGGATCCGGAGCTGGTCAACAACCCCGAGGTCTATCCGTCGCAGGAAGTCCTCGACAAGCTCTACATCTCCTCTACCCCGCCCCAGTCGATCATGCGTCTGATGACCCGGTCCTGGAGCAAAGTGAAGTCGAACAAATGAATCAGTACACCCAGGAACACGCCCTCTCCTATTACGCCGCGTCGGCCCGGGCCAGCACACCTTATCCCGAACTGGCGGGCGATCTGATCGCCGATGTCTGCGTGATCGGCGGCGGGTTCACCGGCGTCAACACGGCCATTGAACTGGCGCAGCGCGGGCTCTCGGTGATTCTGCTCGAAGCCCGGCGCATCGGCTGGGGCGCCAGCGGGCGCAATGGCGGGCAACTGATTCGCGGGATCGGTCATGACGTCGAAGGTTTCTCGCGGCATGTTGGCGCCGAAGGCGTGCGCTACCTGCACCGGGCCGGGATCGATTCGGTGGAACTGGTGCGCCAGCGCATCACCGACAACGCCATCGAGTGCGACCTGCGCTGGGGTTTCTGTGAGCTGGCGAACACGCCGGCGCAGTTCGACGCCTTCAAAGCCGAGCAGGACAGCCTGGCGCAGTTGGGTTACCGCCATGAAACACGGCTGGTCGCCCCCGAAGACATCCGCCGGCAAGTGGTGAACGCGGGTGTCTACAAGGGCGGTCTGATCGACATGGGTTCAGGGCACTTGCACCCGCTGGATCTGGTGCAGGGCGAAGCGCGGCTGGCAGCCTCTCTCGGGGTGCGGATTTTCGAGCAGAGCCCGGTGCTGGAAATCCTCCACGGCGCGACCGTTCAGGTGCGCACCCGGTCCGGCACCGTGCGCGCCGGCAGTCTGGTGCTCGGCTGCAACGCGCACCTGGATGAACTCGAACAGCAACTCAGCGGCAAGGTCCTGCCGGCCGGCAGTTACATCATCGCCACCGAACCGTTGTCGGCGGAACGTGCCGCCGAGCTGATTCCGCAGAACCTGGCGCTGTGCGACCAGAAAGTCGGCCTCGATTACTACCGGCTCTCGGCGGACCGGCGCTTGCTGTTCGGCGGTGCCTGCCATTATTCGGGACGGGATCCGGCGGACATCGCCGCCTACATGCGACCGAAGATGCTCAAGGTGTTTCCGCAACTGGCGGATGTGCGCATCGACTATCAGTGGGGCGGCAAAATCGGCATCACCGCCAACCGCTTCCCGCAGGTCGGCCGTTTGAAGCAGCACCCGAACGTGTTCTACGCCCAGGGCTATTCCGGCCACGGCCTGAACGTCACCCACTGGTGCGCCAAGCTGCTGGGCGAAGCGATTCATGCCGGTCACAGTCAGGGCATGGATGTGTTCAGCAACGTGCCGCACATGACCTTCCCCGGCGGCCCGGCGCTGCGTTCGCCACTGCTGGCACTGGGCATGTTCTGGTATCGCCTGCGGGAACTGCTGGGATGACGCTTTGCGGTTAATGCCTCCTGTACATTTGCTCTATCGCGAAGCACTTCTATATTGATGAAGTGCTTTTGCGTTCCTGACGCTCAGTGCCCAACACACCCTGGAGGTCATGGATGGAGTCGTCAGCCGCCGATCAACCGCGAGCGCCCGGCCAGGCGCCGGTCAAGACCCGGCGTTTCAGCATTTCGCTGGTGTGGATCGTGCCGATCATCGCGGTGCTGGTGGGCATCTCGCTGGTGGTGCACAACCTGATGCAGGAAGGCCCCAGCATCGTCGTCACCTTCAAGACCGGCAGCGGCCTGACCGCCAACAAGACCGAAGTCAAATACCGCAACGTGGTGATCGGCCAGGTCACGGACGTCGAGCTGAGCGACGATCAGAAAAGCGTCAACGCCACGATCAAACTGGCCAAGCAGGCCGAAACCTTTACCCGCGAAGATTCACAGTTCTGGGTCGTGCGGCCGCGTATCGGTGCGGGCGGTGTCTCGGGCATCGACACGTTGCTGTCCGGCGACTACATCGGCGCCGATATCGGTCAGTCCAACTCGCGCGCAAAACACTTCAAAGGCCTGGAAAACCCGCCGCCGATCACCTACGGCGAGCCGGGCAAACGCTTCAATCTGCACGCTTCGGACCTCGGTTCGCTGGACATCGGCTCGCCGGTCTATTACCGCAAGATCCCGGTGGGACAAGTGGTGGCCTACGCGCTGGACGCCGATGGCAAAGGGGTGAACATCGAGGTGTTCATCCATGCGCCAAACGATGCCTACGTCACCGAAAACACCCGGTTCTGGAACGCCAGCGGCATTGACGTCAACGTCGGTGCCAACGGTTTTGCGGTGAAAACCGAATCGTTGTCGACCTTGCTGGTCGGCGGCATCGCCTTCCGCGCGCCGGAGTACAGCCCCAACGACGTTGCCGCCGCCGAAGAAAGGACTTACGACCTGTTTGAGGACCAGCAAACTGCCCTCGCCCCGCCCAACGGCAAGGCGCAGTACCTGAGCCTGCGTTTCGATCAGGCGTTGCGCGGGCTGAAAGTCGATGCGCCGGTGGAATTCCTCGGCATGGAAATCGGCCGGGTGGTCAGCGTCAACCTCGATTTCGACGCAAAAAAACGCAGCTTCCCGCTCAACGTCGGGATCGTGATCTACCCGGCACGTCTCGGCCAGGCCCACGTGAAGATGCTCAAGGTGCTCAATCACAATCCGGAGGACGAAGCCGCCGCCGTGCGCCTGATCGGCACCTTTATCGACAACGGCCTGCGCGCTCAGGCCCGCAGCGGCAACCTGCTGACCGGCCAGTTGTACATCGCGCTGGACTTCTACCCGAAAGCCGAGAAAGTCGCGTTTGACCCGACCGCCCGCCCGATCAGCATTCCGACCATTCCCGGCAGCCTCGAACAGTTGCAGGAAAAACTCGAAGCGATGATCGACAAGCTCAACAAGCTGCCGGTGGAACGGATTGCCGGCAACCTCGACAGCAACCTCGTGGAATTGCGCAAAGGCCTGACCCAGTTCAACGCCAAGACCCTGCCCGGCGTGCAGAACACCCTCGCCGACGTGAGCAAGACCCTGCAATCGGCCAGTTCGACCCTGGCCGAAGACTCGCCGCAACGCGAACAACTGACCGAGACCCTCGACGAGCTCGGGCGCATGTCCCGTTCGTTGCGTGAGCTGTCCGATTATCTGGGCCGTCATCCGGAATCGTTGATTCGCGGCCGCCCCGACAACGCCGCGCCGCTGGACCTCAAAGGACCGCCGCGCAATTGAGCACAGGAGCTGTCCCATGGCTTTAAAGCTGAAGTTCACCGTGCTCGCGATCGGCCTGCTGCTCGGCGCCTGCAAAAGCGCCCCGATCAGCTTTCACACCCTGACGCCGACGCAACCGATGGCCGGCCGCGCCGGTTCGGAAATCGCCATCGAAGGCATCAGCGTGCCGCCGCAGGTCGACCGGCCGCAGATCGTCATCCGCCAGGGTAACAGCGGCCTGGCGATTCTCGAGACCGAATGGTGGGGCGCGAGCCTCAGCGATGAATTGCGCAGTGCGCTGGTGGATCAGCTCAGTAATGCCGGCGGCCAGCGTAAAACCTCGGTGCGCATCGATGTGCAACGCTTCGATTCGATTCCCGGGCAATACGGGCTGATCGACGTCAAATGGCGCCTGCGCCAGGCCAACACCGGGGACGACGCCCTGACCGCCTGTCGCTCATTGCTGCAAACCCCGTCCGGGCCGACCATCGACGATCTGGTGGTAGCCCAGCAGAACAACGTCAAGCGCCTGGCTGCGTTGATCAGCCAGGCCTCCACCGGCTCACGCGGCTGCCCACCCTCCTCCTGATCCCTCCTCCAATCGGCAAGACGTACGGCCGCCGTGCAAGCGGCCAGACGCTGCTAATCTGAATGGCAATGACATTTATTAACGATTTCTTTGACGTATTTTTCTCGTTTGCCGCCCTACATTGCCGCGACTCTATTTTTGCAAAGCATTCGCATTTGAATCCCCTGCGGGTGCTCGCAAACCATAACGTCTAAAAACAGGAGCTGCCCCGCCATGAGTCCATCCGTTCCGTCCTTTCTGAAACAGGCCGCGCTGGCGACTGCGCTGCTCGCTGCCGGGCAGGCGTTTGCCGCCGATTCCGTCGGCCTGGTGGTCTACAACGCCCAGCACGAAACCCTGACCAAGGCTTGGGTCGCTGGCTTCACCGAGGAAACCGGGATTCCGGTCACGGTGCGCAACGGCGATGACACGGAAATGGGCAATCAGATCGTGCAGGAAGGCGCGGCGTCGCCGGCGGATGTGTTCCTGACAGAAAACTCCCCGGCCATGGTGCTGGTGGACAACGCCAAGCTGTTCGCGCCCGTGGCTCCGCCGACACTTGAGCAAGTCGACGCGGCGTATCGCCCGGCACACGGCCAATGGGTCGGTATCGCCGCGCGCTCCACGGTGTTCGTCTATAACCCGTCCAAGTTGCCGGAAAAAGACCTGCCCAAATCCCTGATGGATCTGGCGAACCCGGCCTGGAAAGGTCGCTGGGCCGCGTCGCCTGCCGGTGCGGATTTCCAGGCCATCGTCGCCGCCGTGCTGGAGCAGAAAGGCGAAGCCGCCACCCTCGAATGGCTCAAGGGCATGAAAGCCAATTTCACCGCTTACCGTGGCAACAGCTCGGTGCTCAAAGCGGTGAACGCCGGGCAAGTCGACAGCGGTGTGATTTATCACTACTACGCGTTCGTCGATCAGGCCAAGACCGGTGAAAACAGCAAGAACACCGCCCTGCACTACTTCAAGCATCAGGATCCGGGTGCGTTCGTGAGCATTTCCGGCGGAGGCGTGCTGGCCTCCAGCAAACACCAGGAAGACGCGCAGAAATTCCTCCAGTACATCACCGGCAAGCAAGGCCAAGAAGTGCTGCGCACCGGCAAATCCTTTGAATACGCGGTGGGCAAGGACGCTGCTTCCAACCCCAAACTGGTGCCGTTGAAGGACCTGGACGCGCCGAAAGTCGATGCATCGAAGCTCGACAGCAAGAAAGCCGTCGAACTGATGACCCAGGCAGGACTGCTGTAATTGATGCCTGAACCACTGCCCGCGGGGATCGCTGCGGCGCCCTCCGCCCATTTGTCACGCCGGACCCGCGCCCTCAATGGGCGCGGGAGTCCGTGGGTGGTCGTGCTGGCCATCGCGGTGTCGCTGCTGTCGTTGGTGCCGATCGGCTTTGTGATCGGCGTGTCGTGGTACACCGGCTGGGCGACCATCGAAGCCTTGGTCTTCCGCCCTCGGGTCGCCGAGCTGCTGATCAACACCGTGTTGCTGGTGCTGATCACCTTGCCGATCTGCATCGTGCTCGGCACCACTCTAGCCTGGCTGACCGAACGCACCGATCTGCCGGGGCGACGGCTGTGGTCATTGCTGGCGGTCGCACCTCTGGCGGTGCCGGCGTTCGTGCACAGCTACGCGTGGGTCAGCCTGATTCCGTCGATCAATGGATTGCCGGCCGGGGTGCTGGTGTCGGTGATCGCCTATTTTCCGTTCCTGTACCTGCCGATTGCGGCGACGTTGCGTCGTCTCGATCCGGCGATTGAAGACGTCGCCGAATCCCTCGGCCTCAAGCCATGGGCGGTGTTTTTCCGGGTGGTGTTGCCGCAACTGCGGCTGGCGATCTGCGGCGGTGCATTGCTGGTCGGCCTGCACCTGCTGGCCGAATATGGCCTGTACGCGATGATCCGTTTCGACACCTTCACCACGGCGATTTTCGACCAGTTCAAATCGACCTTCAACGGACCCGCCGCCAACATGCTCGCCAGCGTTCTGGCGCTGTGTTGCCTCGCGATGCTGGTGGTGGAATCCGGCGCCCGTGGTCATGCGCGATACGCCCGCGTCGGCTCCGGCAGCGCTCGTGAGCAACGCACCGTGCGCCTGCAACGACGCACCGCCGCGCTGGGATTGTGCCTGCAAGGCCTGACCTGCCTGCTGGCCCTCGGCGTGCCGTTGCTGACCCTTGGCAAGTGGCTGATCGCCGGTGGTGCCGAGGTCTGGCAAGGCAACGAATTGCTGCCGGCGTTGCTGCAGACGCTGTCGTTCGGCGTGGCCGGCGCGCTGTTGACCAGCCTCGCGGCGATCCCGATTGCCTGGCTGTCGATCCGCGCCCCCGGCAAGCTGCAACGCCTGCTCGAAGGCTGCAACTACATCACCAGCGCACTGCCGGGAATCGTCGTGGCTTTGGCACTGGTGACCGTGACCATCCATTTCGCCCGGCCGATCTACCAGACCACGATCACCGTGCTGCTGGCCTACCTGCTGATGTTTCTGCCCCGGGCGCTGGTCAGCCTGCGCGCAGGCTTTGCACAAGCCCCTGTGGAACTGGAAAACATCGCGCAAAGCCTCGGTCGCTCGCCCCTGCGCGCCCTGTGGCTGATCACCTTGCGTCTGGCGGCGCCCGGTGCGGCGGCGGGCGCGGCGCTGGTGTTTCTGGCGATCACCAATGAACTGACCGCGACCCTGCTGCTCGCGCCCAACGGCACGCGCACCCTGGCCACCGGTTTCTGGGCCATGACCAGCGAAATCGACTATGCCGCCGCAGCGCCTTATGCGCTGCTGATGGTGCTGTTGTCGCTGCCGCTCACGGCCATCCTCTATCACCAATCCAGGCGCAGTGCCGGCCGATGAACGCTCTCGACATCATTTCCTTAAGCAAATCCTTTGGCGCGCAAACGGCGCTGGACTCCATCAACCTGTCCGTCCCGACCGGCAGCCGCACGGTGATCGTCGGCCCGTCCGGCTCCGGCAAGACCACCCTGTTGCGGATGATTGCCGGGTTCGAATTCCCCGACGCCGGCAGCCTGACGCTGAACGGCCAGACCTTGGTCGACAGCACCCACGCCGTGCCCGCGTATCAACGGCAGATCGGTTACGTGCCGCAGGACGGCGCGTTGTTTCCGCACATGACCGTGGCCGACAACATCGGCTTCGGGCTGGCGGAAACCGGCAACACCCGAACCGAGCGCATTCAGGCGCTGATGGACAGCGTCGCCCTGAACGCCGACATGGCCGCACGCTGGCCCCACGAATTGTCCGGCGGCCAGCAACAGCGGGTGTCACTCGCCCGGGCACTGGCGCAACGGCCGCGCCTGATGCTGCTCGACGAGCCCTTTTCCGCCCTCGACACCGGCCTGCGAGGCGCCATGCGCAAAATGGTCGCGCGCCTGCTAGAGGACGCCGGCGTGACCACGATTCTGGTGACCCACGATCAGGGCGAAGCGCTGTCGTTCGCCGACCAGTTGGCCGTCATGCGCGACGGTCGTCTGGTGCAGTCGGGACATCCGATGGATCTCTACCGCTACCCCGACGACGAACAGACCGCGCGTTTTCTTGGCGAAGCCGTGGTCATGCCCGCCCGGATCGAAGCCGGTTGGGCCCATTGCGACCTGGGCCGGGTGGCGGTCAACACCAACGGGTTTTCCGGTGCCGCGCAGATCATGCTGCGGCCCGAACAACTGCAACTGTCGGACATTCCCGCCGACCCGGACGGCTGCCACGCGGTGGTCACAGATCGGGACTTTGGCGGCAACGTCTGCACCCTGACGGTGGAACTTCGGTCCCAGGCCAGCCCCGGCCGCTCACTGCTGGTGCGCAGCTCCGGCATGCACGCGCCCCCGGCCGGCAGCGCTGTGCAGTTGTCCATTCTGGGTGCGGCCCACGTCTTCGAAACACCCTGACTACAGGTCGAAGCGATCCACAGCGCGGCGCCGCTCGTTGTCGTCGCGCACGTCATAGTTGGCGGTTGTCTGGATATTGCTGTGATGGGCCAGCTTCTGGGCAATCGACAGGTCGTGCTCTTCGATCACCCGAGTGATGAACGAACGCCGGAAATCATGGGGCATGATCTTCACCCCGACCTGAGTGCCGCGCTGGCGGGCGATGTAATAGATCGCGTGCTTGGTGATGCGCTCGCGGGTGATGTGGCTGCCACGGCGAATACGGTTGAACAGAAACGCGTCGTCGCTCTCGCCTTCCTTGAGTTCCGAGCGACGGAACTCCAGCCACGCATTCAGTTTGGCGAACGCCCAGGCCGGCGCATACTTGATCAGTTGTTTATTGCCCTTGGCAGTGACACAGAGACTGCGCTCTGTAAAGTCGACCTGATTCAGGTCCAGATCCACCGACTCCGACTTGCGCATGCCGGTGCCGTACAACAGCGCAATCACCGCCGCATCACGCAAACCTTGTGGTCGCGGATCGGCCGCGCAGACTTCCATCAATTCATGAATCAGCGTGCGCTTCAGATTGCGCCCCTGAGACAGTCGCGTGCCGGCAATGCCTTTGACCGAGCGCATCTTCAACAGATGTTCCTGGCTGATAAGACTCATGCGCCAGGCTTCATTCATCACACCGCGAATCGCGTTTACATACAGCGAAGAAGTATTCGGTGCGTAGTTGTCCGCGCGCAATGCTGCGACTAACGCAACGACATCATCCGGTTGCAGCCCATGCCAGGGAATGTCCTCAAGGTTCACGTCTTCGAAACCGAGGCGGTCGGCAGCGTCCTGCAACACGTAACGCATGGTCAGTTGGCTGGAGGGCGCCAGGCGCGCCAGATAAACAGTCAGCGGATTGCTGTTGGAGGGTGAGGATTCAGTACTCGACAAGTCAATCAAACGAAACGGCCTTGAATAAGAAACAGTTCAACAAAACAACTAAAAACGGCAACAAAACTTAAATAAGACGGGGCACTTCTGTAGGACTTTTCTACTAAAAACGCCGATGAACGGAAGAAGTCTGAACGGTGGCTGTATAAGTTTCAGATAGACGATTTGCCAACCGCTTTTTCATGTTCCTTTCACAAAAACGCGCATAACCTTAAATGCATCCGGTGGGCCCCGAATGGCTCACAACGTGCCGTCCGGGGACGCAAAAGTCAATCAGGCATTCCCCGGGTGGTACTTCAAACCCTTGAAAACACGTGTTTTTCAGACAATTGGCTGAAGGATGGCTGTCGCCCCGAGGTTCTTATGAGTCAAGCGTTTCTCCCGTTTTCCCGCCCCAGTATCGGCGAAGAAGAAATTGCCGCCGTCGAACAAGTATTGCGTTCGGGCTGGATCACCACCGGGCCGAAGAATCAGGCATTGGAAGAACACTTCGGCAACTATGTCGGCAGTCGGCACGCCGTGGCACTTTCCTCGGCCACCGGTGCCATGCATGTAACTTTACTGGCGCTGGGAATCGGCCCCGGCGACGAAGTCATCACCCCGTCGCAGACCTGGGTGTCCACCGCCAACATGATTTCCCTGCTCGGCGCCACGCCGGTGTTCGTCGATGTCGACCGCGACACCCTGATGACCGACGCCGCGCGCATCGAAGCCGCCATCACCCCGCGCACCAAAGCGATCATTCCCGTGCATTACGCCGGCGCCGCGTTCGACCTTGATCCGCTCTACGCGCTGGCTGACAAGCACGGCATCGCCGTGATCGAAGACGCCGCCCATGCCGCCGGCACCCGCTACAAGGGCCGCCACGTGGGCTCGCAAGGCACCGCGATCTTCTCGTTCCACGCGATCAAGAACATGACCTGCGCCGAAGGCGCGATGTTCGTCACCGACGACGAAGCCTTGGCCAACCGTGTGCGCATGCTCAAGTTTCATGGCCTCGGTGTCGATGCCTACGACCGCCTGACCCACGGCCGCAAACCCCAGGCCCAGGTGATCGAGCCCGGTTTCAAATACAACCTGGCCGACATCAACGCCGCGATTGCGCTGGTGCAACTGGAGCGTCTGGACGCGATCAACGCCCGCCGCACCGAACTGGCCACGCAATACCTGCAAAAACTCGAAGGCCTGCCGGTGCAACCGCTGGCCGTGCCGCCATACGCCCAACAGCACGCCTGGCACCTGTTCATCCTGCGCATCGACAGCGAGCGCTGCGGCATCGACCGCGAAGCCTTCATGAAGGGTTTGCAGGAGCAAGGCATCGGCACCGGCATCCATTTCATCGCCACCCACCTGCACACCTGGTATCGCCAGCGTGACCCGCACCTGTACCTGCCCGACACCGAGTGGAACTCGGCGCGGCTGTGCTCGATTCCCTTGTTTCCCGACATGACCGACCAGGATCTGGACCGGGTCGTCTGGGCCATTGAACACCTGATGGGGAAACGCCCGTGAGACCTTATCCGATTCATTGCGTGTCGATCGTCATCCCGGTCTACAACGAAGAAGACAGCCTGCCGGAACTGCTGCGCCGTACCCAGGCCGCCTGCCAGCAATTGCGGCATGACTACGAAATCGTGCTGGTCGACGACGGCAGCCGCGACGCCTCCGCGCAACTGCTCGAAGACGCCGCGTCCGTCGTGGACAGCCCGTTCGTCGCGGTCATCCTCAACCGCAACTACGGCCAGCACGCGGCGATCATGGCCGGTTTCGAACAGTGCAAGGGCGACGTGGTGATCACCCTCGACGCCGACCTCCAGAACCCGCCGGAAGAAATCCCGCGTCTGGTGGCCGAGGCTGAAAAAGGTTTTGACGTGGTCGGCACCGTGCGCGGCAATCGTCAGGATTCGGCCCTGCGCCGCTATCCGTCGAAACTCATCAACCTCGCGGTGCAGCGCTCCACCGGCGTCGCCATGAGCGACTACGGCTGCATGCTGCGCGCCTACCGCCGCACCATCATCGACGCGATGCTCGCCTGCCGCGAACGCAGCACGTTCATTCCGATCCTCGCCAACAGCTTCGCCCGCCACACCACGGAAATCACCGTGGCCCACGCCGAACGCGAACACGGTGATTCGAAATACAGCCCGATGCGCCTGATCAACCTGATGTTCGACTTGATCACCTGCATGACCACCACGCCTCTGCGCCTGTTGAGCATCGTCGGTTTCGCCATGGCCGGGCTCGGCGTGCTGTTCGCGGCGGCGTTGATCGTCATGCGCCTGGCCTTTGGTGCCGGATGGGCCGGTGATGGCCTGTTCGTGCTGTTCGCTGTGCTGTTCGTGTTCACCGGTGGCCAGTTCATCGGCATGGGCCTGCTGGGCGAATACCTGGGGCGCATGTACAGCGACGTGCGCGCCCGCCCGCGTTTCTTCATCGAAAAGGTCCTGCGCGGCCACCCCGCCTCGCCGGCCCCCGCCATCACCGTTGACGGCCTCACTTCCAACTCCACGTCCGATCAGGTTCTCTCATGAGCGCAAAAACCGTTGTCTTCGCTTACCACGATATTGGCTGCGCCGGCATTCAAGCCCTGCTCGACAGCGGCTACGACATTGCCGCGGTGTTCACCCATGCCGATGACCCGCAGGAAAACGCGTTCTACGCCTCGGTCGCGCAACTGTGCGCCAACAAAGGCATCGCGGTTCATGCACCGGAAGACGCCAACCATCCGTTGTGGATCGAGCGGATTGCCAAGCTCAATCCGGATTACATCTTCTCCTTCTACTATCGCAACCTGCTGAGCGAGCCCTTGCTGGCCACCGCCAAAAAAGGCGCGTTCAACCTGCACGGCTCCCTGCTGCCACGCTACCGTGGTCGCGCCCCGGCCAACTGGGTGCTGGTCAACGGCGAAACCGAGACCGGCGTCACCCTGCACCGCATGGTCAAGCGCGCCGACGCCGGCGCCATCCTCGCCCAACAGCGTGTGGCCATCGAACGCAGCGACACCGCGCTGAGCCTGCACGGCAAACTGCGGATCGCCGCCAGCGACCTGCTGCGCGATGCACTGCCGGCGATGCTTCAAGGCAAAATCACCGAAACCCCGCAAGACGAATCCAAAGCCACGGTGTTCGGCCGTCGCACCGCGGCGGACGGCAAACTGGTCTGGGCCCAACCGGCGGAAAAACTGTTCAACCTCGTACGGGCCGTGACTCAGCCTTACCCCGGCGCCTTCTGCGCCGTGGGTGAGCACAAGCTGATCGTCTGGAGCGCCGACGTGGTCAAGGGCAACGAAGGCCAGGCGCCGGGCCGGGTCATCAGCGTCGACCCGCTGCGCATCGCCTGCGGTGAAGACTCGCTGGTGATCAACGCCGGCCAGCGCAACGACAACGGCCTGTACCTGAGCGGCCCGCAACTGGCCAATGAACTCGGTCTGGTGGACGGCTCGCTGCTGCGCGGCGCCGAGTCCGGTCGTGGCCCGCGCCGCACGCGGGTGCTGATCCTCGGCGTCAACGGTTTCATCGGCAACCATTTGTCCGAGCGCCTGCTGCGCGACGAGCGCTACGAAGTCTATGGCCTGGACATCGGCTCCGACGCCATCGACCGCCTGCGCAGCCACCCGCGTTTTCACTTCGTCGAAGGCGACATCAGCATTCACTCGGAGTGGATCGAGTACCACATCAAGAAATGCGACGTGGTCCTGCCACTGGTGGCCATCGCCACGCCGATCGAATACACGCGCAATCCGCTGCGGGTGTTCGAGCTCGACTTCGAAGAAAACCTGAAACTGGTGCGCTACTGCGTCAAATACAACAAGCGCGTGATTTTCCCGTCGACCTCGGAAGTCTATGGCATGTGCCAGGACAAGCACTTCGACGAGGACAGCTCGAACCTGATCGTCGGCCCGATCAACAAGCAGCGCTGGATCTACTCGGTCTCCAAGCAACTGCTGGACCGGGTGATCTGGGCCTACGGCGCCAAAGGCCTGAACTTCACCCTGTTCCGTCCCTTCAACTGGATGGGTCCACGGCTGGATCGCCTCGATTCGGCGCGTATCGGCAGCTCCCGGGCCATCACCCAATTGATCCTCAATCTGGTGGAAGGCACGCCGATCCGCCTGTTCGACGGCGGCGAGCAGAAACGCTGCTTCACCGACATCGCCGATGGCGTCGAGGCGCTGGCGCGGATCATCGATAACGACAACGACGTCTGCAACGGCCAGATCATCAACATCGGCAACCCGGACAACGAAGCGAGCATTCGTCAGTTGGGCGAAGAACTGTTGCGCCAGTTCGAGGCTCATCCGCTGCGTTCCAACTTCCCGCCGTTCGCCGGTTTCCGCGACGTGGAAAGCAGGGCGTTCTACGGCGCCGGTTACCAGGACGTCGAGCACCGCAAACCGAGCATCGCCAACGCCAAGCGCCTGCTGGACTGGACACCGACCGTGGAAATGCGCGAGACCATCGGCAACACGCTCGACTTCTTCCTGCGTGAAGCAATGGCCGAAATCGAGAGCAAGCGTTGATGCAGGCCGGTTTGCGCATCGATGTCGACACCTTTCGCGGCACCCGCGAAGGCGTGCCGCGCTTGCTGGAAATTCTCGATGAAGCGCAGATCAAGGCGACGTTTTTCTTCAGTGTCGGCCCGGACAACATGGGTCGGCACCTGTGGCGCCTGATCCGTCCGCAGTTCCTCTGGAAAATGCTGCGCTCCAACGCCGCCGGCCTGTACGGCTGGGACATCCTGCTAGCCGGCACGGCGTGGCCGGGCAAACCGATCGGCCGCGACCTCGGGCACCTGATGCGTCAGGCCCGGGCCGCCGGCCACGAGGTCGGCCTGCACGCCTGGGATCACCACGGCTGGCAGGCCAATGCCGGGCGCTGGAGCGATGCGCAACTGGTCGAGCAGATCCGTCAGGGCGTCGACACCTTGAGTGACATTCTTGGCGAAAAGGTCATGTGTTCCGCCGCCGCCGGTTGGCGTGCGGACGAGCGTGTGATCGAAGCCAAACAGGCCTTCGGCTTTCGCTACAACAGCGATTGCCGTGGGCAGCGGCTGTTCCGCCCGTTGCTGTCTGACGGCTCGGTCGGTGCGCCGCAGATTCCGGTGGACTTGCCGACCTTCGATGAAGTGGTCGGGCCGAGTGTGGCGGCGAAGGATTTCAACGCCTTCATCCTCGACCGGTTCCGCCCGGACAACCTCAACGTCTACACCATTCACGCCGAAGTAGAAGGGATTCTGATGGCAGAAGACTTTCGTCGACTGCTGGCCGACGCGCGCCAGCGACATATCCACTTTCAGCCCTTGGGCAATCTGCTGCCCGCGTTTCTCAACACCCTGCCCGTCGGCCGTGTGCAACGCGGTGCCCTCGAAGGCCGCGAAGGCTGGCTGGGAGTGCAAGGCACATGAGCAAACGCTGGGCATTGCCGCTGTTGCTGGGGATTTTCCTGCTGGCCTATCTGCTGCCGCTGGGCAGTCATGGTTTGTGGATTCCCGATGAAACCCGTTATGCGCAGATCAGCCAGGAAATGCTGCTGAGCGGCAACTGGGTGTCGCCGCATTTCATGAACCTGCGTTACTTCGAAAAACCGGCGGCCGGTTACTGGATGATCGCCCTCGGGCAGGCCGTGTTCGGCCAGAACCTGTTCGGCGTGCGGTTTGCCTCGGCCCTGAGCACCGGGCTGAGCGTGCTGCTGTGCTTCCTCATCGCTCGCCGTTTATGGAATGACCCGCGCAAAAGCTTCGTCTGCGCCCTGCTCTACATGAGCTTCGTCATCGTCGCCGGCCAGGCTGGTTACGCCAACCTCGATCCGCAATTCACCTTCTGGGTCAACCTGAGTCTGGTGGCGCTGTGGTTTGCCCTCGACAGCCGCGCCAACGGTCAGCGCCTGGCCGGTTGGGCGGTGTTGGGCCTGGCGTGCGGCATGGGGTTCATGACCAAGGGTTTTCTCGCCTGGCTGCTGCCGGTGCTGATCGCTTTGCCGTGGATGCTCTGGCAAAAACGCTGGAAGGAATTGCTGCTGTACGGCCCGCTGGCCATTGCGGTGGCGATCATCGTCAGCCTGCCGTGGGTGTTGGCGGTGCACGGTCAGGAACCGGATTACTGGCGGTTCTTCTTTTGGCACGAGCACATCCGCCGCTTTGCCGGGGACGATGCCCAGCATGACGCGCCGTGGTGGTTCTACCTGCCGCTGCTGGTGGCGTTCAGTCTGCCGTGGGTCGGAATGTTGCCGGTGGCGCTGAAGCAGGCGTGGCACACCCGCCGCGAAACCGGCATCGCGTTTCTCGGCCTGTGGCTGCTGATGCCGCTGCTGTTCTTCAGCCTGAGCAACGGCAAGCTGCCGACCTACATCCTGCCGTGCCTGCTGCCTCTGGCGTTGCTGCTGGGCCATGCGCTGGCCGATCGCTTGCGTCTGGAGCAAGGCCGGGCGCTGGGCCTCAATGGCCTGCTGAACCTGTTGCTGGGACTGGTCACGTTGATCGGACTGGTTTACGTGCAGTTGAAGCGTCCGCTGTACGACCATGAATTGCACAGCCTGGTTCTGGTGTTCATCGCCCTGACCGGCTGGATCATCAGCAACCTGCTGCAGGCCTTCCGCCCGTTGCAATGCTGGGCGGCGCCGGCGGTGGGGAGCCTGCTGCTGATCGCATTGCTGCCGGCGGCGCTGCCCAAATCGGTGGTGGCGAACAAGATGCCCGACCAATTCGTACTCGCCCACCAGACGGAACTGGCGGCCACCACGCACCTGTTGAGCAACGACCTGGGCGCCGCGTCGGCCCTGTCCTGGCGAGTCAAACGCCCGCAGGTGGCGATGTACAACACGATAGGCGAATTGAAATATGGCCTTGCCTATCCTGATGGCATTCACCAACGGGTCGATCCCGATCAGGTGCAACAGTGGATGCGCGAAGCCCGCAAGACCGGTTCGGTCGGCGTGCTGATGCGGGTCAAGGGGCAAGACGAACTGGACGAACTCGACAGACTGCCCAAGGACGGCGTCCGTTATGAGCAAGGCAATCTGGTGATCGTGATTCTTCCGCAGGAGGCGTCATGAGCCTGTGGCTGCTGTTGCTCGCCTGCCTGCTGACCTGCCTGGGCCAGGTCGCGCAGAAATTCGCCGTCGAGAGCTGGCGCGGTGCGAGCCTGTCGTGGTCGCGCAAACTGCGATCGCCGTGGCTGTGGCTGGCGCTGTTTGCCCTCGGCACCGGTCTGCTGGTGTGGCTGCTGGTGTTGCAGCGCCTGCCGGTCGGCATCGCCTACCCGATGCTCAGCCTCAACTTCGTGATCATCACCTTGATCGCCCGCTTCGTGTTCAAGGAGCCCGTCGACGTTCAACACTGGTTCGGCGTGTTTCTGGTCATCGGTGGCGTGGCGCTGTTGGGGCAACAGTCATGAACCAGCGTCGTGGAATCTTCTTCGCCCTGGCCAGCGTGCTGCTGGTCAGCATGGCGCAACTGAGCATGCGTTGGAGCATGACGCGCCTGCCTCGGCCGGATCAGTGGCTGGCCGCGCCCAGCGTCGATTCAGTCGCGCTGGCCGTGGTGCTCGCGGCGATCTTCGCCTACGCGCTGTCGATGCTCTGCTGGCTCGCCGCCCTGCGCGATCTGCCGCTGGGCCGGGCCTATTCGCTGCTGAGCATCAGCTATGCGCTGGTGTACCTGCTGGCGGCCAGCCTGCCGCTGTTCAACGAATCCTTCAGTTTCTCTAAATCACTGGGCGTGGCGCTGGTCATGCTCGGGGTCATCACCATCAACACTCGTCCGGCCCGTGCGCCCGAATTGAGGAGTTCGCCATGAAAATCACAGTGTTTGGTAGCGGTTATGTCGGCCTGGTGCAGGCCGCCGTGCTGGCCGAAGTCGGCCATGACGTGGTGTGCATGGACATCGACGAGAAAAAAGTCGAGCTGCTGCGCCAGGGCCACGTCAGCATCTTCGAGCCGGGGCTGGCCGGTCTGGTCCGCGAGGGCCTGGACGCCGGACGCCTGCAATTCACCTGCGATGAAAAACTCGCGGTGCAGCACGGCAAGGTCGCGTTCATTGCCGTCGGCACCCCGTCGAAAGAGGACGGTTCGGCCGACCTGCGTTACGTGCTGTCGGTGGGCGACGCCGTGGCCCGTCACCGTGAAAAACCGCTGATTCTGGTGGAGAAATCCACCGTACCTGTCGGCACCGGCGACACCTTGCGCACCCACCTGGACAAAGCGCTGATCAAGGCCGGGCGCCTGTTGCAGTTCGATATCGTGTCCAACCCGGAATTTCTCAAGGAAGGTTCCGCGGTCGCCGATTGCCGCCGGCCAGACCGGATCGTCATCGGCTGCGAGCGCGAAGAAGTGCGCGACGTGATGCGTGACCTGTACTCGCCGTTCAACCGCAACCACGACCGCATCATGTTCATGGACCTGCGCAGCGCCGAACTGACCAAGTACGCCGCCAACTGCATGCTGGCGACCAAGATCAGCTTCATCAACCAGATCGCCGAACTGGCCGAACACTTGGGCGCGGACATCGAATCGGTGCGCCAGGGCATCGGCGCCGACAGCCGCATCGGCTACCACTTCATCTACCCCGGTTGCGGTTACGGCGGTTCGTGTTTCCCCAAAGACATGCGTGCCCTGATCCACAGCGCCGAAGAGGCGCACTGCTCCAGCGATTTGCTGCAAGCGGTGGAAGCGATCAACCAGCGGCAGAAACACAAGCTGTTCGAACGCATCAACGCGTTCTACAAGGGCGAACTGCGCGGCAAGACCTTCGCCCTGTGGGGCCTGGCGTTCAAGCCGAACACCGACGACATGCGCGATGCACCGAGCCGGGTTCTTCTGGAGTCGTTGTGGGCCGCCGGCGCCAGCGTGCGGGCGTTTGACCCGGAAGCGATGCAGGAAACCCAGCATCTGTACCCGGAAGAATCAAAACTGATGCTGATGGGCACCCCGGAATCGGTACTCGCCGGTTCCGACGCGCTGATCATCTGCACCGAATGGCAGCAGTTCAAGGCGCCGGATTTCGACCTGATCCAGCAACGCCTCAAGGCCCCGGTAATCTTCGACGGTCGTAACCTGTACGACGCCGAACGTCTGGCCCGCAACGGCTTCCATTACTTCCCGATGGGCCGTGGCGAATCGCGCACCCTGCCGATTCCGTTGCAGCAATGGCCGCACGCCTCGGACGTGGCTTGATCGGTTTAACCCCTGCCCTGCGCCGGCAGTCCCTGATCGCAGGGCTGCTGGCGTTTTTGCTGTTCATCGCCGGCGTGTACGGGCAGGCACCCATCGGTTTCGACTCGCGCTTCGTGTTGTTCGCCCAGGAAATGCTCCGCCACGGGCCCAGTGTGTTTCCCACCACCTATGGTGAGCCGTACGCCGATTATTCGTCGCTCTCGACCTTGTTCATCTGGCTGTTGTCGTTGCCGTTCGGGACGGTCAACAGCCTGACGGCGTGGCTGCCTAGCGCAGTGGCCGGCGCGGTAATCGTAACGTTGATGTATCGCTTGCTCGCGCCTTCGTCCGTGCGCTGGGCGGTGGTCAGCATCGCGTTGCTGATGCTCACCAGCACCTTCATCACCGAGACCCGTGCGGTGTCGCAGGACCTGATGCTCGCCGCCGTGGCGTTCTCGGTGTTCTACCTCGGCTATGCCCATGACCATTTCGCTGCCGGACGACGCTGGCCGCTGGTGTTCATTCTGTTGCTGCTGGGGTTCGGCATTCGCGGGCCGATCGGGTTGGTGGTGCCGACCGGCATGCTGTGCAGTTACTACCTGCTGGATCGTCAATGGTCGCGCCTGTTGATCTTCGGCGTGCTGGCTTCGCTGTTGCTGGCGGCCTGCGTCGGGCTGTTGTTGTGGCTGGCGGAGGTCAGCGGCGGGCCGGCGTTTCGGCAGGACGTGATCCGCATGCAGTTCATGGGGCGCATGGACGGCAGCGAAGGCGTCAGCGGCTCGCTGTATTACTTCACCAGTTCACTGGGCAACTACGCGCTGGCGTATCCGCTGGCCTTGCTGGCACTGGCAGCGGCGTGGCTGAGCAAGCCCCGGCAACGCGGCCCGGCCTTGCGCCTGGTGCAGTATTGCGCCGCGGCGGGATTGATCGTGATGCTCGGGCTGTCGATTCCCCAGGCGAAAAAGGCCCGTTATTTGCTGCCGATGCTGCCCATGGCGGCGATCATTGCGGCGTATCCGTTTCAGGTGTTGCACGGACGGGTGTTTGCCTGGCTGCGCGTCGGCATGCAGGGATTGTGGTTGTTGATTTCCGCATTGTTGATCGTCTTGTTGTGGGTGGCGAAGCGACGGTTTCCCGAGTCGTTGACCGACCTGACGCTGGTGTTCACCGTCTTGGGCTTCCTGCAACTGGCCGCTTTGTCACGGTTGTGGCTGCCGCGCTGGCGAACGGAAGTCCTCGCGTTCAGCGCTGTTTTGGCGGTCTGGTCGGCGTATGTGCTGGTGTTCGAGCCGGTGGAGCGCCAGCTCTATGACACGCGGACCTTCAGCCAGGCGGCGCTGGCGCGGATCCACGAGCAACCCGCGCCGCTGGTGCTGCATGGCATGGGCAAGGACGCCAAGGCGATCAAGTTCATGGTCAACGTCGAGCAGGATCTGCAACCGCTGTTCACTGAAACCACGCAAGCGCTCGAAGCGCTCAAGGGGCCGGCGTGGCTGATGATGGATCGCAGCGACTTGCAGGCTCTGCAAGGCACGCCGCTCGGAACGCTGCGGCCGGTGCTGAGCGGGCGTTTCGACAAAAACGATTATGTGTTGCTGTGGCTGACGCCTTAACCTGCGCGACGTGATTTCGACAGGGACCGCTGACTGATGACCTTTACCGTGCGACAGGCCCTGGCAGCCGATGCCATCGCCCTCCCCGCCATCGAGCGCTCGGCCGCCGAACTGTTTCGCCTCGACCCTTCACTGGCCTGGCTGACGGATGCCGCCGTGCCGCAGGCGTCGGCGCATTTACCGGCCATTGAACGGGGCGAACTGTGGGTCGCGGAAAACAATGACGGGCAACTTGCAGGTTTTTTAAGGGCGGTGACTGTCGACCAACAGTTGCACATTGAGGAACTGTCCGTCAGCCAACACTTTCAGGGCCGGGGCGTCGGTCGCAAGTTGCTGTTGGCGGCGATTGAACAGGCGCGTCTGTGGCAACTTCGGGCGGTGACGCTGACGACGTTTCGCGATCTGCCGTGGAATGCGCCGTTCTATCAACGCATGGGTTTTACGCTATTGAACGCCGACGACAGCGACGTACGTCTGAGCGATGTATTGCGCGATGAAATCGCTCACGGATTGCCCGGCGAGCGACGTTGCGCCATGCGCCTGGTGCTCACGCCGTCGGCTTGAGATCAACCCCCAGCGCCTGGGCAAACGCCTTGACCAACGGACTGCGCACGGTGTTATGCCGCAGGATCAGATTGAACGGCGTGTCGAAGTGGATCAGCTCCGGGCACACCGCACGAAACTGCCCGGCGGCCACCAGCGTGGCGGCGTAATGCTGCGGTAGAAAGCCCACGAAACGCCCGGTCTTGATCAGCAACGCGACGGCTTCGACCTGGGTCGCCGACGCGGAAAAACTGTCGTAGCGGGCGAAGTTGAGCTTGTCGCGATGGATCGCGTAGCGATGGTTGATGCACTCGTATTCCTGCAGCACGTTGCCGCCCATCTGCTCCGCCGGCATCTCGAACAACGGGTGGCCGACGGCGCAGTAAGCCTGCGAGCGTTCTTCATAGAGTGGGTAATAATCGAACTCTTCACGCTTTTGATAAACCGGGACTATTCCGGCAACTAAGCGACCTTCCACCACGCCTCTTTCCACTTCATCCAACTGGGTTGCCTGAAGTTGAAACCTTACTTTCGGCGAGTGTTCATTTATCTTTTTAAGCGCGGCAACTAACGGCGAATTATCGTCGGTAATAGTGTTATCGATCACTCCCACCCCGAGATCGCCGATAAGTTCGTTCTGCGCTGAACTAAGCCGGTCACGAAAGTTGTCGACCGAGGCAAACAGATCGATCGACGCCTGATACACCAGACGCCCTTCTTCGGTCAGGTGAAACCCTTCGCGCCCCCGGGTGCACAGCCGCATGCCGATGCGGATTTCCAGGTCGGAAATCTGCTTGCTGATCGCGGCCAGGCCCACGTTCAGCTCGTTCTGCGCCGCGCTGAAGCCGCCGGCCTCGACCACCGCCTTGAACACCTTGAGCAGTTTGAAATCCAGTCCGCTGAGGGCCAAAGGTGCCCGGTGAGCGGTTTTGACCGGTGGGTTTCCGGAATTGGAAAGTGGGGTTTCCATAATGCTGATTTACCTCTGGCGCAATGTTCAACAATCTGTGTCCAACAACAAAAACATCGCCGGCTAATAATAATGATCACAGAAAACAAGCCTTGGCAACCGCCAAAAAATCCCGAACATCAGTGCCAACTCACTGATCGCCAAACATTAAAAGCTGACACTTCGATCAGCTCTTGTCTCTTTGCAACTGCCCTCTTGAAAACTGCTTTGGCCTGATTCCGTCCGCTGATTGTTTGGCGCGATATTCAGGGCCCAGCACACCGATTTCAGTTCGCGTTACCGACGAGGAAAACAACAAATGTCTCAAACCACCGACCGTCTCTGGGGTGCCCGTTTCAAAAGCGGCCCGTCCGCAGCCCTGGCGGCCCTGTCCCGTTGCCCCGAGCGCTATTTCCGCCTGACGCCGTACGATCTGGCCGGCTCCAAGGCCCACGCCGGGGAACTGCAACGTGCCGGCCTGCTCGACGAGCAGGAAACCCGCACGATGATCGAAGCCCTGGACGGCATCGGTGCCGATTTCGCTGCCGGGCGCATCGCCCCGACCCTGGACGACGAAGACGTTCACACCTTCATCGAGCGCCTGCTGACCGAACGCCTCGGCGCACTGGGCGGCAAGCTGCGCGCCGGCCGTTCACGCAACGACCAGACCGCCAACGACCTGCGCCTGTTCCTGCGTGATCACGTCCGCACCCTGGCCGTGGAAGTGCTGGCCCTGCAAACGGCGCTGGTGGATCAGGCCGAGCAGCACGTCGAAAGCATCTGCCCCGGTTTCACCCACTTACAGCAAGCGCAACCGATCGTGTTCGCCCACCACTTGCTGGCCCACGCGCAATCGATGTTGCGTGACGTGCAGCGACTGGTGGACTGGGACACCCGCACTTCGCTGTCGCCCCTCGGTGCTGCGGCCATGGCCGGTTCCGCGATCGCTCGTCAGCCGCAACAGTCGGCCAAGGAAATGGGCTACGCCGGGGTCTGCGAAAACTCCATCGACGCTGTGGCCAGCCGCGATCACGTTGCCGAGTTCCTGTTCATCGCCAGCATGCTCGGGATCAACATCTCGCGTCTGGCCGAAGAGTTCTGCCTGTGGTCATCGCGCCAGTTCCGCTGGGTCGATCTGGACGACGCCTACGCCACCGGCAGCTCGATCATGCCGCAGAAGAAAAACCCCGACATCGCCGAACTGGCGCGGGGCAAGGCTGGGCGTCTGATCGGCAACCTGACCGGCCTGCTGTCGACGCTCAAATCCCTGCCGCTGTCGTACAACCGCGACCTGAGCGAAGACAAGAACGGCGTGCTCGACAGCGTCGACACCCTGCTGCTGGTGCTGCCGGCGATGGCCGGGATGGTCGCGACCATGACCGTCAACGTCGAGGAACTGCGCCGTCAGGCGCCGCTGGGTTTCACCCTCGCCACCGAAGTCGCCGACTGGCTGGCGGTGCGCGGCGTGCCGTTCAAGGAAGCGCACGAAATCACCGGGGCGCTAGTTCAGGCCTGCGAAAAACACGACCTCGAATTGTGGGAAGCCTCGCCGGCGTTGCTGGCCGAGATCGACCCGCGCCTTACGGCAGACGTGCGTGACAGCCTGACCCTGGAAGCCGCCATCGCTGCCCGCAGCGGTTGGGGCGGCACCGCGCCGCAGCAGGTTCGCGAGCAGATCGGCCGCCTGAAAACCGCCCTCGCCGCGCAGCAACAGTGGACCGAAAACTACCAGGGCTTCCGCCTCTAAGCCGGGTCCCCCTCCCACCGGGAGGGGGTTGATCGAAAAGTACAGTGTACGGAGAAACACCATGAGCCAGACTCAGGCAGAACGACTCCAGGCGGAGCGCAAACTGGCGGAAAACCAGTTCGACATTACCCAGTACCAGCACGTGCCACGGCGTTATTACGGGCGGATCTTTTTCGCCACCGTGATCGTCATCGCGATCATCGGCCTGGTGCGGGCCTTCGCCGAAGGCAAGATCGAATGGTCGTACATCGGCCAGTTCCTCACCTCCGAAGCGATCATGTGGGGCCTGTTCAACACGATCATCATGGCCGTGCTGGCCATGGCGCTGGGCATCGTGTTCGGGGTGATCACCGCGATCATGCGCATGTCGGCCAACCCGATCCTGCGCTACGTGGCCGTGACCTACACCTGGCTGTTTCGCGGTACGCCGCTGATTCTGCAACTGCTGTTGTGGTTCAACCTGGCGCTGATCTTCCCCACCATCGGCATTCCCGGTCTGCTCGAACTCGACACCGTGAGCCTGATGACCCCGTTCGTGGCCGCCCTGCTCGGCTTGAGCATCAACCAGGGCGCCTACACCGCTGAAGTGGTGCGCGCCGGCCTGCTGTCGGTGGACACCGGTCAGTACGAAGCAGCCAAGTCGATCGGCATGCCGCGCCTGCAGGCGCTGCGCCGGATCATCCTGCCCCAGGCCATGCGGATCATCATTCCGCCGGTCGGCAACGAATTCATCGGCATGGTGAAAATGACCTCGCTGGCGAGCGTCATCCAGTACTCGGAACTGCTCTACAACGCCCAGAACATCTACTACGCCAACGCCCGGGTCATGGAGCTGCTGATCGTCGCCGGTATCTGGTACCTGGCCACCGTCACCGTCCTGTCCTTTGGTCAAAGCCGTCTGGAGCGTCGTTTCGCTCGCGGCGCCGGCAAGCGTTCTTGAGGAGTCGAACATGAGAAGCATCGTCAAGGCCGTGAGCCTGAACAAATATTACGACCAGTACCACGCGCTCAAGGACATCAACATCGAGGTCGAGCAAGGCGAAGTGCTGTGCATCATCGGCCCGTCCGGCTCGGGCAAGAGCACCCTGCTGCGCTGCGTCAACCAACTGGAAAAGATCGACAAGGGCGGCCTCTGGGTCGACGGCGAACTGGTCGGCTACCGCGTGGTCGGGCACAAGCTGCACGAACTCAACGAGTCGCAGATCGCCCGTCAGCGCCTGGCCACCGGCATGGTGTTCCAGCGCTTCAACCTGTTCCCGCACATGACCGTGCTGCAAAACATCATCGAAGGCCCGTGCCAGGTGCTCAAGCGTTCGCCCAAGGAGGCGCACGAAGAAGCCCTGGAACTGCTGGCCCGGGTCGGCCTGGCCGACAAACGCAACAGCTACCCGATCGAGTTGTCGGGCGGTCAGCAGCAACGGGTGGCGATTGCCCGCGCCCTGGCCATGCGACCCAAGCTGATGCTGTTCGATGAACCCACTTCGGCACTCGACCCGGAACTGGTCGGTGAGGTGCTGTCGGTGATGCGCGATCTGGCGCAGACCGGCATGACCATGATCGTCGTCACCCATGAACTGGGCTTCGCCCGGGAGGTTTCCAACCGCATGGTGTTCATGGACGGCGGCCAGATCGTGGAGGCTGGAAGCCCCGAAGAAATACTAATAAGTCCGCAAAACCCGCGCACCCAAAGCTTCATTTCTGCCGTTCGAACCTGAGGCCCCTTTGGCCTTCACAACACTCATAAGAGAACGTCCATGAAGAACTTCGTCATTCCAG
This sequence comes from Pseudomonas sp. GM25, assembly GCF_000282255.1. Classification (NCBI taxonomy): domain Bacteria; kingdom Pseudomonadati; phylum Pseudomonadota; class Gammaproteobacteria; order Pseudomonadales; family Pseudomonadaceae; genus Pseudomonas; species Pseudomonas sp. GM25. The sequence continues at coordinate 29,002 of NZ_AKJQ01000010.1, read as the reverse complement.
CAGTACTCACCTCCCTCATGTCTTGCGGTTTCGCCGTGGCCACCGAGTTGCCGGCCAGCATCAAGGAAAAAGGCGAGATCGTCGTCGCGATCATGCCCAACTATCCGCCGATGGATTTCAAGGACCCGGCCACCAACAAGCTCACCGGCCTGGACTACGACCTGGGCAACGCCCTGGCCGAACGCCTCGGGGTGAAGATCAAGTGGCAGGAAACCGGCTTCGAGCAAATGATCAACGCCCTGACCACCGACCGCGTGGACATGGTCCTGTCAGGCATGACCGACACCGCCGAGCGTCAGGCCAGCGTGACCTTCGTCGACTACTTCACCAGCGGCCCGCAGTTCTACACCCTGCAGAAGAACGCAGCGACCAACGAAATCATCGACCTGTGCGGCAAGAAAGTCGGCACCAGCCGCCGCACCACCTTCCCGGCGGAAATCGCCGCGTGGAGCAAGGAAAACTGTGAAGCCGCGGGTAAACCTGCGATCAACGTGATCGGCACCGAAGGCTCGGCCGACGCCCGCGCCCAACTGCGCCAGAGCCGAATCGATGCGGCGATGCAGGGCAGCGAGACTCTGTCGTACCTCAAGACCCAGGAAAAGGACATGTACAAGACGGTCGGCCAGCCGATCTCCGTGCAGTTCACCGGATTGGGGGTGAGCAAGAAGAAACCTGAGCTGAGTGAAGCGGTGAAGGTGGCGTTGCAGAGCATGGTGGATGACGGCAGCTATAACGCGATTCTGAAGAAGTGGGATCTGGAGTTGGGTGCGATCAAGGATGTGACCATTAACGCGGGCAAGTAATCCGGTCAGCGCCGACCCAACCGGTCGGCGCTTTTTCATGAACAGCTGGAGCGCCCTTGATGTCCTCCTTGCAACCCACCTGGCCCGACCAGCACAAAGCCTGCCTCGCCTTGGCCTTCGACCTCGACGGCCCGACCGGCGATGCCATGCTCAACAACTCGATCTGGCACAAACCCGAATACTTCGGCTTCGGCGGCTACGGCCCGTACCGCGCCCTGCCGCGCCTGCTGGATCTGCTCGACACCTTCAAGATCCCGACCACTTTCTTCGTCCCCGCCTGGGTCGTGGAAAACTGGCCGAAACAGTGCCAGGCCATCGTCGAGCGCGGCCATGAAGTCGCCTACCACGGCTACAAGCACGAATCCTTCTACGCCCTGACGCTGGACCAGCAGCAGGCCGTGATGAACAAATCCCGCGACGTGTTCTGGCAATACCTGCACATCCGCGCCGAGGGTTTTCGCACCCCGTCCGGCGACTGGCGTGCCGAAACCCCGGCGATGCTGGCCGACAACGGCGTCATCTATTCCAGCAGCATGCGCGGCGATGATCGCCCGTATCTGGTCAACGTCCCCGGCCACGACACACCGCTGGTGGAAATCCCCGGTCGCTGGGAAATGGACGACTACGCCTCCCTCGCCTACACCCGCGCACCGAACTTTCCGTCCGGGCTCGACCGCACCGCCAGCTACGAGCTGACCCTCGACAACTGGCAACGCGAGTACGACGGCGCGATGGACGAAGGCCTGTGCCTGACTACCCTGTTCCACCCGAAAGTCACCGGCAAACCGGGGCGCATCCTGTTGCTGGAGAAACTCTTCGAACATATGCGCCAGCGCGATGACGTGTGGTTCGCCACCTGCCGCGACGTCGCCCGCTGGTGGCTGAAGGAGCATCACCATGGCTGACGCTGACAACCTCTGGCCCGCCGGCAAACGCTGCACGGTGGTGCTGACCGTCGATTACAACGACATCCACGGCATTCTCACCCAGGCCCCGGAAGTCGCCGGGCGCGACAAGACGCTGTCGGTGTGGCGCTACGGCACGCAACGCGGCGTCGAGCGATTGCTCGGCCTGTTCAGGGAACTCGGGGTGCGCAGCAGTTGGTTCGTGCCCGGCATCGTTGCCGAGGAAAACCCACAGCACATCGCAGCCATCCAGGCTGGCGGGCATGAGATCGCCTGTGCCGGTTACCGCCATCAGGATTACGACACGCTGGATCTGGCGGCGCAAAGTGCGGAAGTCGCCAAGGGTTGTGCAGCGCTGGAAGCATTGACCGGCGTGCCTCCAACCGGTTTCCGGATTCCCGCAGGCAACGGCGCGCCGGGCTTCATCGAAGCCTTGAGAGACCACGGCATTCAATGGTCGTCATCATGGCGTGGCGATGACCTGCCGTTCTTGCACCCGACCGCCCCCGAAGTGGTCGAGTTGCCGCTGCATTACGAACTGGAAGACGAGCCTTACTTCGCCTTCAACCTGAGCCCGGCCGTGCCGCCGGCGCAATCGCGGATCGCTTCCTACAGCCACACCCTGGGCAACCTGCAAATGGACTTCGCCGGATTCCACCGCTTCGGCCTGTGTTACGTGCTGCGCCTGCACCCGGAAATCATCGCCACACCGGGGCGCATCGGCGTGCTGCGCGAATTGCTGCAAGGCATTCAGCAACATGACGACGTGTGGATCGCCACCGGCGCTGAGGTCGCGCAGTGGTGGGCGCAAACGGCGGCGCCGGTCGCGCAGGATCATCCGGCGTCGGTGTATGAGCGCCATTATCGGGACTACCTCGTATGACCGAACGCATGCAGCGGCTGGCGCAGTTTTGCGTCGAAACAGGGTTTGAAGATCTGCCGCCGGCTTTAGTGGAGCAGGCCAAGCGGCACATTCTCGACACCTTCGGCGCGGCGCTGGCCGGGGCCGACAGCGCGGTGGCGCTTCAGGCGCGGCAGGTTTTCGGCGCCGAGCCGGGCACCGCGCTGGTCTGGGGTTCGTCATTGCGCGTCGGCGCGGGACATGCGGCGTTGCTCAACGGCATCGCTGCCCATGCGCTGGAACTGGACGACACCGGCGGCTGCGATCACTCCGGCGCGGTGGTGTTGCCGGCAGTGATGGCGGCGCTGTCGCTCGTGGATCGGCCGGTGGACGGTCGCGAGTTCATCACCGCTGTGGTGATCGGCTACGAAATCGGCCGGCGGGTGCTGGAAGCCTGCGGCAGTTATTCGGCGCACAACGGCGCCGGTTGGCATTCGACCGCCACTTGCGGCGTGTTCGGCGCGGCGGCGGCCTGTGCGCGGATCTTTGCGCTGGATATCGGGCAAACCGTGTCGGCGCTGGGCATCGCCGGCAGTTTCAGCGGCGGGTTGTGGGCGTTCATTCACGACGGTTCGCAAAGCAAGAAACTGCACAGCGGCCGCGCAGCCGAGGGTGGCTTGCTCGCGGCGCGTTTTGCCCGTGAAGGCGTCAGTGGGCCGTCGGTGTTGTTCGAGGATGTCTGGGGTGGGTTTCTCAAGACGCTGGCGCCGGGCAGCGCGCAACCGGATGCGCTGGATGTCGAACTGGGGCGCGTCTGGAAACTCGCGCGCTGTTCGATCAAACCCTACGCCGCTTGCCGTGGCACCCATTCGGCTATCGATGCGCTCGGGCTGCTGCTGGAGCAACTGCAGATCGGCGCCGATCAGGTGGAAGACGTCCAGGTGAACCTGTGCGGGTTTCTGCTCGACATGTGCGGCGGTCGCGACATCCAAAGTCTGGCCGCCGCGCAGATGAGCCTGCCCTACGCCCTCGCCGCGCGACTGGTGCACGGTCATTGCCGATTGGAGGCTTACGACGAACAGCCACGCAACGATCCGCGCATCGCTCAATGGCTGACGCGCATTCGCCTTGAAGTGGATGAGCGACTGTCGGAGGATGGCGAGCCAGTGGTCGTTGTGCGAGCCCGCGACGGGCGTGAGGCGAGCCTGTGTATCGAGGTGCCGCTGGGCGCGCCGGGCAATCCGCTGAGCGAGGCGGCGCTGGAGGAAAAGTTTTTCAGTCTGGCGTTGCGGGTCATTTCTCCGGTCAAGGCCGAGCCGTTACTGGCGCAACTGCGGCAACTGCAAACGCTGGATTCCGTGCGCGATCTCGAGCATCTGTTAACCGAATAAGGACATTTGATTTTCCGTGGCCACCTACTCGCTCGTTATCCGCCGCCTGATGATCGTCTCGCTGACCATCGTCGTCAGCCGCGCCATCACCAGTCCGTTGCTCACCCTGTTCTTGAGCAACAAGCTCGGCCTCAACCAACAGGACGTCGGGTTGCTGCTGGGCATCGCGGTGTTCATCGCCACCCTGCTTGCGCTGTACGGCGGCTACATCATCGACCGGCTCGAGAAGCGTCGGTTACTGATTCTGGCGATGCTCTCCAGCTCCATCGGTTTCGTGCTGCTGACCTTCGCCAAAGACCTGTACCTGACGACCGCCACCCTGGTCATCACCGAAACCGCCTCGGCGCTGTTCCTGATCGGCTCAAAAGCAATCCTCAGTGAAAACCTGCCCATGAGCCAGCGGGCCAAGGCGTTTTCCCTGCGCTATACGCTAACCAACATCGGCTACGCCACGGGCCCGATGCTCGGCGTGGTGATCGCCGGGGTCTACCCGATTGCGCCGTTCCTGATTGCTGCCGGCATCGCTTTCGGCAGCATCTTCCTGATGATCGGTATTCCCAGGGACGCCAGCCCCGTCGCCGCCATCGGCCAGCCGCAAAGCTTTCTGAAAACCCTGATCACCCTGAAAAACGACCGCACGCTGATCATGTTCACCTGCGGTTGCCTGCTCAGCACCGTGGTTCACGGCCGCTTCACGTTGTACCTGTCGCAATACCTGCTGGTGGTCGAAGACTCGCAGCGCGCCCTGCAAACCATGGCCGCCCTGCTCGCCTGCAACGCCATCGCGGTGATCCTGCTGCAATATCAGATCGGCCGCTTTCTGAACCGGGAAAAACTGCGCTACTGGATCGCCGCTGGCACCAGCCTGTTCATCCTCGGTTTGATCGGCTTCAGCCTGGCGGACAGCCTGGTGACGTGGTGCATCGCGATGTTCATCTTCACCCTCGGCGAGATGATCATTTACCCGTCGGAATTCCTGTTCGTCGACACTCTGGCCCCGGAAGAACTGCGCGGCAGCTATTACGGCGCGCAGAATCTGGCGGCGCTGGGTGGCGCGCTGAGTCCGGTGATCTGCGGCTTCCTGCTGATGCATACGCCGGCGCCGACCATGTTCTATGCCCTCAGCGCATTGACTGCGATGGGCGGCTTCCTGTGTTTCATGAGCGGGCGCCGCGTGGCTTTACTTCATAAATAATGCACTGAAACTGCATTTATATGAATTTGTCAGCATCGTGAATGATTGGCACACTGTGCGCGTTCCTCCCCCAATAGTTGGAACACTTCGAAGGACTTTCCGCGTTTACGGACAAGTCCTTTTTTTTGCCCCGGATTTCGCAAAGGATCGATTCTGCATGCTCGCTCGCTGGTTGCCCGCCGCCATCAACACCCGTCCCACCGAATGGAGCCGCGCCGCGATCGGCATGGCCCTGGGCACGTTGTTCAGCGTGTGGGCGTGCAGTCAGGTGTTTGGCATTGAAGTGGCCTACCACCTGATCGGCCCGTTGGGCGCCTCGGCGGTGCTGCTCTTCGCCGTGTCCTCCGGCGCCCTCGCCCAACCGTGGTCGATCATCGGCGGCTACCTGTGCGCGGGCGTCGTCGCGTTGCTGGTGGCCCACGTCCTCGGCCGAACCTTGGGCAGCGCGTGCCTCGCCGCAGGCATGGCGCTGATCCTGATGTGCTGGATGCGCTGCCTGCATCCACCGGCCGGCGCCGTGGCGTTGACCATGGTGCTGGCCGACCCGATGACCATCGCCATGGACTGGAAAGCCCTGGAACCGGTGATGCTTAGCGCCACGTGCCTGCTGCTGGCCGCACTGGCCTACAACAACCTCACCCGCATCCGCTACCCGAAACGCCCTGCCGAACCGGCGCCGGCCGTGGCACCAGTGGATATTCAGTCCATCACGGCCGAAGATCTGAAACTGGCACTGGCCGATATGGAGGCGTTCATCGATGTCACGCCGGAGGATCTGGAGCAGTTGATTCATGCCAGTGAACTGCATGCCAAACGGCGCAGCATTGGCCAGGTGTTCCGCTGAGTCCAGAGCCTGTCCCTGTCAGCGTTGTCGATTGAAAAGAAGCCGCGATCCCGTGCATTTGGCCTAAGGTAAAAATGCAGACAGCCCGTGCACATATCCCCGTTGTACACGGCAAATTTGCACTGTTACGATCCGGTAACGCTCGCGCGCGAGCTTCTCGAATAAAGACAATAAAAGCAGGGAGTTAGTGATGACTGCTCAGGCTTCATCCCCGCGGACTTCGTCCATGGATGCCACGCCACACGAAGTGTTGGCCGAGGTTCGCAATCACATCGGTCATCTGACCCTCAACCGCCCCGCCGGCCTCAATGCCCTGACCCTCGACATGGTGCGCCAGCTCCAGCAACACCTGGACGCCTGGGCCGCCGATGCCGATATCCACGCGGTGGTGCTGCGCGGTGCCGGCGAGAAAGCCTTCTGTGCCGGTGGCGACATTCGATCCCTGTACGACAGCCATAAAAGCGGCGACACGCTGCACGAAGATTTCTTCGTCGAGGAATACGCCCTCGACCTGACGATCCACCACTACCGCAAACCGGTGCTGGCGCTGATGGACGGTTTCGTTCTCGGCGGCGGCATGGGTCTGGTGCAAGGCGCCGATCTGCGGGTGGTCACCGAGAAGAGCCGTCTGGCAATGCCGGAAGTGGCCATCGGGTATTTTCCGGATGTCGGCGGCAGTTATTTCCTGCCGCGCATTCCCGGCGAGCTGGGGATTTATCTGGGCGTCAGCGGCGTGCAGATTCGTGCGGCGGATGCGCTGTATTGCGGGCTGGCCGACTGGTATCTGGACAGCAGCAAACTCGGCACCCTCGACGAGCAGCTCGATCAGTTGCAATGGCACGACACGCCGCTTAAAGACCTGCAAAGCCTGCTGGCCCGCCACGCCGTGCAAACCCTGCCGGATGCCCCGTTTGAAGCCTTGCGCCCGGCCATCGACCACTTCTTCGCCTTGCCTGATGTGCCGAGCATCGTCGAGCAACTGCGCGCCGTGACCGTCGCCGACAGCCACGAATGGGCGACTACCACCGCCGACCTGCTGGTAACCCGCTCGCCGCTGGCCATGGGCGTGACCCTGGAAATGCTCCGTCGCGGCCGCCATCTGAGCCTGGAACACTGCTTCGCCCTCGAACTGCATCTGGATCGCCAGTGGTTCGAACGCGGCGACCTGATCGAAGGCGTGCGCGCCTTGCTGATCGACAAAGACAAATCACCACGCTGGAACCCGCCGACCCTCGCCGCGCTACACGCCGAGCACATCGCGAGTTTCTTCCACGGTTTCGAAGAGAGCGGGAGCTGAGCCATGCACGATCTCGAATTGACTGAAGACCAGGTAATGATCCGCGACATGGCCCGGGACTTTGCCCGCGGCGAAATCGCGCCCCACGCACAGGCCTGGGAAAAGGCTGGCTGGATCGATGACGCCCTAGTGGCGAAGATGGGCGAACTCGGCCTGCTGGGCATGGTGGTGCCGGAAGAATGGGGCGGCACCTACGTCGACTACGTGGCCTATGCGCTGGCGGTGGAAGAAATTTCCGCCGGTGACGGCGCCACCGGCGCGTTCATGAGCATCCACAACTCGGTGGGCTGCGGGCCGGTGCTCAACTACGGCAGCGAAGAACAGAAACAGACCTGGCTGGCGGATCTGGCCAGCGGCGCAGTGATCGGTTGCTTCTGCCTGACCGAACCCCAGGCCGGCTCCGAAGCGCACAACCTGCGCACCCGCGCCGAACTGCGCGACGGGCAATGGGTAATCAACGGCGCCAAGCAATTTGTCAGCAATGGCAAGCGGGCGAAACTGGCGATCGTGTTTGCGGTGACCGATCCGGATCTGGGCAAGCGCGGGATCTCGGCGTTCTTGGTGCCGACCGATACGCCCGGTTTCATCGTTGATCGCACCGAACACAAGATGGGCATCCGAGCTTCCGACACCTGCGCGGTGACGCTGAACAATTGCAGCATTCCTGAAGCGAATCTGCTGGGTGAACGCGGTAAAGGCCTCGCGATTGCCCTTTCCAACCTTGAAGGCGGGCGCATTGGCATTGCGGCGCAAGCATTGGGCATCGCCCGTGCGGCGTTTGAAGCGGCGCTGGGTTACGCCCGTGATCGGGTGCAGTTCGGCAAGGCGATTGTCGAGCACCAGAGCATCGCCAACCTGCTGGCGGACATGCAGATGCAGATCAACGCGGCACGCTTGATGATCCTGCACGCGGCGCGGCTGCGCACGGCGGGTAAACCGTGTCTGTCGGAGGCTTCGCAGGCCAAGCTGTTTGCTTCGGAAATGGCCGAGAAGGTGTGTTCGTCAGCGATTCAGATTCATGGCGGGTATGGGTATCTGGAGGATTATCCGGTTGAGAAGTACTACCGGGATGCGCGGATTACCCAGATTTATGAGGGGTCGAGTGAGATACAGCGGATGGTGATTGCTCGGGAGTTGAAGAACTATCAGCTCTAAAAGCATCGCCAGCAGGCTGTCTCCCACAGGGATTTGTGTAATCACAGATCCAATGTGGGAGCCAGCCTGCTGGCGATAGAAGCGCCGCGTTACTTGCCCTGGAATTCAGGTGGCCGCTTGGCCACAAACGCCGCCATCCCTTCCTTCTGATCCTGCGTCGCAAACGCCGCATGGAACACCCGGCGCTCGAAGCGCACGCCTTCAGTCAGGTTCACTTCGAACGCGCGGTTGACGCTTTCCTTGACCATCATCGCAATCGGCAGCGATTTGCTGGCGATCACCGCCGCCACTTTCAGCGCCTCATCCAGCAACTCGGCACTCGGCACGATCCGCGCGACGATGCCGCAGCGCTCGGCTTCCACCGCGTCGATCAAACGACCGCTCAGGCACATTTCCATGGCCTTGGCCTTGCCCACGGCGCGGGTCAGGCGCTGGGTGCCGCCCATGCCCGGCAGCACGCCGAGGTTGATTTCCGGCTGGCCGAATTTGGCGTTGTCGCCGGCCAGGATGAAGTCGCACATCAGCGCCAGTTCACAGCCGCCACCCAGGGCAAAACCGTTGACCGCCGCGATGATCGGCTTGCGGCGGTTGGCCACGCGATCGCTGTCGCTGAACAGGTCGTCCATGTAGATCTGCGGGTAGGTCAGATCGGCCATTTCCTTGATGTCGGCGCCGGCGGCGAAGGCTTTGGTCGAACCGGTGATGACGATGCAGCCAATGTTCGCGTCGGCTTCAAAACCATCGAGCGCGCGGTTCACTTCGCTGACCAGTTGCGCGTTGAGGGCGTTCAGCGCCTGCGGGCGATTGAGGGTGATCAGGCCGACGCGGCCATGGGTTTCCAGCAAAATCGTTTCGTAACTCATGTGCAGATTCCTTCTCAAAGATTGCGCGAAATGACCATGCGCTGAATGTCGCTGGTGCCTTCGTAGATCTGGCAGACCCGCACGTCGCGGTAGATGCGCTCCAGCGGGAAGTCGTTGAGGTAACCGTAACCGCCGAGGGTTTGCAATGCCATGGAGCAGACCTTCTCGGCCATTTCCGAAGCGAACAGCTTGGCCATCGACGCCTCGACCAGCGCCGGCTGGCCGCTGTCGCGCAGCGCGGCGGCGTAATGCACCATCTGCCGCGCCACGGCGATCTGGGTCGCCATGTCCGCCAGGCGGAACGCCACGGCCTGGTGCTCGATGATTGGTTTGCCGAAGGTGTCACGTTCACGGGCGTAATCACGGGCCGCTTCGAACGCGGCGCGGGCCATGCCCACCGATTGCGAAGCGATGCCGACACGGCCGCCTTCAAGGTTGGCCAGGGCGATCTTGTAACCCTCGCCCTCCTCGCCCAACCGGTTTGCCACTGGCACTTTCACGTCTTCGAACAGAATCTGGCAGGTGTCCGAGGCGTGCTGGCCGAGTTTGTCCTCGATGCGGGCGACTTTGTAGCCCGGCGAGTCGGTCGGCACGATGAAGGCGCTGATCCCGCGCTTGCCGGCGCTCGGGTCGGTGACCGCAAACACAATCACGATCCCGGCGTTCTGCCCGGAGGTGATGAACTGTTTGCAGCCATTGAGCACGTAGTGATCGCCTTCCAGCCGTGCGCGGGTTTTCAGGCTGCTGGCGTCGGAACCGGCCTGCGGTTCGGTTAGTGCGAAAGCACCGAGCATCTCGCCGCTGGCCAACGGTTTGAGGAAGCGCTCGCGCTGGTCGTCGTTGCCGAACTTGAGGATCGGCACGCAACCCACCGAGTTGTGTACGCTCATGATCGTCGAGCAAGCGCCGTCGCCGGCGGCGATTTCTTCCAGGGCCATGGCGTAGGCCAGGTAACCGGTGTCGCAACCGCCCCACTGCTCCGGCACCAGCATGCCGAAGAAGCCCAGCCCGGCCATTTCGCCGATGGCTTCTTTCGGGAAGCGGTGCTCGCGATCCCACTCGGCGGCGAACGGTTTCAGCCGTTCCTCGGCAAACTGCCGGGCCATGTCGCGGATTTGTTGTTGGTCGTCATTGGGAATCATGGCAAATCCTTAACTCGGGTTCAGACGCACTCGACAGCCATCGCCGTGGCTTCGCCGCCGCCGATGCAGATCGCCGCGACGCCGCGTTTCAGGCCTTTCTGGCGCAGGGCCGAGAGCAAGGTCACCAGAATCCGCGCGCCGGAGGCACCGATCGGGTGACCGAGGGCGCAGGCGCCGCCGTGGATGTTGAGCTTGTCGTGAGGGATTTCCAGGTGGGTCATCGCCGCCATGCCGACCACGGCGAAGGCTTCGTTGACTTCAAACAGATCGACCTGATCCAGCGACCAGCCGGTTTTCTTCATCAGTTTCTTGATCGCGCCAATCGGTGCCACCGGGAACAGGCCCGGGGTGTCAGCGAAGGCGGCGTGGCCGTGAATCACCGCCAGCGGTTTCAGACCCTGTTTCTGCGCTTGCGACTGACGCATCAGCACCAGCGCCGCTGCGCCGTCGGAGATCGAGCTGGAGTTGGCTGCGGTCACGGTGCCGCCTTCGCGGAACGCCGGTTTCAGCGAAGCGATCTTGTCCAGTTTGGCTTTTGGCGGCTGCTCGTCGTTGCTGATCACAACCTGTTCTTTGCCAACGGTCACGGTCAGCGGAACGATCTCGGCCTTGAAGCTGCCGTCCTTGATCGCCTGCTGGGCGCGGGTGGTCGAGGCGATGGCGAAAGCGTCCTGAGCCTCGCGGCTGAAGTCGTTGGTTTCAGCGCAATCCTCGGCGAAGGTGCCCATCAGACGGCCCTTGTCGTAGGCGTCTTCGAGGCCGTCGAGGAACATCGAATCCAGCACCCGGCCGTGGCCCATGCGGTAGCCGGCGCGGGCGCGATCCAGCAGGTACGGCGAATTGGACATGCTTTCCATGCCGCCGGCGATCACCACATCGGCGCTGCCAGCCAGCAGCATGTCGTGGGCCAGAATGGTGGTTTCCATGCCCGAACCGCACATCTTGTTGACCGTGGTGCAGCGGGTGGATTTGTCCAGCCCGGCGCCCAGTGCAGCCTGACGCGCAGGCGCCTGGCCGAGACCGGCCGGCAGTACACAGCCGAACAGCACTTCATCGACCGCATCGGCGGCAACACCGGCACGTTCAACCGCAGCCTTGATCGCCGCCGCACCGAGTTGTGGCGCGGTCAGGCTTTTCAGTTCGCCCTGAAAACCGCCCATCGGGGTGCGGACGGCGCTGACGATGACAATCGGATCGTTGGAGATGGTCATGGGAAATCCTCCTTACTTGGCGGCCATGCGCAAGGCACCGTCGAGACGGATCACCTCGCCGTTGAGCATGCTGTTTTCAATGATATGCCGCACCAGCGCGGCGTACTCGGCCGGTTTGCCCAGACGCGGCGGGAACGGCACGCCGGCGGCCAGCGAGTCGCGCACTTCCGGGGTCATGCCGGCCATCATCGGGGTTTCGAAAATGCCCGGGGCGATGGTCATCACGCGGATGCCGAAGCGCGCCAGTTCGCGGGCGGCAGGCAGCGTCAGGCTGGCGATCGCGCCTTTGGATGCAGAGTACGCCGCCTGGCCGATCTGACCGTCGAACGCCGCAACCGACGCGGTGTTGATGATCACACCGCGTTCGCCTTCGGCGTTGGCTTCGCTTTCGGCAATCGCCGCCGCTGCCAGACGCAGCATGTTGAAGCTGCCGATCAGGTTGACGTTGATCACCTGCGCGAAACTGGACAAGGCGTGCGGGCCGCTCTTGCCGAGGATCTTCTCGCCGCGAACGATGCCGGCGCAGTTCACCAGACCATTCAGGCTACCGAAGGCTTTAACGGTCGCTTGCACGGCGGCTTCGGCGGCGGCTTCGTTGCTGATGTCTGCCACTACGCTCTGCGCACCGAGGCGTTGGGCCTGAGCGGCGACGGCGTCGGCGTTCATGTCCACCAGCATCACTTTGGCGCCGGCGTTCACCAGCAATTCAGCGGTGGCGGCACCCAGGCCGGACGCGCCGCCGGTGACGATAAAAACCTTGTTCTCGATCTGCATGACTGTTTCCTTGGATTCAAGCTGAAACGTTGTGCACCGCGGCCTCTTGAGCCTTGGCGATTTCCTGGTTGCGCAAGATGAAGCGCTGCAATTTGCCGCTCGGGGTTTTCGGCAACTCGCTGACAAATTCGATTTCACGGGGGTACGAATGCGCGGCCAGACGCTTGCGCACGTGTTGGCGCAGCTCTTCGGCCAGCGCCGGTTCGGCGCGGTATTGCGGGTTGAGCACGACGAAGGCCTTCACCAGTTCGGTGCGCTCCGGATCGGGCTTGCCGACCACCGCCGCTTCGACCACCGCCGGGTGTTCGATCAGTGCGCTTTCCACGTCGAACGGGCCGACCCGGTAACCGGAAGTGGTGATCACGTCATCGCTGCGGCCGACGAAGCTGATGCTGCCGTCCGGGTTCCACTCGACGGTGTCGCCGCTCAGGTAGTAATTGCCGACGAAGGCTTTGGTCGGCGCGCCTTCATACCCGGCGAACCAGCACATCGGCGACTGCGTGCGGTCGATGGCGAGGATGCCGGGCTGGCCGACGCCGAGTTCGTTGTACTGATCGTCAAGCACCACGATCCGCTGGCCCGGCGAAGCAAAACCGGCAGCGCCGAGGTGGATCGGGTGTTCGAGGCCGTGGTGGTTGCACAGGACCATGCCCAGTTCGGTCTGGCCGTAATGGTCGTGAATGACCACGCCGAGGTTGTCGGCGAACCAGCGGATCACTTCCGGGTTCAACGGCTCGCCGGCGCTGCTGACGATGCGCAGCTTGCCCTTGATCGACTTGGCGAACTCGTCGCCGCCGGCAATCAGCAGGCGATACGCCGTGGGCGAACCGGTGAGGTTGGTGATGCCGTACTTGTTGATCACCCGGCAGGTGCTTTCGAGGGTGAACGGGCCATCGTAAAAGGTGATCGGGTGGCCCATCGACAACGGACCGGTCACACCGAAATAGATGCCATAGGCCCAGCCCGGATCAGCGACGTTCCAGAACGCATCTTCCGGGCGCAGATCCACGGCATCGCGGGTGTAGCTCTGGAACGCCACGACGGCCTTGAGCGGCACCGACAGCGCTTTCGACGGCCCGGTGGTGCCCGAGGTGAACATCAGCAGGAATGGGTCTTCGCCTGTCAGCATCACAGGTTCGCAGACATTTGAATGGTTGGGCAGCTCGGCCCAGAAACTGAAATCGCCACGGACGATGCCCTGGCCTTTCGGACCGCCAACGGTGACCAGCGTCGGGCAATCGGCGACTTCGCTGAGTTTTGGCCGGTTGGCGGCGTCGGTCACCACGACTTTGGCACCGGAGCTGTTCAGGCGATGCTCGAGGGCTTTGGGGCCGAACGCGGTGAACAGCGGTTGATACACCGCGCCGATGCGCCAGGTGGCGAACACGGTGATCAGCAATTCGATATTGCGCGGCAGCAGGCCGGCGACCTTGTCGCCCTTCTGCACGCCCTGGGCGAGAAGGAAATTGGCGAAACGCGCGGCTTTGTCCTGCAGGTCGCTGAAGGTGTACGTCGCACTGGCGCCGTCGCGGCCTTCCCAGAACAGCGCGATGCGTCCCGGCAGCGCGTGCCGGTCACAACATTCGACGCAGGCGTTGAGCGCCTCGAGCGTGCCGCTGAGCGCGGCGTCCACGGTGTGCTGATAATCAAACTGTGCGGTGGCAGACAAGTAATCGCGCATTGCCAGAATCCCTCTGTTCTTATTAGGTTGGGGAACCGTAAACAACAGAGGAATACTCGCGCCATGCGGGGTGCGGGGCAATGGTCAAAGCCATCAAGATGGATGACTGGTTTGGCCAAGGTTTGCGTGGAATCGAGGATCAGACCGCTTCGTTGAGGATCAAGCTGCGATAGTGCCCAGGATTGGTCCCCGACCACTTGCGAAACGCCTTGTAGAACGAACTCGCATCGGAAAACCCCAAGCGGGTGGCGATCTCTGCAAAACTGATCGAAGGCTCCGCCAGCCAGGTGATCGCCAACTCCTTGCGCACACTGTCCTTCAGCCCCTGATAAGTCTGCCCTTCTTCAGCCAGACGCCGGCGCAGGGTCGACGCCGACATGCACAATTGCTGGGCCAGCGCATCGGTTTCCGGCCAGTGTTCAGCAGATAATTGCCGCAGATCCTGCTTGATCCGGCTCGCAAGGCTTTCCGGGTCGCGGTACTTCACCAGAATGTTGGCCGGGGCATGGGCCAGAAAGCGCTTCAATTCCTCGGCGCTGCGCTTGATCGGCAGATCCAGCACGTCAGCGGCGAAGATCATCCGCGTGCGCGGCCGGTCGAAACGCAGGTTTTCCGAGAACATCACCCGATAGTCATCACAGAAATCCGGCGCCGGGCAGCGCAGCTCGATGGCCAGGATCGGAATCCGCCGCCCCGCCAGCCAGCACGCCACACCGTGGACGATCATCCAATACGTGAAATAGGTGAAGGCGCGGCGCGGTTCCGGATCGTCTTCCAGCAGCACGATTTCCGCCAGACTCTGCTGATGCACCAGTTGCGCGGGCATGCGTTCGAGCATCAACGACAGGAAATTCAAACCGGTGCTCAGCCCCGCAGCCAGGTTCGGCTGGGCCATGGCGCTGCGGCAGAGGAATTCCAGGCTGCCGGATTTCAGCTTGCGCGGGTCCATGCCAAAGAATTCGTCATCGCCGCGTCGCGCCAACAGGCGCCATAACCGCGCGTACTGGCTGGCCGGCACGCGCGCGTCATCGGTGGACAGCAGCGCCGGATCGATCCCGACCTTGCTCAAGACTTCTTCCGTGGCCACGCCCGGGGCACAACTTTGCAGCAGTGCTTCGCGCACCAGTTGAATGGCGATGGTGTCTTTTTCCGACATGGAACGCGCGCAATCCTGTTGTTGTTCGAGTGGCGGGCATCTTAGCGCAGCTGGCTGGGCGACGTGGATGTTCAGAGTCGTTCAGCTGAGGTTCAGGTAAATGTCAATGGATGCCATGTGAGAATGACTTTCATTATGTTACAACTTGTAACCTCATTTCGTTACACAGTGATCGTCGAATGCTCGTTCCCTTTTTGATCATGTTGCGCGAAGGCATCGAAGCCGCGCTGATCGTTGGCATCATCGCCAGCTACCTGCAACAGACCGGCCGTGGCCAGTGGATGCCGGCGGTGTGGATCGGGGTGTTTCTCGCCGCCGCGCTGGCCTTGCTGGTCGGCGGTGGCCTGGAACTGGTCAGCGCCGAATTCCCGCAAAAGCAGCAGGAACTGTTCGAAGGCGTGGTCGGCCTCGTCGCTGTGGGGATTCTCAGTTCGATGGTGTTCTGGATGCGCAAGGTGGCGCGTTCGATCAAGCATTCGCTGCAAGCCTCCCTCGATCATGCGCTGACCGCGTCGAAGCATCAGGTCATCGCGCTGATCGCCATGGTGTTTTTCGCCGTGGCTCGGGAAGGTCTGGAAACCGTGTTCTTCCTGCTCGCCGTGTTCCAGCAGAGCGAAGGCCCGGCCGCGCCGATCGGCGCCCTGCTCGGCCTGATCCTGGCGATCATCGTCGGCTTCCTGATCTACAGCGGCAGCATGCGTCTGAACCTGTCGGCGTTCTTCCGCTGGACCGGGCTGTTCATCCTCGTGGTCGCCGCCGGGATTCTCGCCAACTCGGTGCAGGCGCTGCATGAAGCCGGGGTGTGGAACCACCTGCAAACCGTGCTCTTCGACTTCAGCGCGACGCTGCCGATGGACGGCCCGCTGGGCTCGGTGCTGGCCGGCATGTTCGGTTATCAGGACGCACCGACCGTCAGCACCCTCGGCGCGTACCTGATTTATCTGCTGGTGGCGCTGGTGATGTTCTTCATGCCTGCCCCCAAACCCGCTGCCCAATCGTCTTCTGTTTCCAGCCAATAAGGGCCTTCATGTCAAAGCCTAATATTCCTCAGGCCTCGCCTCCCCGCGCCTTGCGCTGGGCGGTGGCCGGTTCGGTGGTCGTGATGATCGCCGCCGGTGGCCTGTTCTACTACGCCTCGAAAATGGCCGCCGCCAAACGTCAGCACAATCATGACGAAGTGGTGGTGAACATCCATCCGCACAGTTGCGAGCCGAACGCCCTCACCGTACCGGCCGGCCGCGCCAGTTTTCGCATCGTCAACCGCTCCGACCGGGCGGTGGAATGGGAGATCCTCGACGGCGTGCTGGTGATCGAAGAACGCGAGAACATCGCGCCGGGCCTGAGCCAGGTGATCAACGCCAACCTGCAACCCGGCGATTACGCCATCACCTGCGGCCTGCTGAGCAACCCGCGCGGCACCCTGCACGTGACGCCGACCGCCGCTTCGGATGCCGCCGCCAAGGCCAAGCCGTCGATGGTTGCCTTCGTCGGGCCGCTGTCGGAGTTCCGCGTCTATCTGGCCAGCCAGGGCAGCGCGCTGATCAAAGCCGTGACGGCGCTGAATCAAACCATCGACAGCGGCGATCTGGCACAAGCCCAGGCTTTGTATTTGCCAGCCCGCGCCGCGTACCAGCGCTTGGCCCCCGCCGCACAACGCCTGGCCGAGCTGGACAACAGCATCAACGCCCGCGCCGATTACTTCGAAAAACGCGAGCAGGATCCGGCCTTCGTCGGCTTCCACCGCCTCGAATACGCTCTGTTCCAGCAACGCAAACTCGACGGCCTGACGCCCATTGCCCAGGGCTTGCTCGACAACGTCACCACGTTGAAACAACAGCTGCTGGCCCAGTCGCTGCCGCCGGAGCAACTGGTGGAAATCGTCGTGCGCAACCTCAACACCCTCGCCGACGTGCGCGCCGCCAGCGGCGAAGAGGAACGCTACAGCCACAGCGATCTCAACGGCTTCGCGGCCAATCAGGAAACCGCGCACAAAGTCGTCGAACTGCTGCGCCCGCTGCTGAGCAAATCCGCCGCCGACCTGCTGCCGAAAATCGACGGCGCGCTGGCTGATTTCGATACCACGCTGAACGGCTTCAAGGTCAAGGACGGCTACGCCAGCTACGACACCGTCAACGGTGAGCAACGCAAGCAGATCGCCGACAAGGCCAAGGCTCTGGCCGACGCCCTCGACGCCATTGATCCCGCCCTCGGCCTCTCCGGCCTGTAAGCAGAAGACGAATACCGATGAACGATTCCGAACACTTCAACCTGCAACGTCGCCGCGTATTGATGGGCATGGGCGCCGCCGGTGTCGCACTGGCCGGCACGGCGTTGAGCTGCCCGGCGATGGCCGCCGCGCCTGCGCAAGTCACCGAAGCACCGAGCAGCGACAAGACCCAGGATCACCATGACTTTCATGGCGTACACCAGAGCGGCATCGTCACCCCGCGCCCGGCGGCCGGCATGCTGGTGTCGTTCGATGTGCTGGCCAGCGACCGTGAAGACCTGGAGCGTCTGTTCCGCACCCTCAACGAGCGCATCGCGTTCCTGATGAAGGGCGGCCCGGTGGCGCAGATCGATCCGAAGTTGCCGCCGCCGGATTCCGGCATCCTCGGCCCGGTGGTCACCCCGGACAACTTGACCATCACTGTGTCGGTGGGCGAATCGCTGTTCGACGAGCGTTTCGGCCTCGCGTCCGCCAAACCCAAGCGCCTGATCCGCATGGTCGGTTTCCCCAACGATGCGCTGGAAGCCGATTGCTGCCACGGCGACCTGAGCCTGCAGTTCTGCTCCAACACCGCCGACACCAACATCCACGCCCTGCGCGACATCGTGAAGAACCTGCCGGACCTGCTGCTGGTGCGCTGGAAACAGGAAGGCAGCGTGCCGCCGCAAGCCCCGGCCAAATCCGGTGTGCCGGCGCAATCGGCGCGTAACTTTCTGGGTTTCCGTGACGGTTCGGCCAACCCTGATTCCAACGACGGCAAAGCCATGGACCGCATCGTCTGGGTGCAACCGGGCAGCGACGAACCGGCCTGGGCGGCCCACGGCAGTTATCAGGCGGTGCGGATCATCCGCAACTTCGTCGAACGCTGGGACCGCACGCCATTGCAGGAACAGGAAAGCATCATCGGCCGGGTCAAAACCACCGGCGCGCCGATGGGCGCCAGCCATGAAACCGAAGTCCCGGATTACAGCAAGGACCCGGAAGGCAAGCTGACCAAGCTCGACGCGCACATCCGCCTGGCCAACCCGCGCACCGCCGCGAGCCAGGCCAACCTGATCCTGCGCCGACCGTTCAACTATTCCAACGGCGTGAACAAGAACGGCCAGCTCGACATGGGCCTGCTGTTCATCTGTTACCAGGCCGACCTGGAAAAAGGCTTCATCACCGTGCAGACCCGCCTCAATGGCGAGCCGCTGGAGGAATACCTCAAGCCGGTCGGCGGCGGTTACTTCTTCACCCTCCCGGGTGTCACGGGCGACAAGGACTTCATCGGTCGCTCGCTGCTCAACGCTACCCAACCAAAAACAACTGCATAGCATTCAACAGGAGCCGCCCCCATGAAAAAGACGCCACTCGCGTTATTGCTGACCCTTGGTTTGCTCAACACCCCGCTGTCGGCGTTCGCCGCGACCGCGCCTCTGGATCTGGTGGGGCCGGTGTCGGACTACAAGATCTACGTCACCGAACAACTGGATGAACTGGCCAGCCACACCCAGCAGTTCACCGACGCGGTGAAAAAAGGCGACCTGGCCACCGCGCAGAAGCTCTACGCGCCGACCCGCGTTTTTTATGAGTCGATCGAGCCGATTGCCGAGCTGTTCAGTGACCTCGACGCCTCCATCGACTCCCGCGTCGACGACCACGAGCAAGGCGTGAAAGCCGAAGACTTCACCGGTTTCCACCGCATCGAATACTCGCTGTTCTCGGAAAAGAGCACCAAGGATCTCGACGCCCTGGCCGATGGCCTGAACAAGGACGTGAAAGACCTGCAGACCCGCGTCGCCGGCCTGACATTCCCGCCGGAAAAAGTCGTCGGCGGCGCCGCTGCGCTGCTCGAAGAAGTTGCCGCGACCAAGATCTCCGGTGAAGAAGACCGCTACAGCCACACCGACCTCTACGACTTCCAGGGCAACATCGACGGCGCGAAGAAAATCGTCGACCTGTTCCGTCCGCAGATCGAGAAGCAGGACAAGGCCTTCGCCGCCAAAGTCGACAAGAACTTCGCCACCGTGGACAAGATCCTGGCCAAGTACAAGACCAAGGACGGTGGTTTTGAGACTTACGACAAGGTGAAGGACAACGACCGCAAGGCGCTGGTCGGCCCGGTCAATACCTTGGCCGAAGACCTGTCGACGTTGCGTGGCAAGCTCGGTCTGAACTGAGTCCGCGCATAAAAAAATCCCCCGGACGCGTGCTGCGTTCGGGGGATTTTTTGTGGGCCGGTTTTAGAGAATGCGATAGAGCAACCGCTCGACCCGCACCCGGCTTACGCGCTTGAGGAACTTGGCCACGCCCGCCGGATAGTCTGGCAAGGCTTCCAGGTCCTGGA
Organism: Pseudomonas sp. GM25; assembly: GCF_000282255.1. Taxonomy (NCBI): domain Bacteria; kingdom Pseudomonadati; phylum Pseudomonadota; class Gammaproteobacteria; order Pseudomonadales; family Pseudomonadaceae; genus Pseudomonas; species Pseudomonas sp. GM25. The sequence continues at coordinate 9,188 of NZ_AKJQ01000010.1, read as the reverse complement.
AACGTGCAATCCGCGTGGTGTGAACGAAGATGTTCTCCAGCTCCGCGCGGCGCGGTTCCAGCCACTCGCCTTTCGGGTCATCGATCAGCAAGGCGTTTTCCAGATCGAGACGGAAAGCCCGCGGGTTGAGGTTGTTGCCGGTCAGCAGCGTGTAGCGCTGGTCGATCCACATGCCCTTGAGGTGATAGCTGTTGTCGCCTTCACGCCACAGGTGCAGGTTCAACTGGCCGCTGTCGATGTTGCGCTGATGCCGCTTGGCGAAACGGCGCAGGCTGATCTCGTAGAGATACGGCAGCGCGGCGATCACCTTGAACGGCTCGCTCGGCGGAATGTAGAAGTCGTTGGCGGTCTTGTCGCCGACCACGATGTCGATCTTCACGCCGCGCGCAAGCGCCCGGTTGATCTCGCGGATCACGCCGAGCGGCAGATTGAAGTACGGCGTGCAGATAGTCAGTTGCTTCTGGGCGCTGGCGATCAGCTCCAGAATCACCCGGTTCAGCGGGTTGTTCTTGCCTACACCGAGCAACGGACTGACCGACAGGCCGGTATGCGCCGTGCTGCCGGCACTGGTGTCGTAGGCCGCATATTTGAGGCGGCTGCGCAGGTCGCCGATGTCGTTGCGCAGGCTGCGGGTGGTCGGCAGGTTCGGCAGGTCCAGGCGATGCACCGCTTTCGATTCGATCAGGCCGTGCTTGACCAAGTGGTGCATCGAGTCCGCCAGTTCGCGGCTTTGCAGCACGTGATAACGGTCGAAGCGGTACTTGTCGAACTTGTGCAGATAGACGTTGTTCAGGCTCGCACCGCTGTAGACCACGCAATCGTCGATCACGAAGCCTTTGAGGTGCAGCACGCCGAACAGCTCGCGGGTTTGCACCGGCACGCCGTAGACCGGCACCACGCTCTGGTGGGTGCGGGTCATTTCCTGATACCACGCCGAGTTGCCCGGCTGTTTGCCGGCGCCGATCAAGCCACGCTGGGCCCGCAGCCAGTCGACGACCACCGCGATTTCAAGCTCGGGACGCTTGAGTTTGGCGGCGTGCAAGGCATCGAGAATTTCCTGGCCGGCTTCATCGTTTTGCAGATAAAGCGCAACGAGGTAGATGCGCTGGGTCGCCTGGGCGATTTTTTCCAGCAGGCAACGGCGGAAATCGGCGGCGCCGGGCAGGATCGTCACGGCCTCGGCGGTCAGCGGAAAGCTGCGCAGTTTGGGCAGCAGAGAGCGTTTGAAAAGCAACGGCATAGGGCTCGCAATGGGTCGAATCCGAAGAACCCGAGAGCTTACACCATCAACTCCTTCGGGTCTTGTGAGTGTCTGTAATGACTGATCGTTACCGCGCTCTTGAATGATCGTTCCCATGCTCTGCGTGGGAATGCAGCCCGGGACGCTCCGCGTCCCTTCCAGAGCTGGAACGCGGAGCGTCCGTTGAGGCATTCCCACGCGGAGCGTGGGAACGATCAATAAAAAACATTTGACCAAGGAGAACGATCGTTCTACTGTTCGCCACATGAACGAAATCACAAGCAACGACACGACCCGAGACATCATTCTGGATGTCACCGAAAAGTTGATCTACAAAAGTGGCATCGCTGCCACCGGCATGGATCTTCTGGTGAAAACCGCCGGTGTTTCCAGAAAGAGTATCTACCGCTACTTCGCCAACAAGGAGGAGTTGACCGTCGCCGCCCTGCAACGCCGCGACGTGCGCTGGATGCATTGGTACAGAAGCGCCGTCGATCAGGCCGAAACCCCGGCCGATCGTCTGCTCAACCTGTTTACCGTGCTCAAGGGCTGGTTCGCCTCGGAAGGTTTCCGGGGCTGCGCCTTCATCAACACCAGTGGCGAAACCGGCGATCCCGAGGATCCGGTGCGCCTGGTCGCCAAAGACCACAAACAGAAACTGCTCGACTACCTGTGCGAGCTGTGTACCGAACATGGGGCCGAGGACCCGCAACTGTTGGCCAAACAGCTGCTGATCCTGATTGACGGCGCCATTACCGTAGCGCTTGTGATGGGTGATCACAGTGCCGCCGATAATGCGCAATGCATGGCGCGAAAGTTATTGGACCTGTAACGCCTTAATAAGCCTGACAAGTTGTTTAACTGTTAACAGATCGGGAGACAAACATGTCTACTGCAGCCGAAGTTCGTCCGCCATTGCCACCGTTCAACCGTGAATCGGCCATTGAAAAAGTTCGTCTGGCCGAGGATGGCTGGAACTCCCGCGACCCGGAGCGCGTGTCGCTGGCCTACACCCTGGACACCAAATGGCGCAACCGTGCCGAATTCGCCAACAACCGCGAAGAAGCCAAGGGTTTCCTGACCCGCAAATGGGCCAAGGAACTGGATTACCGCCTGATCAAAGAACTCTGGGCCTACTCCGACACCCGCATCGCCGTGCGCTACGCCTACGAATGGCACGACGACTCGGGCAACTGGTTCCGTTCCTACGGCAACGAAAACTGGGAATTCGACGAACACGGCCTGATGTTCCAGCGCTACGCCTGCATCAACGACATGCCGATCAAGGAAAGCGAACGCAAGTTCCACTGGCCGCTGGGCCGCCGCCCGGATGATCATCCGGGACTGTCCGAGCTGGGTCTGTAATTCAGCCGCCGATCCTTCCTGCAGATTGTGCAGGAAGGGTCTTCAGGCCACTTCGGCGCTGTGCTGCAGCGCTGGTTTGGCTTCCAACTCCCGCACCAAAGGCAACACTCGCTTGCCGAAATACTCCACCTCTTCCTGAAAGTGCAGGAACCCCGCCAACACCAGATCCACACCCACCGCTTTCAACGCCACGATCCGCTCGGCAATCTGCTGAGGCGTGCCGATCAGATTGGTCTTGAAGCCATCGTTGTACTGCACCAGATCTTCAAAGGTCGATTTCGCCCAGTTGCCCTCGCCCTCCGGCGACGCCCTGCCCGCCTGTTTCGCCGCATCACCAAAGGCATTCACCGCTTCCGGGTCAGCCTGATCGATGATCTGCGCCAGCACCGCTTTGGCTTCCTCTTCGGTATCCCGGGCAATGACAAACGCATTCACCCCGATTTTGACTGAATGATGGTTCGCTGCCGCTTTGGCGCGAATGTCGTCGACCTGGGTCTTGATGCCCTCGACGCTGTTGCCATTGGTGAAATACCAGTCCGACACCCGTGCCGCCATGTCCCGCGCGGCACGGGAACTGCCACCCTGAAAGATTTCCGGGCGGCCCAGCGGTTTAGGCTTGAGGCTGTAGTTGTCGAAACGATAGAAATCGCCACGGAAGGTGAAGTTGTCCTGGCTCCAGATCCCTCGCAGCGAACGGATGAACTCTTCCGAGCGACGATAGCGCTCGTCGTGCTCCAGCCAATGCTCGCCAATCGCCTGGAACTCGCCCTTGAACCAGCCGCTGACGATGTTCACCGCAATCCGGCCGTTGGTGAGTTGATCGATGGTCGCCAACTGTTTGGCCGCCAGCGCCGGTTGCCACGGGCCGGGCAAAATGGCGGCGATGACTTTGAGCTTGCTGGTGGCAGCGAGCAGCGCGTGGCTGAAGGCAACCGATTCATGCTGGAACTCGGCGCCGTAACCGGCGGTGAAGCGGATTTGCGTCAAGGCGTATTCGAAACCCGCCGCCTCGGCCAGTTGCGCCAACTTGCGGTTGTAGTCGATGCCCCAGTCGGTGCGTTGTTCGATCTTGCTGACCACCAGCCCACCGCTGACGTTCGGCACCCAGTAGGCAAATTTCACGGCTTGCTGACTCATTGGCGTGTCCTCGGGACAGTTGATGAAGGTGAGTGAGCTAGAGCAGCAAGCGTGCCAGCCCCTGAAGCCCGGTTTTATTGGGGCTTCCGGCAATCGGCATGCATGGTGAGAGGGTGATTTGTTGTTAGCGTGTTGGGTGGGCAACAGTTGGGATTTGAAGTGGCTGGACCCAAGCTATCGCGAGCAGGCTCGCTCCCACAGTGGGAATGCATTCCAATGTGGGAGCGAGCCTGCTCGCGATAGGGCCTTATGGGTCGCCGCAACACTTGGAAATGAGTAACATGACCACCCTCCCCGCAGCCCTGTTCTGCGCCCTGCCGAAATAAGCCGATTCCATGCCTTTCGAACTCAGCGTTGACCTCACCACCCTGGCCGTTCTGGCCCTTGTCGCTTTCATTGCCGGATTCATCGACGCCATCGCCGGCGGTGGCGGTCTGTTGACCACGCCTGCGTTGCTCACCGCCGGCCTGCCGCCGCACCTGGTGCTGGGCACCAACAAACTGAGTTCGACCTTCGGTTCGGCCACCGCCAGTTTCACTTTCTACCGACGCAAGCTGTTTCACCCACGGCAGTGGATGCACGCCATCGTCGGCACGCTGGTCGGTGCGCTGACCGGCGCCGTCGTCGCCCACTATCTGCCGGCCGAATGGCTGAACAAGATGCTGCCGGTGATCGTCTTCGCCTGTGGCCTTTACCTGTTGTTTGGCGGCACGCCGAAAGCGCCGCTGGACAGCGACGCACCGATCAAGAAGAAGTGGCAATCGACCCAGGGCTTCAGCCTCGGTTTCTACGACGGCGTGGCCGGCCCCGGCACTGGCGCGTTCTGGACGGTCAGCAGCCTGCTGCTCTACCCGATCGATCTGGTCAAGGCCAGCGGCGTGGCGCGCAGCATGAACTTCGTCAGCAACATTGCGGCGCTGTCGGTGTTCGTGTTTTCCGGGCAGGTGGACTGGATCATCGGCCTGAGCATGGGCCTGTCGGTGATGGTCGGCGCCTTCTTCGGGGCGCGCACCGCGATCAGCGGCGGCGCCAAGTTCATTCGTCCGGTGTTCATCACCGTGGTGCTGGGGTTGACCGTGCGTCTAGCCTGGCAGCACTGGTTCAGCGTGGCCTAAGCGCCGCGCCACGTAGACGTCGATCAGGTAACGGGCAATCGATTTGGATGCCGGCAACGGCGGCAGATCGTGCACGTTGAACCACTGGGCGTCTTCGATCTCGTCTTCCTGGCAGACAATCTCGCCACCGGCGTATTCGGCATGGAAGCCGAGCATCATCGAGTGCGGGAACGGCCAGCACTGGCTGCCCATGTACTGAATGTTCTTCACCTCGATCTGCACTTCTTCGCGCACTTCGCGAATCAGGCAATCCTCGGCCGACTCACCCGGTTCGGCAAACCCGGCCAGCGTGCTGTAGACCCCGGTGACGAAACGCGGTGAGCGCGCCAGCAGGACTTCATCGCCACGGGTCACCAGCACGATCATGCTCGGCGAAATCCGCGGATAACTGCGCAGGTCACAGGGCTGGCAATACATCGCCCGCTCCCGCGGCACCTGGGTCATGGCCTGACCGCAATTGCCGCAGAAACGGTGTTCGCGCGCCCAAGTACCAATCTGCGCCGCATAACCCAGCACTTTGTAGATCGTGTGATCGCCGTCGAGCATGAACGCCCGCAGGCCTTTCCAGTTGCACCCCGGCACCTCGCTGGTGCTGCGCAGTTCCAGCAGATACACCGGCTCGCCATCGAGATGACCGATACCGTGCTCGGCAAGGACCGACAAGTCCTGACGCTTGAGCCATTCCCGGGGGAACAGCGCGCCGTTGTCATCGAACAGGAAACCCTCGGGGCTGCGCGCCACGGCCCAGCCGCCGGGTTGATCTGTGTCCAGTACTGCAGTGGTCCAGCGAGATGTCATGGTTTCTCAATCCAGAAATTCGGGTTTCTGTTTGCTCATATGGGCGGCCATCGCCACGCGCAGATCGTTGGATTGCAGCATGGCGGCGTTCCAGGTGGCAACGTACTCGAGACCGTCGTCGATGCGATGGTCGCGCATGTAGCTGATCATTTCCTTGGTGCCGGTGACCGCGATCGGCGACTTGCCGGCGATGTCCCGGGCAATGTCCATCACGCCTTCGATCAGACCGTCCTTGTCGCTGTAGACGCGATTGACCAGGCCGATGCTGCGCGCTTCTTCGGCGCCAAAGGTGCGACCGGTGTAAGCCAGCTCACGCAGCATGCCGTCACCGATGATCCGTGGCAACCGTTGCAAAGTGCCTACATCAGCCGCCATGCCGATATCGATTTCTTTAATAGAGAATTGCGCGTCTTCAGCGGCGTAGCGCATGTCGCAGGCGGCGATCAGGTCGATGGCGCCGCCCAGGCAATAACCCTGGATCGCTGCGAGTACCGGTTTGCGGCAATTGTCGACGGCATTGAAGGATGCTTGCAGGGTCAGGATCTTTTTGCGCAGCAGGCGCGCATTGCGACCGACATCCTTGCCCAGCTCATTGGCCACGCCGGCCAGCATCATCAGGTCGATGCCCGAGGAAAAGTGTTTGCCGGCGCCGCTGAGCACCACCACCCGCACCTCGTCTGTGTCGTCGATCCACTGAAACACCTCGACGATTTCGCTCCAGAACGCGGCGTTCATCGAGTTGATCTTTTCCGGACGATTGATCTGCACATGGGCGATGTTGTCGGCCAGTTCGACGCTGAAGGTGGTGTATTGAGTCATGGCAGAAATCCTTTACCGGGCTGAAAATGAGGCCCGAACTATAACAAGGCATCAGCACGGCGGTTCGGCCAAATGCGGGACTCTAGCCGTTCTTCACCGCGACGAAGGCAGCGGTCTCGTATGGCACCGTCACCACCTCCCTGCCCCGCAGTTGCGGCTCGCTGGCAATCAGTTCAGCAATCTGCTCGTCGATCTTTGCGCGCTGCTGGTCACTCAACGCGGCAATGAAACTGGTGGAGCGCACCCGGTTGAAAATCACATCTTCCGGCGAGCCGGTATGGCCGTGCTGAAAGTGCTGAGCGTGCAACGGCCCGAACGCCGGATGGGGAAAGGCCTTGCGCCATTCGCCGGTGTAGAAGCGCGGCGTGTCGCCTTCCAACGCATTGACGATGGCGTCCAGCTTGGGCACCCAGTCGATCCGGGTGTCGCGCAGGTTCCAGATCAGGCCCAGTTTGCCGCCCGGTTTGAGGACCCGGGCGATTTCATCCAGCGCCTCGGTACTGGCAAACCAGTGAAAGGCCTGCGCGCACACCACCGCATCCACCGAGGCATCGGGCAGCGGCAAATCCGTTGCCGTACCGCTGACGGCCAACACCTGCGGCCAGACCAGCGACAGTTTTTCCAGCATCTGCGCCACCGGCTCCACGGCAATCACCTGGGCGCCGGTCGCCACCAGCCGTCCGGTGAACTTGCCGGTGCCGGCGCCGAGGTCGATAACAGTCTTGTGGCCATCGAGGCCCAGTGTGCCCGTCAGCCATTCGCTGACGGCCGGCGGATAGTCGGGCCGGCCTTTGACGTAGGTATCGGCAGCGGTTTTGTAGCCGCTGGCGGCCGAGTGGTGAACCTGATCTTTCATGGCCAAACTCCCATGGTAGAACTGCAGATCGACAACGAATGCTGACGAGCATAGCGCCGGGAAAAGGGCTTTCCTTTAACAAAGCCTGACAAAGCAATGAATAAATTTTCACCCTGTGGTGTTCAAAGTGAAACATGACCCCCTGTGGAGCCTTGCCCATGACTATCCGTTCCGTTATGTTCGCCGCCCCGTTGCTGGTGGCCGCCGTTTTCGCGAGCCCCCTCGCCTTCGCCAATGGCGATGAAGAGGCGCCGGTGCAGAAACCCAACTGCCCCAAAGGCCAGGTGTTCGACACCAAGACGCAGAAGTGCGTCATGCAGACCAGCCATCTGGTGCCCGACGCCGACCGGACCGATTACGCCTACCGTCTGGCCAAGGCCGGCCGTTATGAAGAAGCCCTGGCCCTGCTCGACACGCTGGAACAACCGAACACCGCCAAGGCCCTCAACTATCGCGGTTACGCCACACGAAAACTGGGGCGCACCGACGAAGGGATCGGTTATTACCTGCAATCGGTGAAACTCGATCCGCAGTACGCGCAAGTCCGCGAGTACCTGGGCGAAGCCTATGTGATCAAGGGCCGCGTCGATCTGGCGCAGGAACAGTTGCAGCACATCCAGAAGATCTGCGGCACGACCTGCGAGGAATACCGGGACCTGGCCGAAGCCATCAACGATTCATCGAAAACCTGACACGACACGCGGAGGCGAACATTTTCAGCGATCAGGCCTTCAGAGCCGAACTCGGGCAACACCTGGTGCGCCTGTGGCGCTACGGCTTGCTGCTGTCGCGCAGCCGGCACGTGGCCGAGGATCTGGTGCAAGCCACCTGCGTACGGGCGCTCGAGCGTTCGGGCCAGTACGTAGCCGGCACGCGCATGGATCGCTGGCTGCTGAGCATTCTGCATTCGATCTGGCTCAATGAAGTGCGCGCCCGCCGGGTGCGCCAGGGCCAGGGTGTGGCGGACGCCGAAAGTCAGCTGACCTTCGATGGTGAATACGCCGCGCAGACTCATGTGATGGCGGCGCAGGTGATCCGCCGGGTCGATGCGCTGCCGGAAACCCAGCGTGAAACGGTTTATCTCGCTTACGTCGAGGGCCTGTCCTACCGCGAAGTTGCCGAGATCCTGCAAGTGCCGATCGGCACGGTCATGAGCCGGCTGGCCACCGCGCGCCTGAAACTGGCCGAATATCCGCCGCTGCAAGCGGTACCAAACAGCCCCGCAGGAGACCGGCAATGAATGCGCCTTCCGACGAGCAACTGGTGGCGTATCTGGACGATGAACTGGACCGCGAACAGCGCAGCCAACTCGACAGCCTCATCGCCGACGATCCGCTGCTGAGTTTGCGGGTGCAATGGCTGAGTCGCAGCAATCTGCCGTTCAAAACTGCCTACGACGAACTGGCGCAACAGGTACCGCTCGACCGTTTGCAGGCCCGGCTCGATGCTGCGCCGTCACCGCAGAAACCCGGTTTCAGCCGACGCTGGTTCATCGGCGCAGCGGCAGCGGGCGTCGCACTCGCCGCCGTCGCGGCGGACCGCCTGTTTCTGGCCTGGCAAATGCAGCAATCGCACAACTGGCGTGAACTGGTGGGCGATTACATGGCGCTGTATGTGCCGCAGACCCTCGAACATCTACCCACCGATGAAGCCTCGCAACTGGCGCAGTTGCGAACCGTCGATGCGCGGCTGGGCGTGAGCCTGTCGCCGGCGAAACTGAAACTGCCCGGCGCGCAGTTCAAACGCGCGCAATTGCTCGAATATGACGGCGTGCCCATCGCCCAGATGACCTGGCTCGACGCCACCCACGGCCCGCTGGCACTGTGCGTCACCCGCTCCAACAGTGGCAGCCAGCCGC
>NZ_AKJQ01000009.1:0-208130 GCF_000282255.1 Pseudomonas sp. GM25 | reverse complement strand
CGGAGCGTGGGAACGATCAAACTAGTAACGATCAATCTGAAATGAAAAAGCCCCGCCATTCACATGGCGGGGCTTTTCGTTTTCAGCAACCGGTCACTCAGACCTGCGGGTCGCCCACGTGCAGGATCTTCATGCCGTTGGTGCCGCCGGTGGTGTGGTAGCTGTCGCCCTTGGTCAGGATGACCCAGTCGCCTTTCTCGACCACGCCACGCTTGACCAGCTCGTCGATGGCTTTCTGGCTGACTTCGTTCGGGGCCAGCGAAGCCGGGTCGAACGGTACGGTGTACACGCCACGGAACATTGCCGCGCGGGCCTGGGCTTCGCGGTGCGGGGTGAAGCAGTAGATCGGCACCGACGAACGGATACGCGACATGATCAGCGGGGTGTAGCCGCTTTCGGTCAGCGCGATGATCGCCTTGACGCCCGGGAAGTGGTTGGCGGTGTACATGGTTGCCAGCGCGATGCTCTCGTCGCAGCGCTCGAATTCCTTGCCGATGCGGTGGCTGGAAGTCTTGCTGGTCGGATGCTTTTCAGCGCCGACGCAGATGCGCGCCATTGCCTGTACGGCTTCCAGCGGATAAGCGCCGGCAGCGGATTCGGCAGACAGCATCACGGCGTCGGTGTAGTCGAGCACGGCGTTGGCCACGTCGGACACTTCGGCGCGGGTCGGCATCGGGTTCTGGATCATCGACTCCATCATCTGGGTCGCCACGATCACCGCCTTGTTGTGGCGGCGTGCGTGCAGAATGATTTTCTTCTGGATGCCCACCAGTTCAGCGTCGCCGATTTCCACACCCAGGTCGCCACGGGCAACCATCACAGCGTCGGAAGCCTTGATCAGACCGTCGAGGGTTTCGTCGTCGGCCACGGCTTCGGCGCGTTCGATCTTCGCTACCAGCCAGGCGGTGCCGCCGGCTTCGTCGCGCAGTTGACGGGCGTAGTTCATGTCGGCGGCGTCACGCGGGAAGGACACGGCGAGGTAGTCGACTTCCATTTCAGCGGCGAGCTTGATGTCGGCCTTGTCTTTTTCAGTCAGGGCCGGCGCGGTCAGGCCGCCACCGCGACGGTTGATGCCTTTGTGGTCGGACAGCGGGCCGCCGATGGTCACGACACAGTTCAGCTCGGTCGCGGTGGCGGTTTCAACGCGCATGACCACGCGGCCGTCGTCGAGCAGCAGCTCGTCGCCCACGCCGCAGTCCTTGACCAGGTCCGGGTAGTCGATGCCGACCACTTGCTGGTTGCCTTCGGTCAGCGGATGGCTGGTGGAGAAGGTGAACTGGTCACCGATCTTCAGCTCGATGCGCTTGTTGGCGAATTTGGCGATACGGATTTTCGGGCCTTGCAGGTCACCCAGCAGGGCGACAAAGCGGCCGTGCTTGGCAGCGAGGTCACGCACCAGCTTCGCGCGAGCCTTGTGCTCGTCGGGGGTGCCGTGGGAGAAGTTCAGACGGGCGACGTCCAGGCCAGCCAGAATCAGCTGTTCGAGAACTTCCGGCGAGTTACTGGCCGGGCCAAGGGTAGCGACGATTTTGGTACGACGGACGGACATGCAAAGACTCCTCAGGTTCAAGCGCTCGCAGAGGCTACTACGCTCTTTGGGTGTAGTCATTGTTCGTTTGCACTACTTATTGTTTTCTTTATTGAACGCGACAATCGGAACAAAGGGCTCTGAAGATTTCTCGCCAGAGGTCGATAATGATCACAAGACAGGAGAATACCCCATGCGATTCGTGCCCATTGCCGCCCTTGCCCTCAGCGTCCTCGCCGTCACGGGCTGCACCCGTTGGTCGATGAACCATCATTTGAACAACGCCTACAGCGCCTACGACCGGGGCAACTGCGAGCAAGTGATGCTCGAACTGTCCAAGGTCGAACGCGCCAGCCGTGCCCGCCCTTACGTGTGGCCGGAAGTGTCGATGATGCGCGGCCAGTGCCTCGAACGGCAGAAAATGTTCGTCGATGCGGCGCAGACCTATCAGTTCATCATCGCCTCGTACCCCAACAGCGAATACGCCTACCGCGCCCGCGCGCGTCTGGAAACCCTGCAGAGCTTGGGTCACTACCCGACACGCAGCGCTGCCGCCGTGGTACGTCCAACCCGGTTCTGATGGCGGTTGTCATACAAAAGCTGGCTGCTTGTATAGGGTGAGCTATAGTCGAATGACACCGGTACAGATCGATATCTGTACCGGCGCAACACCTGCGACCGGCATGAGATGCACGTGGCGAGCGCCACACCGGGAGCGGGGAGAGCGGGTCTGACGCACACGCCCGTTCCGAAGCGAGAGTGCGGCTCTGTGATGGAGCCTTGCATGGCGAACTGCGTATGTTTACCGACCGTCGAATCGAACGGCATCAGCTGCCGTATTTTCTGCGAGTATTCAACAGCGTCACCGACAAACCCATCGGCTTTCTGGGCAACGTGTCCGAAGACGGTTTGATGCTCATCAGCCAGTTGCCGATGATGATCGGTGCCGAGTTCAACCTGCGCCTGAAAATCCCCTTGGGCGAAGGTTGTCAGCAAGTCATCGATCTGACGGCGTGCTGCCTGTGGTGTCACGAAGACGCGACCCCCCGACACTACGACGCCGGCTTCAGCCTGTACCGGACGCCGCCCGAGTATGGGCAACTGGTCGAGGCGTTGAAGCAGTACTTCAGTTTTCAGCCGTTGCCGGCCTCGGCCTGAAAACCAAAAGGGCCACAATCTGCCGAAGGTTGTGGCCCTTTTTCTTACTCGTTTATCGCAATCGCCCGTTCGTTATCCAGTGTCTTCTCCACCAGCAACAACCCCAATTCACTCAACTGATAGATCGCCATCGCCAGATGCCGCGGCTTGTCGTCCAGGCTGTCGGCCAGATCCAGCAACAGAATGCTGACCGAAGAAAAGGTTTCGTAGGTCTGGATGGCGATCGCCTCGGGGTTGATCTCGGGATCGACCTTGAACATCTGCATGCCGCGATCCACGGAGTTGCGCGGTTTGTCCTTTGGGGGATTGAGGTAGAAATCCAGGGCCCGGTGGGCGGCGTCGTGGAGTTTTTTTGAATCGACGGAGGCGTAGGGGGAGACGGGATCGGTTTGATCGGTCGGGTCCGTTGGATCGGTGTCCAGCGGTGGATTTGGAACTGGCTTTTTCATGTATTTCGTACTCGTCAGTAGGGCCACCATTGGCTCGCGACTAAACGAGAAAAGGGTGGCGGCTGTAAGCAGGTTAGTCGACCGGGAGTACGTACCGGTGCGCCCGAGGGCGCCCTGCGAACAGCCACCATCGAGTGCGGGGATAGGGAATACCCGACTTGATGACGCTTATGCGCAACGTACTAAGACCCCGGGCGACTAAACCCGGCCGCTGATTGGCAGCGACGGGATCAAGTTACGGGCCAACGCCAAGGCGCACAAGCCGGCGGATTCTGAGTGATTTGTAGGCAATGGCACAAGGCGTCGTAGCCCGTTGTTACGACTTGCAGGACGCTGCCGGAGAGGGTTGTGGGAAGAGTTACCGTTTGTCGGGACTGTCAGATCTGTCAGGTGTGCGCAAAAAGGGGTTGGCATTCAATGGCGATAAGAGAGCTCGTGTCTCTGAGCCCTTAAACAGTCATGGAGTCAGTCATGGATACAAAAGATGATGCGGAGGCGGGATCTTTCCGTGAATCATTGCAACAGGTGCAGGCGACTGAAGAAGGTAAAACGACTGTCTTGTCTGCTGAAGAAATCAATAATGGAATATCGGCCACGCACGATATTTATGTCACAAAGGATGGGTATGAGGCATGGCTTCGAGTGGTGTACTCATACAGTGCTGACGGCAATACTTTTACCTGCGCTGCGACACACTACAAGGCCACCGCCAACAATCAGCCTGACGGAAACGTATGGATGCAGGTTGCCCCGACGGGTACGGTCTGGAACCCGGTTGAACTGACGGGGAGAGCCTTGCAAAATGGTCAGTGGCGAGAAATCACCTCAAGCAAAACGATTGTGGTTAATGCGGGAAATGCGACGATAGGGTTTGGTTTTGACTATGACAGAGCGGGTGTCAGTGATGTATGGATGACGGGTTCTCATACTGTCAGTTACATCCCGGCGACTCCCACCATCGGCCCGAACAAAAACTTTACTGCTTCAACTTTTGATGTAACAGGCGCCGGAGGAATCGCCGGGGCCAATATGGTGCTTGATCACGGTGGGGGAACACTGAATGCACGCGTTCAGCCAACTGCCGGAGCCTGGTCAGTGCCGGTCACCGTTGCGGACAATAAAAACGATCAAAGCATTCAGGCCTATCAACAAGTCAATGGCAGGAACTCTGCCCGGACTGGGTACATCACTGCCTACCGAGCAAAACTGACCTCGCCAACAAATAACTCGATAATGCCTGCCAAGGACTTCAAGTTCACTGGAATCGCAGCGCCCAATACTTCAGTGAAAGTCGTTCAAGGTGGTTCTGGTGTTGTCTGGTCCAGCACGGCCAGTACCGGCTCGTCATCCAACTGGCAAGCGTCACCGCTGGCGGCTTTCTCAGGCAGTGGTGAAAAGTACATAACGGCAGAACTCGATGGCGTCCAGCGCTACACAGAACACGTTACCTTCCGTTATCTGGACTATCCGAGCATTACCCCCCCCGGCAACAATACCGAACAAGAACAAACCTTCACCGTCTCCGGCAACAACAGATTAGCCAACGCCGAAGTGCGGGTTTTTATCGATACAACGCAAACGTTGGTCGGGACCGCCCCTGTCGGCGTATCGGCCACATGGAGCGCTGCCGTAACGCTCCAGCCCGGGTTGCGAAGGGTGGCAGCGGAACAGTTCCTCAGTGGCAAGCAATCCGGTCGTGGCGGTTCCGTTCTTTACAAGATCCGGCCTGCCAAACCTGTGCTTCAGTCCAGACCCAAAGGCGAAGGCATCGAATTTCATGGCACGGGTTACGCGACAGGCAGGATGCATATTCATGTGTCGGGTGACGAAGTCAATTCCATCGATGTGGACATTCCTAGTACAGGTATCTATACGAAGGATCTTCCGGCCACGGTGTTGCCGGGGAATTACAGGTATGGCGGTCGGCAAAGCGTGTCCGATGGAGGAACAGGGCGTATCTACAGCTCAGGTTGGATCGCTGATATACCGGTTGCCGTTCCCACTTCTCGACCCACGTCTGTGAGTGTCACGCGCAACGGCAATAAACTTACAATTACGGGCAGGGGCAATACGTGGGGTACGAGTAAGGGATTGGCCATCATCCACAAGGACGGTCAGGATTTTCGCCCCAAGTTTCCCAACGGTGAGGTGCAATCTGATCTCACTTGGCGCACAACTTCTGTCGATCTTGACCCGGGCACTTATGGAACCCTCACCGTCAAACAATGGGTAAACGGTGTCTGGTCTGCGGAGGTCGCTGTTCCAGAGGTGACCATTCCGTCATCCTCTCCCACTTATACAGCGCCTGATCCAGATGCGCAGACTAACCAGACACCAACGATTACCGGTCTTGCCTGGACGAATTCGGATGTTTTGCTGACAATTCCGACTCGTCCGTCGGTGCCACTCAAAGCGACCGGGACGGCCGGCACGATCGGTTCGTTCAGTTATACCGTCACCGATCCCCTGCCGCCAAAGACCTACATCATAAGTGCAACCTCGGCGATGGGGGGGCAGACATCTGCGGCCAGTAACCTTACCTTCACGGTTCAACCGCCGGTCCCTGAACCGACAACGACTGGCGAGGTATCAATCGAGGCGGACATCGAGGGCAAGGGGTGGCCAGGCTGCTGGGTCGAGATTCTTTCGGCTACCCACGTGACATTGGGCAGTGGCCCGGTGAACGAGGATAAAACCTGGAAGATAGGTATTGGCAAACACGCTCCGGGACCACTTACCTTCTATTGCCGCCAAAAAGAGGCACAGGCCAGCAGTAACGTGTCCGGCCCGACTGAGAACAAAACCGTCATGGTCGCTGTGCCAAGGGCCGGATTTACCGTACCAGGGCCGAACGGCCAGCCCGCGCGAAAGTCCACTTTTTCCGGTAGCACCTCTGCAACGTACGGTTCCGTCGAGCTGTCGATCAAAGGATCATCACCATTCATTACCAGCGTTCCGGTGGTTGACGGGAAATGGACTACTCCGGTCGAGTTGGCGGCGGGTTCCAAAACGCTGGAGGTCAGGGTGCTTCAGGATGGCTATCGCAGCAATCCAACAGAGATTACGGTCATGTTCGTGCCGAATGCGCCGCTGCTCGATACGCCGTTGAATACCGAGAATGTCGGGAAAATGGTCAGGGTTTCCGGGCATGGAGTCGCCGGGGATAGCGTGATAGTGCAGCGGGTGGGTAGACCCCACAATTTCGAGCCCGTTCTCGTCAAGGCGGACAACACCTGGTCGGGGCTTTTCGGACACAACATGGTGGCCACGGACAAAATCGCCGCCGTTGCCCGAGTCGGTACGGAACCGAACTCCCAACAATCCGTCCCGATTACCCTGACGCTGCTCAGTGCCCCCATCGACCTTACTGAACCGCGGGCAGGTGACTGGGTAGGTCCACAGGCAGTTTACGCTGGCAGGGCTGCTCCTCATGCGTTTATCGCCGTGACGGCCTGGTACGACACAGAGGTCCGTCTGGCGCCGTCGACCCAGGCCGATGAAGATGGATACTGGCGGGTGTTGGGCAACAGGGATCTTCCTGATGGACTGACACGCGTGCAGGTAAGCCAGACGCTGGATCGCGTGAATTCTGAATGGCGCATGAGTGATGCATTTACAGTGCAGCGCATCACAGAGATTGACTGTCCCGTTGTGGCGTTTCCAACGCCAGATCAAACAGTACGGCGTATGCCGAGGTTTTCCGGATGGGGGTTGCCGGGCGCGATGGTCACGGTCCGCCAGGCAAGTGGTCCGGTATTGGCGACCGCACGGGTGGCGCGCGATGGAACATGGGAGGCGCAGGTCACAAGTTCATTGCCGGTGGGGCCACTGACGTATTCTGCCAAACAGGAACGTGATGGTCTCGATTCAGACTACAAGTTGCCACACCGTCATTGCGATGTGACTCAGGCTCTAGCAGGCTTTGAGAAAGCGGTTATACAACTGCCGTTGAACGATCGAACTCAAGTGCTTGAAACCCGGCCACAGTTTGAAGGACTAGGTAAAGCAGGAGCTTTATTGACACTGTATCGGCATGCGACCACCGAAGTGCTGGCTCAGACAATCGTCAATGCAGAGGACAAATGGGCTGTTCGCTGTGCCGTAGATCTGGAAGTGAAGACAGAACCCCACCAGATCGCTGCACGCCAACAGATGGATGGAGTGGAGTCAGCCTGGTCAGGCATTGTCATCGAATTCAAAGTCGGCTCTGCCCTGTCTCCGCCTGTTGTAGTCGATCTTACTGATGGGAGTTACGTTTCTCGCAATGCAGTGATCAAACTGACTGCCATGCCAGGTACTCTGGTGTCGCTCTTTCCGGGTGATAGCACCAACAAGCTCGGTACCGGTCAGGTCGATGAGACAGGGCGATGCGTGATTGTTTCGTATGGTTTGCCGCTTGGTGAGTTGACGCTCAGGGGCAAGGCCGAGAAAGGGCCTGTTCTATCCGGGTGGATGAACGAGGTCAAACTTATTGTGGCGGATTTCGGCTGAGCTAAAGAGATGCGCCCGCGTCAGGCCCTCGTTCAGAGGGCCTTTTCACGTCCCTCACTTCACAGAAAACTTCTGAATTCCGATCGACGGTCGAGCAACCTGTCAGATCTGACAGTACCAGCCGTTTTCCATTCAGTGCTTAATCAACTTGAACGCTACAAGCGCCGCCGTCAGGTCCCGGCGTTTGTTTCCCCTCAAGAGGAAGCGCTGAATGAAAGCATCAGACAAAAGCCCTGTTCATCAACTGCTCAGGGCTGTGCTGGGGCAGAGTAAAAAGCGGATCTACGTGCCCAAGGCGCTGGAAAGACACCTCATGAAATCCGCCAGCGTGTTCGATCTGATAAAACTCAGCGTGGGTGAATTGCGCACACTTGGCTTGAAACCTGAGGAGGCCGAAGCCCTGTTGAGCCGCGGCAGGGCGCTGGCACTTAATATCGCCAGGCTGTACCGCCAGCAACACCTGCGCGGAGTGCCGAGACCCAGCGATAAAGGAATGGCCGGGCCGCTGCCGACCTATCAGCAGATTTTTTCTCCCGATGTTGATGGCGCTGCTGCTCTGGGTAGCCCGGAACACAGCGCGTCCACGACAGCCTATTTAGTGGCCTTGCGCCAGTGGATACGTGAGCTGATCGAGCCGAAAGCGGGGCCGGGTGCCATTCCGCTGACATTGCGTCGCAGCGATGTGGACGACCTGCTGATTGATGAGGCGGCTATCAATCAGGTGAAGTCCCGGGTCGAGATCAATAGCACGATACTTGAAGCATTGATTCTGTCGAAAGAAGGCGAGAGCTTTTCAACGGCCAAGGACTACCTTCGCTCCATTCGGTTCCCCCAGGAAATGCCCTACGAGCATGACCGGCTCAGTATCCGACACGTTGTGCGGCAGGTCGTTGAAAATGGCTCGCTGGGGGAAGTCATTCGCAGGCTCGATCCCAAGTATCCCTATTTCAAGAATGCCGGTGGGCGCGGGCCACGTGACGACGCAGCCCTCCAGCAGAGTATTGGCAGCGGTCCGGCGCTCTCAGCGTTGTTGCTCGAATCCCCTTACTTTGGGCGGGGGACCGAGCCGGCCGGCAAATCGCTGCAAAGGGTAGACCCAAGTACGGGCCGAATCGATGCGGATCCACAAAAGTCTGCCGGGGACTTCTATCTGGAAAACTTTGGCAGTCTTGTGATTGCCAATGCATCTCTGCGCAGACTCTGGATTTTCAGGCTTGCAATGGGCTTTACCCAGGATCAGGTCGACTGTTTTCTGGCGATGGGGCGATATACACCCAAACTTTCACCCAACGCTCCGGCGCTGGGTGACCCCGATGAACCTTTGACAGGAGAGGTAGCGGGCGCACGGTTCATTCATGGCGGGACAGAACCGGCGATCGGAATCGAATATGGCGACATCGAACCCAGGCATCTGTTGACGAATATTGGGGAAGACTCTGCCCTGGAGCACCGTACAGACCGTATGCAACGCAAAAGCCGCCTGGATCGGCTATTGGGTTTGCCGAGCTATCTGGTGGACCGAATACTCATCGCGGTGATGAACGCAGAGCGCCGGGGCGGGGCGGACGCGGCCTTGTGGATTCGCTCCAGTACGCTGAGCGCTGTGGGGCTTTTCGTCGAGCTGAGTGCTAAATACGACTGCACCGCGGAAGACTTCGCGGGGATCCTGGATGTGTTGTCGCCCCATGGTCAGAATGGAGTTCCGGCGTTTTTTGATCAGGTCTACAACCATTCAGAACCGTTTGATGACCCCTTGGAGATCACTGATCGTGAGTTCGCGATCATCCCCATCACGTCGGGCGACCAGCAAACAGTTCAGCAGATTTGCAAAGGGTTGGGCATCAACCCCGAGACCTATCGCTATCTGGCAACTGTGATCGCCGAAGCGTTTGGGCTCAGGACGCACCTCAAGTGCAATCTTGAGACGCTATCGAGTTTCTGGCGGCTGGTGCGGTTGGCCCGCATGTTCGGCTTGACGCCTATCGAACTCACCGCACTGCTTCAAACCCTTGGCCTGGCGCCGCAATTGGCTGGCAGGCCGCTGGTCTCTGCTTATGGGACGACAGATGCCGCAGATGCATTGAGCACCATTCATGCAGTGATGACCTGTGTGGAGTGGACCAACGATTTCAATGTGCCGGTGCCTTGGTTAGTGCAATACGTCAATCCGGTCTACGTTCCAACCGTCTGGACCGAAAGTCAGGAGCAATTCCTGTTGCAGCTGAGCAGTCAGCTGCAGCCGATATTAGTGAAGTCAGCCACGCTGCTGGAAGCTGGCGCACCTGCGCGTTCGAGCAATGATCAACCGATCGACTGGCTGCAATTGCTCGGTTCGCTGGTGGACGATAAAGGCGCGGTTGTCGGGCGGTATGACGAGACTGAAGAGCAGTTTCTGGCACGTGCCAATGAGGCGTTCATAGCGATTGCAAAACATGTCTACCCCTCTGAGTCCCCCCCTCCGGACGTCGTACGGGACAGGGCGGCTTTGCATGCGCTTCTGCTCATGGTCGTGCTGCGCTGCCGGGACGAGCAACGAGTGCTGGTCGAGGTGAGCCTGTCGGTTTTCCTGAAGCTTGGCGAATTGCTCACGGCTCAGGTGTTGATGTGGGCCCAGGGGCATTCGTACGAGTTTTTGAAGGAGGCGCTGGTCACGCCGGTGCAGCGTCAGCGGCGCAAAATGAAGGCTCTGGAGGAGCCTGATCTGTTTCTGAAAACGTTCGCGGAAGTGGAGCGCCGTGCACGAATTGCCGACAAGCTCAAATTGAGCCCGTCACTGCTTGCGAGGCTCCTCACTGGTGAAAATTTTCTGCAGTTCAGCCTTGAGGATCGCTTCGACATATCGATCAATACTATTTACTGCCTGGCACTTTTCGGTCGACTGGTGGAGCGCGCTCGGCAACCGGAAGAAAAAATATACGACTACCTGGGCCAGGCAAATGATTTACCCAATGACTTGAGTCCTGATGCGCAGCGTCTGTTTCGCGATGCCGCGGCCGACAAACTGGCCCGTTTCTTCGGCTGTGGCATCGGTCAAGTGCTCAAAGTTGTCGAGCATATCAATGCCGTGGCCGAAGCGAGTGAAGAACCGGCGCTACCCTTGCTGCGTACGCTCGAAGAGCTTGGCGTTCTGATGCGCACGCTGGAGCTGGCGTCAAAAGGTATGGACGCCGAGACGGCGGTCACTCTTGGCAAACTGAATCTGCTCGATGGCAATTCGCAATATCAGCAGGGTGCTCAAAAGGCACTGGAAAGCCTGAGCCGATTCAATGATTCGAAAACCTCGCCGGACTCGGCTGAGGTCGGCCAGAGTTACAACACCCATTGCGTGGTGGACAACACGAGCCTGATTGTGGGACTGGATTTGGAGGTCGCGGAGTTTCTGATCACGCTACTTGATTTTTTCGGCATTCCTCTAGCAGGAGTGAAGCTTTATATCGAAACCGATCTTGGAGTTGTACTCACGCCTACGGTCACAACAGACCGTCAGGGGCGTGCATGGGCGCGATTGCAGGCCGGGGCAAGGGTGGGAACGGCGCATTTACGCTACAGCCTGCCGTTTCATGACCCACAGTTTGCCCCGTCGGTACGGATCGGTCCTGATCTGGAGAGCGCACAGGCCAGACCCTTGCAGAGTTCCGAGATCCCCCGGGATCTCGTGCTGGCGGGCAATTTGTGGGAACAAGAGGTGTTTACCACTGTAATGGACAGGTACGGCAATCCTGTCGCCCATTATCCGGTGCTGTGGAGAACGACTGTCGGGCAGATTCGGCCGCGTCAGACCGTCACCGATAAGGATGGCGTGAGTACGGTCTGGATTTCCAGCCTGTCTCCCGGCGATGCCAGGATTACTGTGGGGAATGTGGATGAATCCCACAGCTTTACCTTCACAGGTTCGCTCAAGTTCGCGGACAAGCCGCGGATTTCCGGTAACCCGTTTGTCAGCGATGTGGCCATGGCAGGTCAACCGCTGGAGGTGCGTTGCAAGGTGGTGGGGCTGGATGACGAACCCGTGCCGAATCAGCGGGTGGAGTGGTGGACGAGCAGTGATGCCAATAAAACCGGGGCGGACAGCGATGATAACGGCGTCTCCCTGTTTTCCCTGGCCAGCCTCGAAGCCGGTCCTTTGACGATTTTTGCGCAATTGGGTAGTGATGCCGCCGTTGAACTCATGGTCTGGGTCGCCAGTGGTGCCGTGATCCGGGACTTTTTGCAGAACATACCCTTTCCGGTGGTGGGCGCAACGGCAACGCCGGTGTGGATTGTTGTGAAAGAGAGCGACGACCCGAGGGCTCCAGCGCTTGAACATTATCCCGTGAGGTGGACCGTCGATTCGGATCCACCTGTGGACGTCATCCGCAAGACAGATGAGCTAGGTCGCTCGGAATATCCGTTCACGGCGAAGCAGGCAGGCGAGTTCAAGGTGACCGCGCTGCTGGAACAGCATCCGCTCGAGCCAGCCAGAGTCTTCAATTTGACGGCCATTAAAGCCTTCGGCTGGACAGTCACGCTGATCATCATCGCAGACGATGGTTCGGAGACCTCGATCTCGATCATCCCGGGGCGCGACACCCTTGAACTGTACAGGGATGGGCATTACCGCCTTGAAATCGCAGCGACAGACCCCTCTCAGATCGTCGGCACCCAGGGCGCCCTTGGATGGAGCTCCACGTACTCCACGCAGGCGCTGGCCATGGTTTTCGACCCGCCGATGGCCAGGCGTTTTGATTTCACTGAATCCGCTCACAGCGTGGACATCCACATCGGCAACGTACGCAACGGCGACTTCCAGATCGGTGTGTACGCCGACCTCCTGGAGCAGGTCCTGGTGCTTGAAGGGACGTTGCGTAAACGGTCAGTGGTGCGGGGCTCTCCATCGAAATCATGAATTGACCGATTGCCCATGGCCACTCGTGGTCAAGTCAACACCTTGCAACAGGGAGAACAAGAATGTCTACGCCCCAGCTGGACGAGCTCAATGAAGGTTTCGTGAAGGCAATGGCCGCTGCGGTGCTGGGCAAAAGGCTGTGGACCGGTGAGAGCCGGATTCGCACTCTCGAAGAGCTAAGTGGGTATCTGTTGGCCGATCTTCAGGACAAGGCGCAATTGGAAGCCACGAAGGTTTCCTCCACTGTGCGGACTTTGCAGCAATTTGTTCATTCGGTATTCGGGGGAACCGAACCGGGTTTCACAAACGTTTATTTCGAGCCGGATGACCGGCTGTATTGGGATCAGTATTTGAGCCGTTACAGCAGGTGGTCGGCCAACCAGGAACTCATGACTCATGCGTCAAACTACATCGATCCGACATTACGTCTGAACAAAACCGCGCTGTTCCGCACGTTCGAAGGCAATCTGCAACAGATGAGGCTGAGCAACGCATCGGTCAAAGCCGCTCTGATGGGTTACACCAGGGGCCTCCAGGAGATAAGTGACCTGGACGTGCTCAACGGCTACATCAATGGGGAAAATACCCGCCAGGCAGATTACTACCTGATCGGACAGGAGCAGACGCCGCCGTTCGCTTACCACCTGCGCAGCGTCAAGGTTCACGTTGACGTGAACAGCAAAACGATCGGCCCTCATAACTGGAGTGAGTGGCGCAAGTGCGACATTGTCACCTCGGGCAAGGTGGTGGATATACGATGCGTGATCTGGCTCGGGCGGCCGGTTCTGGTCTGGTGCGAGTGGGTCGAGCGTCAGGTCGATGCCAATGGTGTGGTGCAGTCACCCTGGAAATTGCAGATTCAACTGGCCTTCAGTTCTCTTAACGATCAATGGTCAGCCCCTTTGACCTTGTGGCGTCAAGAGTGCGAACACGATGTCTCCAACGGTCGGCTGATCGCTTTTTCTCAAGGCGATGGCGATCCTCGTGATGATTTGTTGAGCGTGTGTTACACCAACCGCCAAGACCTGGGCGGGAAGGCACCGCTGCATGAAATAGAAATCCACGATACCCGCGATGCGCGAATGAACAAGGTGCCGGGGGACATCGACACCCAGCTGAAAATGGTCTTCGGACGTTTCAACAGTCCAGCCAGTCTGCAACAGAAGGTGGTGCCAGCGGATTATTCGCCAATCACCGTCCGCACCCAAGACATAGCGGCAGGGCCTGTCAGTGAGAGCCTGTATCTGGACGCCGTCTACACACGCGAGCAATGGACGGACGGAAAATTTTACGAAGTGCTCAGAGTACGCGGACGCTGCGATGCGGTGCAGGAACGTGGACGCGAACTGCAGCAGTTGTCGATCGGCTGGAGGGCAATCCATGGCACAACGTATACCGACGTCGAGATTGTCGGTGTCGGCGGGCAGCAGGTCAGCATCACCCTGACGACAGGACTCCAACCGACGGATATCCATCTCGTACAACTGCCTGAAGGTGCGGGTAAGCAAGATGTCCATTCCTTTGCCATCAATGACTTCGAGGAAGCAACGGTAGGTGACGGAATCTGGGTGGCCAAAGCCGAGGTCGACCTCTCAACTGCAGCACTGTCTTATCTGCTCGAAACCACCCCGGAACAAATTCGGGGCGGTGCCGGATTTACCGTCGATGTCCTGGGTGTAACGGTGTCGAACGACAAAAACCTGCTGGTGCCCAGGATTCTCTACGTGCCTGCGCAATTCGAGTTCGGCATGGATGTACGACTCGCGGACGACCCTCCGAACTGGCATTCGATCGCCGATTTGCGCGGCGACTATTCAACGCCCTGGCTGGTTTTTAAACGAGATACGAGTTCGAACAGCGTCAATTATTTTCCCATTGATGCGGAGATCCCTTTTACGTTCGGCGCAGTTCAGGGAAAAAAGCGGTTCTTTTTGAAATTGAACAAGCGTCCCTCCCAGTACCAGACCCCCTTCATCGACAAGGTCAGTCGTAAAGGTTCGCAGTTCCTGAGTTTCAACAATGCCGAACAGAAGCTCAAATATGCTCGACTCAACTCAGAGTTCGGCGCAGTACTGACCAGTCTGGCGGCAGTGTCGGTCGAGGCTCTGCTCCACTGGACAACACAGCATATCCAAGAAAACCCCCTCCCCGATGGTACGCTCGAACCGAACGGCCCCTTTGACGGCTGCAATGGTCGGTACTTCTGGGAGCTGTTCTATCATTGCGTACATTTGGTCGCCAGGCGCTTTTCGGAAGCCGGTTCTTATGGCGAAGCGCGACAATGGTTCGAGTTTATATTCGACCCGTTGTCACCCGAAATTCCGCCAGACCCCAGGAACCGCGATGTGATTCCCCGGGACGCGTACTGGCTCTGCCGCCCGCTGAAAATCGACGCTGTCAATTGTTCGTATGAGAACCCGGCTCCGACGGATCCGGATGCAATCGGTTATTGCGCACCGATTCACCACATGATTGCCATCTTCCTTCATTACGTGGAGAACCTGATCGCCGAAGGTGATGATTACTACCGTCAGCTGGATTACGACAGCATGGTCCGCGCCAGCCTTCTGTACAGCAAGGCACAGATGCTGATCGGTGAAGAACCGGTCCCCCAGACGGCCAGTATCTGGAACCCGGTGACACTGAGCCAATTGGTGACGAAGATCCAGGGCCGCGAGTCCCTCAAGGCATTTGAGGCCCGACTTGAGGTCGGACTGGGGGATGTGCCTCTTTCGATGCAGGGGCAACCGCGCCTGGGACTATTGGGTACCAGTGTATTCAAGGACGGCATCAACGATCGGCCCAACCGATTGTGGACACTGCTGAACTCTCGGCTGAAGAACTTGCGAGAGAATCTTTCGATAGACGGTCAGCCCTTGTCGATTCGATTGTTCGCACTACCAATGGATGCGCGGGAGCTACTGATTGCACAAGGCAACGGTACGCTGGGCTCGTCTCGCGATCCCGGCGGGCAACTGAAGGTGGTGCCTTACAAATGGCAGACCGCTTTCAACCTGGCGATGCAGCTCGTGGAGTTTCTGATCCAGCAAGAGGAGCTGCTCAGGTCGTGGATGGAGTTGCGGGACCGGGGCGAGCAGGAGGAGCTGCAATACAGTCATGTCATCGAGTTGGCCGACTACAACCGCTCGATCCAGGTAGCGACAATTGCCCAGCAAGAGTTGATCGCGGCATCGCTGCGTCAAAGCGAAAGTCTGGTCCAGGCCCAGGTGCAGCGCTTTGAGGCATTGATCAGAAAGGGAGTGTCCGAGGCCGAGAACAGGGTTCTGGAAAAGAACCGAGACGCGCGTGATGTCTCAGTGAGTGCCGGCGTACTTCAGACCATCGGGGCCGGGCTGGATTTAATACCCAACATTTATGGGGTGGCAGCCGGTGGTATGCGTCCTGCAGCCGTGCCCTACGCGGGTGCCGAGTTGCTTCAATTGATCGCACAGTTCTGGAGAAGCGAAGCCGAGGAGTCCAGCATCAATGCGGGTCATCAACGGCGTGAGGAGGAGTGGATCTTTATGCTCGAGCAGGCCAAAGCCGAGGCGCGGGTGCTGCGCGAGCAGTATCAGGCTCAGGAACAGGCGATCATTGCCGCCCGGGCAACTCTGCAACTTACAGAAGTGGTCAACACACAATCCATGGAGATGTTCGCGTTCTACAAGCGGCGTAGCACAAACCAGGAATTAAGTAACTGGGTCGTAGGGCAATTGAAGTCATTGCTGTTTCAACTATACGACTTGGTGGTCAGTCACTGCGTCATTGCTCAGCGCTGTCTGCAGTATGAAATGGGCGACTTCACGATGCAGTTTATCCGCCATGATGTCTGGTATGACGCCCGACACGGATTCAACGCGGGTGCTTCTTTGAAGATGAATCTGTTGCAGATGGCGGCAGCGCGGCTCAAGCGTGACGAGCGTCGGTTGCAACTGGAAAAGACGATCTCTCTGAAGGAACTTGTCATTGAACAAGAATGGAATGACTTCAAGACTTCAGGGGAATTGCGTTTCAAGCTTAACGAGGAGCTCTTCGCTCAAGATTATCCCTCGCACTACTGCCGTCAGATCCTGGAGTTGAGATGCACTTGCCCCGGCTTGCTCGGGCCGTACCAGAATATTCGCGCCACGCTGGTGCAATTAGGCAGTTCTATTGTCGTAGAGCCGAATATTGCCGCTGTTGAAAGCTTGTTTGAAGGCGTTGCCTCTACGGATTCCGGGTCACTGGTGGAGAACCTGCGCCCGTACCAGCAAATAGTGTTGTCCAGAGGCCTGGACGAGAACGGTATTGCCGAACGGGGAGGCGATGATCGTTACCTGCCGTATGAGGGCACGGGTTGCCATTCAAGCTGGCAGCTGACGTTTCCCAGAGCTGCTCAGCCTGGTCAGGCCAGCCTTTTGCGCTCTTTGACTGACATCATCGTGACGATCACTTATCAGGCCCGGGATGGCGGCCCGGATTTTGCCCGCGAAGTTGAGGTTTTGCTCTCTGGCTCCCCAGCGACCGGTAGATCAAGCGCATCGGGTCGCGCCAGGAGGATGCCTTCATGAGTGATAAAGATAGCCGCGCCGATGAAAGCTTTTTATACAACGGGTTCTTCCTTGTGGATCTGGAGGGATGGGAGGTAAATGACGGGCGCCGGGTCACCCACCAGACAGCGAGGTGGGAGGAGAAGTCGATTGGCTTCATGGGGGCCGTTGATACGGGAGCTGGCTGGCAGACAGTAAGGCTGGCTGAGTATCCGCGCCCCCGCTCCGGCAAGGCAGATTACACGTTGGATTTCATGTACCAGGCGTTCTCGGTAGAAAGCCCAGGGACACTGAGGATCAACCCGGGTCGTGGAGGTGAATACGATGTGGACCTTATTCCGTCACTCAAGAAAGAGCACGCACAGGGCCCGAGCCCGGACCTGTTGGATCTGGAGCTGACTCCACTCCAAGTAAAGCTCCTGCTGGACGAGGAGGAAGAGACTGTCAAGATTTCTGTCATCAGCCCGCCAAATCCCTTGCCAGTCCACCCGGGCATTGTGTGTTTTACATCCGCTAAGTTGTTGCTGTGTCTGGAACCCTTGCAGTTGGACTCCGTGACGGTTGACGGGGAAGTTCAGACACAGCGTCAAGTGCGTCTGTGCATTGGTGCGACTCATAGACTTGCCTTCCAGGTTCATCTCGAAAATGCCTGGCATAAAACGCGGGCAGAATTATGGAATCTGGACGATGCCGAGAACGTTCTCAGCGCGAGGCCTGGCTGGAAGCAATCCAATCCGCTTGATGAGTATTGGCAAATCACCTGTCGATCAATCATGGAGGACATCCAGATTTCGAGCCTCCTTGCCATCCAGACCGTCTACACCGCAGACCAGTATCTTTTATCTGTGATCTGCGGTCATTTTCATCTGGATGTCATTGCAGAGATGCCGCCTGAGCACTACCCGGTTATTGCCCGCGGTCAAGGTGTGGAGTTGAGGGTGAAAGTGGTCTCTCACTTCACCCGTATGGCCTTGGCCAAGCGTAAGGTCATTTTTACGCTTGAAAGTACGGGAGAGGTATTGTCAACGCAGGATTCGGATGAAAAGGGCGAAGCGGTCTTGATCTACGAACCGACCCTGAAAGGCGCTTTTGCAATCAAGGCAGCGGTCGAAAGCTACTACAAGCCGGAAGATGCCCATTTCCGGCTCAATTCCTTTGCCTTTCAGGAGGATCCCTTGACGAGCACCACACTACGACTGGATGAACTCGATGCGTGGGTCTGGGGAAGCCGAACGGCTTTTATCAATCGCGGCGCCAGCCACGAGATAGAAATGATGTTCACGGATGCCCATGTCCTGAACGGCTCCGAATTGGGGCTGTATTGGACAGGGGATGTCACGCCGGGGGAAATGGGCCTGACCCTCAAGCCGGGTTTCGAGATCGGGCAGCCTGTCACCGATTCTAAAGGAGCCTGGAGCGCTGTCTGTGCAAACCTCACAAGCAGCAAGATCGGGTGGTATCTAAGATGTTCGAGATTACTGGAGCCCTCTACCCTTCAAACCGTGGACCTGGCTCACAATTGGTTATCCATCCACAACCCGTATCAGTCATCTAAGTTCCCGGCCGTGGGCGGTCCCGACCTGCTACTGTCCGTCGATATTGAATCGAAGGTGCCCGGTGTAGGGGGCGTTACGGGAGTAAAAACTTACTGGCGTATCGATGATGGAACGGAACATGAGGTACTGACAGGCGTTGGCGGTCAGGTTCAATTTGCATTGAAGCCTGAAGCAGAGGGCGAGGTTGTGGTCACGGTGAGAGTTGGCAGTGGCTACGATTCAAACGATCCCACCGAGCAGTTCTCAATTTATATATATGGTGAAGATCGTTGGGCGCAGTTGGCCTCCGTGACGCTGGATGGCCGACTGGAGGGAAGCACCGGGCACATCTGTTTTCGTGATACGCCACCTGTGGAGCTCAAGATCATGTCGGTTGAAGACCGTCTGATTGACGAGTTTGTCACTGTGGAACTGATCAGTGAGTCCGATCCAAAGTTGCAGTTTGATGTCCATCCTGATCCGGCTACTCCCCGTAAGGTGACCACTGAGGGCCTTGGTTACCAGGTCAGCTCCACCTATCCGAGCAGTTCACGTTTCCAGTTGATCGTTCGCCATGCAGCATTGGGCTCGTATGTGCAGCAGGGAATATTGCTGTCACCCATTCTCCAGGACCTCGGAACATTCACTGTGGACGGCCGTGCGTTGGACGCAGATGAAACGTTGTACGCCTGTATTGGCGCCAGTCACGAATGCGTTTTCACGCCTGCCGGTGACAGCCTTGTAACCGGGCTGATGATGGGGGGGAAGTTGATGGAGGGCGACGATTTCAACATGAAATTGACGCCCGAAGCTGATCAGAAAATCGAGAGCGCCGGCGTGCTGTGGAATGTCAATGCCACATCCAGCACAGAGGGCGATGGCCAAGGCATTGTGCTCAGCCTGCCTGAGGCCGGTTTCGATTTTTCCGCACGGCCTGTCTCGGTGGGGCACCACCGAATAGTGTCTACCACGCGTGGGCCGGCATTTGATCCGCAGGTGGGGGAGACAGTCTCTCTGGAGATCCAGGCCAAGTCGTTTTACACCCGTGACGCAGTGTCAGGGCTTGCGGTGCTGTTTGAAGACGCAACGGGTTCGAGGCCTTTCACTACTGACGGATCGGGTTGGGCCCGCTATCTCTTCAAGGCCACAGAACCGGGGAAATTTCAAGTCACAGCCACGCCCCCCAGTCCTTATGATCAAACGCCCACGTCCTATCTCTTTGAAGTAATGGTTCTGCCGCTATCGACGATCCCACCCGAAGAGG
The DNA here is from genome assembly GCF_000282255.1 of Pseudomonas sp. GM25. Taxonomy (NCBI): domain Bacteria; kingdom Pseudomonadati; phylum Pseudomonadota; class Gammaproteobacteria; order Pseudomonadales; family Pseudomonadaceae; genus Pseudomonas; species Pseudomonas sp. GM25. The sequence goes on along the minus strand of NZ_AKJQ01000009.1, from coordinate 188,291 downwards.
AATGAATCATGTCTCGACAAACCCAAGCAGCATCCAACGCGGTTGAGATTGCCGAAGTGCGTGAGGCCATGTTTGATCCTGTGACCGGAGAAACGGTTTCGCTGGCCGTGAGGGTGATTGACTCCGGTACTCGCGTGGCCGCATCCGATCAAGAGGTGATCTACAGAACCTCGCCGCAGACGCAGGAGTTCCGGGTGAAGACGGACAATCTAGGGTGGGCGCTTTTACGCTATACGGCGACACAGGTTGGGGATATCACGGCGACCGCTAGGCTGGAAACCGACCCGACGAAAACAGCCTCCCACACCTTCCGCTTCAAGACGCTGGCTGCCGGTGTCTGGAGTGATGCCATCTTCCATTTGAATGCAGAGCCTGTCGGCAATTCATGGGGGGAAGAAACCAGGTTTCCCCGTAATGCGGGAACCCATAGCATCACGCTGAGGGTCAACAATCCAGACAGTGCGTTGATTGGCCGCGCCATTACTCTGGGACTGACCGGGTTCTCATCGGCCACTCAACTGGGAATTACGGGTGTGCAGCCGGCATTGGGTGTTTCGAGAGTCTTGACGATGGCCGGGCTGGTTTGGCAGTTCACTACCAATGCGGGAGGAGGGGCTTACAACCTGGTACTCGGGGCAGAACGCATACTCAAACAGTCACCGGAAAATCCAGTCTCTCTGGGGGCAACTGTGCCTGATGACGTCGCCGACGTAACCTAAAAAGTACCGGTCTTCTTCCAGCTCAAATACCGTGTTACCAGCCCGGTACCCAATTCCTCCGGACGGGCCTCTACCACCGCGATACCCTGTGCACTCAACCGCTCATGGTGTTGCGCGCTGGTGTTGAGATAATCCACGGTCGCGCAGTAAGTCAGCGTTTCATCCAGTGTTTGCACCGGATGATGGCGCAGGTCGTCCAGCACGGTTTCCCGCAAGCTTGCGACCAAAACCCGATGTTGCTGACTCAAGCGCTGCACGGCACTCAGCAGTTCTTCATCGTCCTCATCCCGCACATTAGTCACCAACACCACCAGCGCCCGCCGCTTTTGCCTTGTCAGCAACTGATTCACCGCCGCCGGATAATCCGCCGAACGCCTTGTGCTATCCAGATCGTAAACACCGTTGAGCAACACCTTGAGTTGCCCCGCACCTTTGACCGGTGCAATAAACCGCGGCTGATCGCTGGCGAAGGTCATCAACCCCACCGCATCTCCCTGCCGCAACGCCACATAACTCAACAGCAGACACGCATTCAACGCATGATCGAAATGCGACAGCTCCCCATCCTGACTGCGCATCTGCCGCCCGCAATCGAGCATGAAAACAATCTGCTGATCCCGCTCGTCTTCGTACTCCCGGGTAATCGGTGTGCGGTGGCGGGCGGTGGCTTTCCAGTCGATCTGGCGCAGGCTGTCGCCTTCGCGAAATTCGCGCAGTTGATGGAATTCCATCCCCTGGCCACGGCGTTGGCGCTGGCGTACGCCGAGCTGGCTGAGCCAGTTATCGACCGCCAGCAACTGGCCGCCGTAGAGGCGGGCGAAGTCGGGGTAGACGCGGGTGTGGTCGGTGATGTTCAGCAGGCGTTTGCCGGACCACAGGCCCAAGGGGCTCGGCAGGTTGAGTTCGCAGATTTCGAAGGTGAAGTGGCCACGCTTGAGCGGGCGCAGGCGATACCCGATCAGGCTGCGCTGGCCGGGTTGCAGCTCGGTGGAAAGCGGCAGGTTTTCGTGGCTGAGGCCGTCGGGTACGTGGTCGAAGAGTTGAATGGTCAGTGGTGGGTCGAGGTCGTGTTCGACTTCCAGCCGGATTTCGCTCCAGCGACCGAGGGCCAGGCTGCCGGGCATCTGTCGTTGCACGCGGGGCGAGGGCAGGCGCTTGAGACGCAGCGCGTCCAGCAGGCTCAGCGCAAACAGCGCCAGCAGCAATCCCCAGTTGATCGACAGCAGGCTCGATGGCACCTCGACGTCCAGCGCCTGCAACGCGCCCAGCACAATGCCGATGGCCAGCAGGATCGCCAGCCAGATCAACAGCAGGCGCGAGGGTTTCACAGGCGCGGCGCCGGTACTTGGTCGAGCAGTTGCTGAAGGACTTGATCGACTTGCAGCCCTTCGATGTCCAGCTCCGGTGCAAGGCGCACGCGATGGCGCAACACCGCCAGTGCGCAGCCCTTGATGTCGTCGGGAATCACGAATTCGCCGCCGCGCAACAGGGCCCGGGCGCGGGCGCAGCGCACCAGTGCAATGGAGGCGCGTGGCCCGGCGCCGAGGGTCAGCCCCGGCCAGGTGCGGGTGCTGCGGGCCAGACGCACGGCGTAATCGAGTACTTGATCGTCCAGCGGCAGATCGCTGGCGATGCGTTGCAGGGCTTGCACGTCCTTGGCCTGCAACACGGTGCGCAGCGGTTGCACGTCGAGCATGTCGGCGCGGGTCGAGCGGCTGACCTGACGCACCATGTCCAGCTCCTGATCGGCGTCGGGGTAATCCATGCGCACCTTGAGCATGAAGCGATCGAGCTCGGCTTCCGGTAGCGGGTAAGTGCCTTCCTGTTCGATCGGGTTTTGCGTGGCGAGCACCATGAACGGTTGAGCAATCGGCAGGGCCCGGCCTTCGAGAGTGACCTGACGTTCCTGCATCGCTTCGAGCAGGGCGGCTTGCGTCTTGGCCGGGGCGCGGTTGATCTCGTCGGCCAGCAGCAGGTTGGTGAACAACGGGCCTTTACGCAGTTTGAACTGCTCGGTCTGCAGGTCGTAGACCGCGTGGCCGGTGACGTCGCTGGGCATCAGGTCCGGGGTGAACTGAATGCGCGCGAACTCGCCGCCGAAGCACTTCGCGAGGGCGCGTACCAACAAGGTTTTGCCGAGGCCGGGAACGCCTTCGAGCAGCACGTGACCGCCGGCGATCAGCGCGGTCAGCACGTCGTCGATCACAGCGTTCTGGCCGATCAGCGCCTTCTGCAATTCACCGCGCACCGCTTGCGCCAACTGGCTCGCGCGCTGGCGTTGCTGGGCCGCGTGGCTGGGCGAGCCGGGTTCGATGTGTTCGGTCATAGCGTGTTCCTCAAGGCTTGCAGGTGGGCGACCTGACGGCAGAATTCGGCGCTGGACAGACGCCGCTTCGGTGCCGGGCTCAGGGCCTGGCTGATGGCACGGGTCGGTTGGCGGGTCAGGCGTGACAGCACCAGCCATTGTTCGGCGACGTTCAGTTGGTCGAAACCGGGATGACGGTGACGGGCGCGGCGCAGGACGTCCTGCTGCAACGCTTGCAGCAAGGTCTGTTGGCCGTTGTGACGCAGGATGAAATCGGCACTGGCGCGCAGGTGTTCCATCAACTGTCGACGACCACTCGGAGCCGGCGCCTGCACCGGCCCGTGACGTACGCCGACATGCCACAGCCACAGGCCGATCAGCGCGAGCAGGGCAATGATGGCTTGTGGGAAATAGCGCCAGAGCAGGGTCAGCAGACCGTCGTGTTCGGTGTTGTACAGCAGCGTCACGGCGGTGTCGGCGCTGAGGTACCAGAGCAGCCAGGCATTGTCGTGTTGCGCAATGGCCGGGGTTTTCCACAGATCGGCATCGGTGACCACGGTGATCGTGCCGAGCCCGAACGCAAGTTGCATCATGTGCGTGGCTTTTGCGCTGTTGGCCCAGGCCTGGGCGAGGTTTTTCGGGTCGTCGAGGTGGAACGCGGTGTCGAACCCGGCATAGGCGGGGGCGTCTTCGTCTTCCAGATAGAGCTTGGTCAGGTTGGGCCAGGGATCTTCGGCGGCGTCCGGTGGCGTGCCCTTGAGATCCTTGGTGAAGGATTGATGCAGTTGCACGCGGTCGAGCAGCAGGTCGTTGCTTTGGCCGGTCTTTTCATCCCAGATCGATTCGGCGACGAACACCAGCCTTCCGCCGGCCCGGGCCCAGTTCAGAACCTGATCGACCTGACGCGGAGTCATTTTCGAGCGGTCGTTGAACATCAGCAGCGTGTGTTGGCGCGGATCGATGTCGGGCAAAACGGCGAGGCTTTCAGCATGGGTGACGTCGATCCCGCGCTCGCGCAGAAACATCTCCGCCGCCAGATAAGGATTGGCTTGCGCAGCGGGGGACGGGCCGTGATCGACCTCGGCCTGGTAAGGCGTGGCTTTAAGGTACAGATAAATGCCCAGCACACCGAGCAGGGCGACGATCAGCGCGCCACCCAAAAGCCAGAGCGCGCGCCGGTTCAACGGGCGGCTCCGTGGCCGAACAGAGCGCGCCAGCCATCACACAATTCCTGTTGCAGATGCGCCGCCGGTACGCGGTGTCCGTAAGCCATATTCTGCCAGTGGCCGGTGAGGTGACGGCTATAAGTGAGCAGATCCGGGCGCTGTAACTGCTCGATCCGGGCCAGCACTTCGTTTTCGGTGTCGGCGGGTTTCAGGGTCAGGTTGAAGTCGTGCAATAGATGACTGAGAAGTGCCCGGTACAGCAGACCCAATGCCGCGCGCGGTTCGGTTTGCCAGAGCTGTTCCGCGTGGCTGGCGATGTCATCGGGCAAGGTTTCCTTTTGCAGATCCAGACCGAAGGCCTGTTGCGGCAAGGGCCTTTTGGTCTGTTCGGGCAAGCGCGGACGGCGGCCGACGAACGCTTGCAGAAAATCCCGATAACGCCAGAGCAGCCAACCAATCCCGGCGATCACCGCGCCCCACAGCACGACTTCAATCGCCTTGGCCAGACCGTCGAGGTGTCGGCCGTCCAGCCAGTCGAGCAGGGTTTTCAACCATTGCGGTGCTTCGCCTTTCCTGGTTTTTTCGGCTGCAGCGGGATCTTCGCCGAAGCGATAACGGGTGACGGTTTCCTTGTTCTTGAACGGCGGTTGTTCGAGCAAGGACTTGATGCTGTTGCGGGACGCCTCGCTGGTCAGTGGCTGATTCAGGAGACGCGGTGCATCCGGAGCAGTGGCAGGCTCGGCAGCCCAGACTGATGGCACGCCCGGCAACAGCAGACACACCACCAGCAGCAAGCCGATTGCGCTGCTGTTCAAACGCTGACGCAAGCGGCGGAACACCAGTTCGATGTCCCAGGCTTCGAGGACGGTGCGGCGGTTCAGGTACAGACTGAACCCGCAGGCGACATACACCGGCTCCCAGATCGCCAGGATCAGCGCATAGAACGCATTGGTCAGATGCTCCAGCCAGCGCCATTCGTAGTCGGCCGCGAAGATCAGGCTTTGCCAGTCCCAATCGGTTTCGACCTGTTGCGGCAGAAGCAGGTAGAACAACACCATCAGGCCGATCCACAGCGCCGTTTCGAGATGCACGCCGATGATCGTCAGCCACTGCGCGGCGCCGGCATTGCGTTGCAACAACACCTGCAAACGCTGCTGACGGGCCGTGCCGTCGAGGCCTTCGAGTTGCAGCACGGGCAGCAGGAAGCTGCGACTGAGGCTGAGGCGGCGCCAGGTCAGGCTGGCGATAAGTTGCGGCTTGAGCAGGCGCGGCCATTGGCGCAAGGCCTGTTTCAAAGTGGGTGTTTCACCGAACAGCGCCTTGGACAGGATGTACAGCGGCAAGCGTTCGTAGGCCGGTTTCAGCCACCAGAAGATGAACACGGCGAGCGACGGTGAATCCCACAGCAACAGGCTGAGCACCGCGAATAGTGGCAGGGTGACGATGGCCCAACTGGTCATCAGCAGGCGCCGATGTTGTTGGCTCATGAGTACGCCCAGATCCATGGCTTCCCAGGTGGTGCGCGGACGGATCGCCACGGTCGCATCACTCAGGCGCATGGCGGGTCCTTCCGGCGAACAGCAGATAGATCGCCACACAGAGCCAGAGCCCGGCACCGACCAGATATTTGGTCTGTGGCGAAACCCCGGTGCGCGACGACCAATAGGCTTCGATAAACGCGGCGATCAACAGAAACAGCATCACGCCGCAGATCAGCAGGATGCTCTGGCGCGCCGCAATCTGCAGGGCCTCGATTCGTGTCAGGCGCCCCGGCGCGATCAACGCCCAACCCAGTTTCAGTCCTGCCGCACCGGCCAGGGCGATGGCGCTGAGTTCGAACGCGCCGTGCCCGATCACGAACGACCAGAAGGTCTGGCCGAAGCCGATCTCGCTGAGATGGCCGGCCACCGCGCCGATGATCAGCCCGTTGTAGAACAGGAAAAACGCACTGCCCACTCCCAGCAGCAAACCGCTGGCGAAGGTCTGAAAGGCGATGCCGATGTTGTGCATGATGTAGTAGCCGAACATCACCCAGTCTTCGCTCGCCGCGCGCTCGGCCGAACGCCCGAGATGGCCGGCGGCGGGGTCGTACATGCTTTGCATCTCGCGCACCTGATCGGCGGGTATCAGGTTGTAGACCAGCTCCGGAAACAGGAAAACCAGCAAACCGAAACCGGCCAGGCTGCCGAAGAAGAGCAGGGCGGCGGCCAGCACGAAGCGCCATTCGGCGCGCACCAGCCGTGGAAATCCGGCGAGGATGAAACCCAGCACGTTCGCGCCGAGCTGGCTGCGATGACGGTAAAGCTGTTGATGGCCGCGCAGCACTTGCTGTTGCAAGGAGTCGACCAGAAAACTGCTGTATCCACGTTCCTGCGCCAGCGCCAGATGCTGGCAGAGTCGGCGATAGGCCTTGGGAAATTCCGCGACCTGCGAAGTGTCCTTGCCGCGTTCAAGTCGTTCGAGGGCGAGGGTGAAACGCTCCCATTCGGCCTTGTGGCGCGATTCGAAAAGGCTTTGCTTCATGTCGGACCCAACAGGCCGCGAGCGATGCCGTTGAGTTCACCGACGGCTTTCGGCGCGCTGATGTGCAGTGGCTGAGCGAGCAATGCAGCGAGTTCGTTGACCCGCTCCGTCGACAGTTCGCCTTGGCGTTCGGCGAAGGCGAGCAGGGCACGTTGTTCAGTCAGGGTCAGTGGAATCGGCGAGCGGCGGGGTTCGGCATCGGGCAATTGCGGACGCTTGAGCGGGCGTTCGCTGTAGACCACCAGCGTGCCGGCAGCGATGTCGCCGAGGCGTTTGAAGGTCGGGTGTTGCAGGCAACTGATCGCACCGAGGAAATAGCCGAACGGCATCAGGTCGACAAAACGCAGCAGATTGCGCAACAGCGAGGCTGACCAGCCGACCGGCGTGCCATCGTCGTGCACCACCCGCAGGCCCATCCATTGCTTGCCCGGCGAGCGGCCCTGACGCAGCACTTCGAACAACACCATGTACCACCAGCTCACCACGAACAGCAGCAATGAGCCGAGGCCGATACCGAGTTTGCCGAGCAGCGCCAGCAGCATGAGCAGCAGGCCCAGGATCAGCCCGCGCAACCCCAGATCGATGGTGAACGCCACGGCACGCACCATCAGGCCGGCGGGACGCAGCGGCAAGTCGATGCCTTCCGGCGTTTCGACCTGGTGCCGCGTGTCCAGTGGCGGGGCCAGCGGTGCTTTCCTTGGCGGTGCTGTGGTCTCGAGCATGGGCTACCTGATGTTGCCGGATCGGGATGCAAGTGCGTCCGATGCTAGCAGTCTCTCGGGGGGAAACGACATAACTATGTCATACACATCTTTCAACCAAAGGTGACTGAATGATGCGGCGCTGGCCGCGACCGCAGTCGAACGCCTAGACTTTGCCGATCTTCAGTTCAGGAACCGCCCGTGACTTCCATTTTCTGGTACGACTACGAAACCACCGGCATCAATCCCCGATGCGACCGCCCGTTGCAGGTGGCCGGGATCCGCACCGACCACGAACTCAACGAAATCGACGCGCCGGTCAATCTCTACTGCCAGCCCAGCGAAGACATCCTGCCGCACCCGGCGGCGTGTGCGATCACCGGCATCACCCCGAGCCGTCTCGCCGAACAGGGCTTGAGCGAAGCTGATTTCATGACTCGGGTTCACGCCCAGCTCGCGGCTCCCGGCACCTGCGGCGCGGGGTACAACACCCTGCGTTTCGACGACGAGATGACCCGCTACAGCCTGTACCGCAACTTTTTCGACCCTTATGCCCGTGAATGGCAGGGCGGCAACAGTCGCTGGGACCTGATTGATGTAGTGCGTGCCGCCTACGCATTGCGCCCGGACGGGCTGGTCTGGCCGACCGATGACGAAGGCAAGGTGACGCTCAAGCTCGAACGCCTGACCGCCGCCAACAACATCGATCACGGCAATGCGCACGAAGCCCTGTCGGACGTGCGCGCCACCATTGCCCTGGCCCGGTTGATCCGCGAGAAGCAGCCGAAGCTGTATGACTGGCTGTTCCAGTTGCGCAGCAAACAGAAGGTCATGGATCAGATTCGCCTGTTGCAACCGATGGTGCACATTTCCGGCCGTTTCTCCGCTGCGCGCAGTTATGTCGGCGTGGTGCTGCCGCTGGCCTGGCATCCGCGCAACAAGAACGCGTTGATCGTCTGTGATCTGCACCTGGATCCGCAGGGGCTGCTCGACCTGGATGCCGAAACATTGCGTCAGCGCCTGTACACCCGGCGTGACGATCTGGCCGAAGGCGAGTTGCCGGTACCGCTCAAGCTAATTCACATCAACAAGTGCCCGGTGGTGGCGCCGTTGTCGGTGCTGAGAGCTGAAGATCAGCAGCGTCTGGGTCTGGACATGGCGTTGTATCAGGCGCGTGCATTGCGACTAAGTGACGCACAACAAGTTTGGAAAGATAAAGTCTCGGCGATTTATGCCAGCGAAGATTTCACCTCGAGCGAAGATCCCGAACAACAGTTGTACGACGGATTTATCGGTGATCGAGATCGTCGTTTATGTGAGCAAGTGAGGACGACCGATCCTGCTCAATTGGCGCGAGAGCATTGGCCGTTCGATGATGAACGTTTGCCTGAATTGTTGTTTCGATATCGAGCACGTAACTTTCCCGATACGTTGAATTTCGAAGAGCAAGAACGCTGGAAAACCTTTTGCCGGCAACGCTTGTCCGCGCCGGAGTGGGGCGCCCCTAATACCTTGCAATCTTTTGCCGAGGCCATGGAGCAATGGCTGCTTAGTGCTGCGCCGATGCAGGCCGAGGTGTTGGTTGAATGGCAGAACTATGTCCAGGCATTACGCAAACGTTTGGATCTTTGAAATCGAACATGTCCGGCGCTTGAATGCCGGGCATAAAAAAACGCCAGCATTCGCTGGCGTTTTTTTGTGTCACAGAAGCGCTCTGCGACAAGGGTTGCGGCTTAGCCCAGCAGGGTAGCCCAGCCTTCAACCACGTCACCGCCCCACTTGGCTTTCCACTCTTTCAGAGTTTTGTGGTTGCCACCTTTGGTTTCGATGACTTCGCCGTTGTGCGGGTTTTTGTATTGTTTAACTTTGCGAGCACGCTTGGTGCCGGTAGTTTTGGCTGCGCCGCCACGTGGTGCTTTGGTTTTGGACTCTGGATCCAGCAGCGCGATGATGTCGCGCAGGGATTTGGAATATTCGCCCATCAGTGTGCGCAGTTTGCCTTCGAATTCCAGCTCGGCTTGCAGTTTGTCGTCTTGCGACAGGTTCTTCAAACGGGCTTGCAGCTCTTTGATAGCTTCTTCGGTGGCACGATATTCGTTGATCAAGGACATGATTACTACCTTATGTGGGAGTGCGCGATGGCAGGGGACAGTGCGGCAATAATAGTCAGGCTGTTTCATCAAGTAAACATTTAACCGGGGTTTTTATTTGAATTAGTTACGTTGAAAAGCCATGAATTGAATGTTCAGTTAAATAATGTGATGGAGTCTTCACAGATATTCACACAAGCCTGTTCATGCATGGCTATTGCTGCGCCATCATTCTGGCGTTTGCCAGCGTCAAAAAAGCTGCGACGGGCTGCCGTGAGGCTTTGAGGGTCATCAATACTGCAGTTTTCCCGCGCAGTCGCTAGAATGGCCGCCTTTGCGAAGTTCTGGAGTTTCCCCCTCATGCGCACTTTTCGGCTGGTGATTTCTTGCCCGGACCGCGTTGGCATCGTTGCCAAAGTCAGTAACTTTCTGGCGGCCCACAATGGCTGGATCACCGAAGCGAGCCACCACTCGGATAACCAGGTCGGCTGGTTCTTCATGCGTCACGAAATCCGTGCCGATTCCCTGCCTTTCGGTATCGAGGTGTTGCGCGAGAAGTTTGCACCGATCGCCGAAGAGTTCTCGATGGACTGGCGCATCACCGACACCGAGCAGAAAAAACGCGTGGTGCTGATGGCCAGCCGCGAATCCCACTGCCTGGCTGACCTGCTGCACCGCTGGCACAGTGATGAACTCGATTGCGAGATTTCCTGCGTGATCTCCAATCACGACGACCTGCGCAGCATGGTCGAGTGGCACGGCATTCCTTATTACCACGTGCCGGTCAATCCGCAGGACAAGCAACCGGCCTTCGATGAAGTGTCGCGTCTGGTCAAGCACCACGACGCCGAAGTGGTGGTGCTGGCGCGCTACATGCAGATCCTGCCGCCGGACATGTGCCGCGAATATGCGCACAAAGTCATCAACATTCACCACAGCTTCCTGCCGTCGTTCGTCGGTGCCAAGCCGTACCACCAGGCTTCGATGCGCGGCGTGAAGCTGATCGGTGCGACCTGCCACTACGTGACCGAAGAGCTGGATGCCGGCCCGATCATCGAGCAGGACGTGGTACGCGTCAGCCACAGCGACAGCATCGAAGACATGGTGCGTTTCGGCCGTGACGTCGAGAAGATGGTGCTGGCCCGTGGTCTGCGTTATCACCTGGAAGACCGCGTGCTGGTGCACGGCAACAAGACCGTGGTGTTCTGATTCACGATCGTTCCCACGCTCTGCGTGGGAACGCCTCTTCAGACGCTCCGCGTCTGCTTTGGGACGCAGAGCGTCCCGGGCTGCGTTCCCACGCAGAGCGTGGGAACGATCCACGGACCTTGAGGACATATCGATGAGCGATCCACTGGACAAAGCCACTTCCAAGGCACCCGCCACCCTCGGCGAGGGCTGCTTGAGCCGCTATGACCCGGATGACCTGAGCCCGGAGGACGGCACGGAGTTTCCCGGCGCTGCCGAACTGTGGGAACAACTCAAGGACGAAGAGGATGACCTCAAGAAGCCTGTCTGACGCTCAGCAGCTTTTTCAGCAACGGCCGGCCCAGCATCAATAGAAACACCGGGCCGCCCACCAGCAGATAGAAGTAATACGTCACCACCCGCCAGATCAGTATCGCCGCCGCCGCGGTCGATTTGCCGACCATCGGCGCCAGCAGCGCCGCCGAGGTCAATTCCGCTGCACCGGCACCGCCCGGCAACAGGCTGAATTGCCCCGCACCCAGCGAAAGCATCTGGATCAGAAACGTCCATGCCCACTGCACATCCGCCCCCAGCCCGCGCAACGCCAGATACAGCACGCTGTAACGCAGCGACCAATGCACGCAGGTCAGGACGAACACCTTGATCAATGTCTGCCACGGCAATTTCAGCGCATCGGTGAAAGCGGCCAGAAAGTGCAGCAACTGCCGCGCCCAGCGCCGTCGGGTGCGGGGTTCGACGTTCATCCCGGCTAACAGGCGCCCGCTCAGGCGGATCAAACGACGGTGATAACGCGCGACCAGCACGCAGCTGAACAGGCCACCGGTCAACGACATCGCACTGACGATCAGCAGCCATTCCATACGGTCGCTAAGATGCTGGAACAGCGCGTAGATCAGAATTCCGATCAGGGCGCAGAGAAAAAACAGCAGATCGCTCAACTGATCCATCGCAAACACGGCGCTGCCCCGGGCCGGACGCACGCCGCTGCGCGCCAGCAGCGCCATGATCGTCAACGGCCCGCCGCTGCCGCCGGGCGTGGCGCACCAGGCGAATTCGGCAGCCATCACCACCCCGAGGCTTTTGACGGGCGTGACCCGGTCACGCTGATCGCCGAGCAACAGCCGCAGGCGCAAGGTGTTGATGCCCCAGCACAGCAGAACCATGGCGAACATGATCAACAGCCAGTGCAGCGGAAAGGCTTGCAGGCGCTCCCAGGTTTCGCCGCCCCCGAGCAGGGCGGGAACCGCCACGGCCACCAGCAGGCCGATCAGCAGCAAAATGCCGCGACTCAAGCGGCACGCTCGGCTTGAGTTTGCTGGCGCGTCAGCCAGTCGATTTTGGTCATGGGCACGCGTCCGTCCGCCAACAGTCGTTCAAGGGTGCGCCACCAGTAATCCCGGGAAAACCGGTGGCGCATGTCCACCGGGTGCAAGCCTAGACGAATCACCGGCGCCTGACGCCAGCGCTGCTCACGCTGTTCGCTGATGACCTTTGACATGCCGCGACGCCAGGCGCTGCGTGCGCTCCAGACCAGTCCCGGAGCCTCGACCGCAGTGAAATCCGGCAAGTGATAAAAATGCTGCCGATCGCTGGTGTAGCGCAGCGGCAATTCGCGCAATGCCTGGCGTGTGCCGGCACTCATCAACCAGGCGGGGGCGACGAAACCGTGTAGCGGCCAGTCGTGGCGCCGAAACAGATCGATGCCTGGGCGCAGGCGGGCGAGGGCGGCTTCCCGGGACAGCTGATAGAACTCGCCTTCATGGGTGAAGACCCGGCGCATGAACCAGTCGCGCGCCGTGCGCGGGCCGGGCTCGGTGTCTTCATGAAAGTGGCCGTGCAGGGCCAGTTCATCACCGCGTGCGACGCGCTCGTCGAGCATTCGACAAAACGCTGGATGGCCTTCAAGTGCCTCGCGTCGATGGAAGTCCGGAACCACCAGCCACGTCATCGGGACGTTGCCCAACCGGTCAACGGCTTCGACGAAGGCTCGATAATCGGCCCACGTGGAGGGCGCCACGTCATGCAGCACCAGCATCAGCGTCGGGCGCTCGTGAGATTCAGCCATTGGCCACCCGTGGAACCGAATCGCCAAGTACGGCGTGATAATGCCCCAGCAGGCTGTCGACCACCGTGTCCCAGGCGTAATGCCGTTCGACATGCTGGCGTGCCTGTTGACCGAGTACGCCAGTTCCGCGACTGAACAGTTCACGCACGGCGTTGGCCATGGCTTGCGAATTGTTCGGTGCGCAGAGCAGGCCGCAGGATTCGCTGACGATTTCCTCGAACGCCCCGGCCGCCACCGCCACCACCGGAATGCCGCAGGCCATCGCCTCCAGAATCACCAGACCGAAAGTTTCCTGATCGCCGGCGTGGATCAGCGCATCGGCACTGGCCATCAGCCGCGCGACCAGTGCGGCCGGGCAAAACTGGTCGATCACACTGACATTGTCCGGGACGGATGCAGGCATCGACGAGCCGACCAGTAACAGGTGATAGCGCGGGCCCAAGCGTTTCATGCAATCGAGCAGCACCGGCAGGTTTTTCTCCTTGGAACCGCGACCGGCGAAGATCAGCAGGCGCGTGTCATCGGCGATTCCCAGTTCGCTGCGCAGTCCGGCGTCGCGGGCATCCGGGTGAAAAGTGTGCAGGTCAACGCCCAGCGGCTGCACGAACACATTGCGCACGCCCAGTCCGCTGAGCTTGTCGGCCATCACCTGGCTGGGCGCCAGCACTCGGTCGAAATTGCCGTACAACTTGCGCACATACGCATCGACATTCGGCGTGACCCAGTGGCCCATGCGGTTGCCCACTAGTAGCGGCAGGTCGGAGTGATAGAAACCGATCACCGGCACATCCAGCTGCCGACGCGCATCGAGCGCGGCCCAGGCGGTGAGGTACGGGTCGCCGACTTCGATCAGATCGGGTTGCAGGTCCTGCAGGACGTTTCGCCAAGGGGCCAGGCGCAGGGGAAAACGATAGCCCTTGCCGAAGGGCAGGGCGGGGGCGGGAACCGTGTAGACGCCATCACGTTCGCCGAAATGCGCGCCGGGAATCAGCAGGCTGTGGCGGATGCCGGGCTTGACCCCCAGCCGACGGTGCTTGGCATCCAGATAGGTGCGCACGCCACCGCTGGCCGGGGCGTAGAACATGGTGATGTCGGCGATATGCACGGTGAACGTCCCTCCGCGTTGATCTCCCTTGGTTGACCTTTATCAAGAATAGATGTTCGGTCGGGGTTTCGCGGTGGGGTGCAAGGCCGGTTTCGGAGGGATTGTCGGTCGTCTTCGTCGGATAGTTGTGAACGACGAAGACGACCGGCAGAACGGCTTTAAATCCGGAAGCTGCCAACCAGTTGCTTCAAGCGTGAAGCCTGCTGCTCCAGATCCGAGCAAGCCCGCAACGTCGCCTGCAGGTTCTCGACACCTTCCTGGTTCAGCGTATTGATCTCGGTGATATCCACGTTGATCGACTCGACCACAGCCGTCTGTTCCTCGGTCGCGGTGGCTACCGACTGGTTCATTCCGTCGATTTCACCAATGCGCTGGGTCACGCTGTTCAGACGCTCGCCGGCGAGGTTGGCGATGTCCACGCTGTCCTGGCTGTGGCGCTGGCTGTCGCTCATGGTGCTGACGGATTCGCGGGCGCCGACTTGCAGCTCCTCGATCATGGTCTGCACCTGTTGTGCCGATTCCTGGGTGCGGTGGGCGAGGTTGCGCACTTCGTCCGCCACCACCGCAAAACCGCGACCGGCTTCACCGGCACGGGCCGCTTCGATGGCCGCGTTGAGCGCCAGCAGGTTGGTCTGTTGGGAAATGCTGGTGATCACTTCCAGGATCTGGCCGATGTTCACTGTCTTGCTGTTCAGCGATTCGATGTTGCTGCTCGATGCGCTGAGCATGCTCGACAGCTGGTTCATCGCCTTGATGCTGCGATCCACCACTTGTTGACCGTCTTCGGCCAGGCCACGGGCGTCGCTGGCCTGGGTCGAGGCTTGGGCGGCATTGCGGGCGATTTCCTGGGCGGCGGCGCCGAGCTGGTTGATCGCGGCGGCCACGCTGTTGGTGCGGGAGGCTTGCTGGTCGGAGTTGTACATCGACGAGTTCGAGGCCGCGACCACCCGCAGGGCGACTTCGTTGACCTGGCCGGTGGCCGACGACACTTCGCGGATCGAGCCGTGGATACGTTCGACGAAACGGTTGAACGCTGTGCCGAGCACGCCGAATTCGTCCTGATTCTGGATGGTCAGGCGCTTGGTCAGGTCGCCTTCGCCGTCGGCGATGTCTTCCATGGCGCGAGTCATCACGTGCAGCGGCTGGATCAGGATGCGGATCAGCATGCCGAGCAGGGCGATGATGATCGCCACGGCAATCACGGTCGCGATCACGGCCGAAGCGCGGAATTCGCTGAGCATCGAGAAGGCTTTGTCTTTATCTACCGACAGACCGATGTACCAGTTCACCGACGGCAGGCCCTTGATCGGGGTGAAGTTGACGATGCGGGTCTTGCCGTCGACGGTGACTTCACTGAAGTCGCTGCTGATGCGCGGGGTGTCCTGCGGATAGGCTTCCTTCAGTGACTTCATCACCAGGGCCTTGTCCGGGTGCACCAGGATCTTGCCGTCGGCGCTGACCAGGAACGCATAACCCATGCCGGAGAAGTCCCGGGCGCTGAGGGTGTTGATCAGGGTTTGCAGGCTCAGGTCGCCGCCCACCACGCCGACGCTCTGACCGGCCTTTTTCGCGGCGGTGGCGATGGAAATGATGGTCTGGCCGGTGGCCGCGTCGATGTACGGTTCGGTCAGGGTCGAGGTGCTGCTGCTTTCCGCACCTTTATACCAAGGACGAACCCGTGGATCGAAACCGTCCGGCATCTTCGCATCCGGGCGGATGGTGAAGTGCCCGGTAGCATCGCCGAGGTAAGACGCCATGAAGGTCGACGTCAGGGCTTTCTGTTCCAGCAGGCTGGCGACAGCGGCAGGCTCGGGATTGATGGCGATGTTCTGGGCAGCGTTCTCGATCAGCAGGATGCGCCCACTGAGCCAGGTCTGGATGTTGTCGGCGGTGACCTCGCCCATCTCGTTGAGGTAATTGTCCAGGTCCTCGCGGATCGCGTTGCGCTGCAACCAGTCGTTGTACAGCGTGAACGAGGCAAAGGCGGCAATGACGATGAGGGCGGCGGCAAGCAAAATTTTATGGCTGAAACGCAGATTTTTGTTCATGGCTTGGGGTTCCGCTAAGGTCTTATTATTCAGGGCGTGCTTCTATAGATGCTCGCTAGGTGGGCTTGATGAGTACAAGCAGGTATTTCCGCTTCTCCTTAGGGAAATCTCCGATGCGGTTGTCAGTCGCATCTGTCACCTTTAGCTATCGGCCATGCACGATCAAAGATTAACCATTGGGTGACCAAATGCCTGAATCTTCGCAACTCGTAATCGGCGCCGACCTCGCCGGGCAACCGATCGCCCAGGCCATGCGCCTGGCCAACCGACACGGACTGGTCGCCGGCGCAACCGGTACCGGCAAGACCGTTACTTTGCAGCGTCTGGCCGAGGCGTTCAGCGACGCCGGGGTCGCGGTGTTTGCCGCCGACGTCAAGGGCGACCTGTGCGGCCTCGGTGCTGCCGGTAACCCTCAGGGCAAGATCGCCGAGCGCATCGCCGGCATGCCGTGGCTCAAGCACACGCCTCAGGCGTATCCGGTGACCTTGTGGGACATTCACGGTCAGTCCGGTCATCCGTTGCGCACTACGCTGAGCGAAATGGGTCCGTTGCTGATCGGCGCCTTGCTGGAACTGACCGACAGCCAGCAATCGGCGTTGTACGCAGCGTTCAAGGTGGCGGATCGCGAAGGCCTGTTGCTGCTGGATCTCAAAGACCTGAAAGCGCTGCTCAATCACCTCAAGGACAATCCGCAGCTGTTGGGCGAAGACGCCGCGCTGTTCACCACCGGGTCCAGTCAGGCGCTGTTGCGGCGTCTGGCGACGCTGGAGCAGCAGGGCGCCGAAGCGTTGTTCGGCGAACCGGCGCTGCAACTGGAAGACATTCTGCAACCGACCGCCGACGGTCGCGGGCGCATCCATCTGCTGGATGCCAGTCGTCTGGTGCACGAGGCGCCGAAGGTCTACGCGACCTTCCTGCTGTGGCTGCTGGCTGAGCTGTTCGAGCAACTGCCGGAGCGCGGCGATGCCGACAAACCGTTGTTGGCGCTGTTTTTCGATGAGGCGCATTTGTTGTTCGGCGATACGCCCAAGGCTCTGCAAGAGCGCTTGGAGCAAGTGGTGCGGCTGATCCGCTCCAAAGGCGTTGGCGTGTATTTCGTCACTCAGTCACCGGGCGATCTGCCGGACGATGTGCTGGCGCAACTGGGGCTGCGGATCCAGCACGGGCTGCGCGCGTTCACCGCCAAGGAACAGAAATCCCTGCGGGCGGTGGCGGACGGCTTCCGGCCGAATCCGGCGTTCGACACGTTGTCGGTGCTCACCGAGCTCGGGATTGGCGAAGCCCTGGTTGGCACCTTGCAGGAGAAGGGCACGCCGGAAATGGTTCAGCGGGTGCTGGTAGCGCCGCCGCAATCGCGGATCGGGCCGTTGACCGAGACCGAGCGCACGATGCTGATCGCCGGTTCGCCGTTCAAGGGCCGTTATGACAAGCCGATCGATCGCGAGTCGGCCTATGAAATCCTGATGGGTCGCAAGGGGATGGCGCCGGAGGCTGAAGCGGCGCCGGGCAAACCGGCCCCTGAAGAGCCGAGCCTGGCGGACAAGGCCGGAGAGTTCCTCGGCACGGCGGCAGGGCAGGCGCTCAAGTCGGCGATGCGTCAGGCGGCGAATTCGCTGGGTAAACAGTTGGTGCGCGGTCTGATGGGGTCGTTGCTCGGCGGCAGCAAACGCCGCTGATCAACAAGGCTCAGGTTTTGGGTTTGGCGTGGGCGGCCAGTCGCTCCAGTGCCGCCCGCAGATTCGGATCGCTGATCCCGTCGGCGGTGGCCTGGATGGTCGCCGCCGCATCCGTCGACAGGTCGATCGTCGGCCCGCTCGCTTCGCGCTGGATGGTCGGTGGCCGCACGGCGAACTTGATCCGCGTCAGATTGGCGAACTCGTCGAACATTTGCAGTTGCCGTTGCAGACGTTTCTGCTGATAGCGCAGGCGCGTGGCCCAATGGCCGTCGGTGACGATCAGCAACAGCTCGCCTTCGCGCCACTTGGCGACGTGGCAGTGTTCGCGGGCGGCGGGTTGCAGTTGGCTTTCGAGCAGACGTTGCAGATGGGCCAGGCGCTGGGCATGACCGAGGATGGCTTTCAACGGCCTGGCTTCGCGTAGCAGAACGGCGGGCGCTCTGGCTGTGAGAGGGCGAAATGCCATGATCTAGGACCTGAAGTTACAGAGCCGCCATGGTAGCAGATGGCACCCATTTCACTCGCCCATTGCTTTTGTCCCTGCTTTGCCCATTAAATCAACGACTAACTTCTTTGCTGTACGGCTTGAAGTTGAGCAAAACGCCCCTATTTTAAGTGAGCCCCGTCAAAGCGCAGTGCCAGCATCGTGGAATATCCCCACTTTCCTCACCACCGTTTCCGGGTAGAATGCTCGTTCGCATGCGGCCATGAGGGCTGCACGGGCGACTCACGGGGCCGCCCTCCATCCCTTTAGTGTGGAAGATCCTGCCGATATGTTTGCGCCTTTGTTAAAGAAACTTTTTGGAAGCAAGAACGAGCGTGAAGTCAAACGCATGCTCAAGACGGTGCAGCTCGTCAATGCCTTCGAAGAGAAGATGGTCGCCCTCTCGGACGATCAACTGCGCGCCAAGACCGCAGAGTTCAAGGACCGCATTGCCAAGGGGGAGACCCTCGACAAGCTGTTGCCGGAAGCTTTTGCGGTCGCCCGCGAAGCCGGCAAGCGTGTCATGGGCATGCGCCACTTCGACGTCCAGCTGATCGGCGGCATGACCCTGCATGAAGGCCGGATCGCCGAAATGCGTACCGGTGAAGGCAAGACGCTGGTGGGTACCCTGGGTGTTTACCTCAACGCGCTGTCCGGCAAGGGCGTGCACGTTGTGACCGTGAACGACTACCTGGCCCGCCGTGACGCCAACTGGATGCGCCCGCTGTATGAATTCCTCGGCCTGACCGTCGGCATCGTGACGCCGTTCCAGCCGCCGGAAGAGAAGCGCGCCGCCTACGCCGCCGACATCACCTACGGCACCAACAACGAATTCGGGTTCGACTACCTGCGCGACAACATGGCGTTCAGCATGGAAGAGAAATTCCAGCGCGAACTCAACTTTGCCGTGATCGACGAAGTCGACTCCATCCTCATCGACGAAGCGCGTACCCCGCTGATCATTTCCGGTCAGGCCGAGGACAGCTCCAAGCTGTACATCGAGATCAACAAGCTGATCCCGAAACTCAAGCTGCACGTCGAAGAAGTCGAAGGCGAAGTCACTCAGGAAGGCCATTACACCGTCGACGAGAAGACCCGTCAGGTCGAACTCAACGAAGCCGGTCACCAGTTCATCGAAGACCAGCTGACCAGCATCGGTCTGCTGGCCGAGGGCGAGAGCCTGTACTCGGCACACAACCTGAGCCTGCTGACTCACGTCTACGCCGGTCTGCGTGCGCACAAGCTGTTCCATCGCAACGTCGAATACATCGTGCAGGACGGTCAGGTTGTACTGGTCGACGAACACACCGGCCGTACCATGCCGGGTCGTCGTCTGTCCGAAGGCCTGCACCAGGCCATCGAGGCCAAGGAAAACCTGAACATCCAGGCCGAGAGCCAGACCCTGGCATCGACCACGTTCCAGAACTACTTCCGTCTGTACGAAAAACTGTCCGGCATGACCGGTACGGCCGACACCGAAGCGTTCGAATTCCATCAGATCTATGGCCTGCCGGTCATCGTGATCCCGACCAACAAGCCGTTGGCCCGTAAGGATTACAACGACCTGGTGTTCCTGACCGCCGAAGAGAAATACGCGGCGATCGTCAACGACATCAAGGAAAGCATGGCCGCTGGCCGTCCGGTGCTGGTGGGTACTGCGACCATCGAAACCTCCGAGCACATGTCCGCGTTGCTCGTGAAGGAAGGCATCGAACACAAGGTTCTGAACGCCAAGTTCCACGAAAAAGAAGCTGAAATCATTGCACAGGCCGGTCGTCCGGGCGCACTGACCATCGCTACCAACATGGCCGGTCGTGGTACCGACATCCTGTTGGGCGGCAACTGGGAAGTTGAAGTCGCGTCGCTGGAAAACCCGACCCCTGAGCAGATCGCCCAGATCAAGGCCGACTGGCAGAAGCGTCACCAGCAAGTGCTGGAGTCCGGCGGTCTGCAGGTGATCGCGTCCGAGCGTCACGAATCCCGTCGTATCGACAACCAGCTGCGTGGCCGTGCCGGCCGTCAGGGCGACGCCGGTTCCAGCCGCTTCTACCTGTCGCTGGAAGACAGCCTGATGCGCATCTTCGCCTCTGACCGGGTGAAGAACTTCATGAAGGCCCTGGGCATGCAGTCCGGTGAAGCGATCGAGCACCGCATGGTGACCAACGCCATCGAGAAGGCACAGCGCAAGGTTGAAGGCCGCAACTTCGACATCCGCAAGCAACTGCTCGAGTTCGACGACGTCAACAACGAACAGCGTAAAGTGATCTATCACATGCGTAACACGTTGCTGGCTGCGGACAACATCGGCGAGACCATCGCTGACTTCCGTCAGGACGTCCTGAACGCCACCGTCAGCGCGCACATTCCGCCGCAATCGCTGCCAGAGCAGTGGGACGTGGCCGGTCTGGAGGCGTCGATCGCCAGCGACTTCGGCGTGAAACTGCCGATCCAGCAATGGCTCGACGAAGACGATCACCTGTACGAAGAAACCCTGCGCGAGAAGCTGATGAACGAGCTGATCGCCGCGTACAACGAAAAAGAAGACCAGGCTGGCGCCGAAGCCCTGCGTTCCTTTGAGAAGCAGATCGTGCTGCGCGTTCTGGACGACCTGTGGAAAGACCACCTGTCGACCATGGATCACCTGCGTCAC
This sequence comes from Pseudomonas sp. GM25, assembly GCF_000282255.1. NCBI lineage: Bacteria > Pseudomonadati > Pseudomonadota > Gammaproteobacteria > Pseudomonadales > Pseudomonadaceae > Pseudomonas > Pseudomonas sp. GM25. Next base: position 167,550 of record NZ_AKJQ01000009.1, on the reverse strand, counting down.
GGCATCCACCTGCGTGGTTATGCGCAGAAGAACCCGAAGCAGGAATACAAGCGCGAGTCCTTCACGCTGTTCTCCGAGCTGCTGGATTCGATCAAGCGCGACTCGATCCGTGTGCTGTCGCACGTTCAGGTTCGCCGCGAAGATCCGGCCGAGGAAGAGCAACGCCTGCGTCAGGAAGCCGAAGCACTGGCCGCCCGCATGCAGTTCGAACACGCCGAGGCTCCTGGCCTGGAAGCGCAACCGGAACTGGTCGGTGAAGAGGTCGATGTGGCCCTCGCCACCGCCCCGGTTCGCAACGAGCAGAAGCTGGGCCGCAACGAACTGTGCTACTGCGGTTCGGGCAAGAAATTCAAGCATTGCCACGGGCAGATCCAGTAAACCCCGTTTCAATCGCTGAAATACCCGCGCCGCGACCGGCACCAGCCGTCGCGGCGTTTTGCCATTTACACCACCGCCACTACGCTTGGCGGTGCTGACATCATTGAGTAAGGAGCGCATTCATGGCTGTTGGTCTTGGTCCTTTGCCAACGTTGCACCCGGTTGCCGGTTTTGAACTCGGTATCGCTTCGGCCGGCATCAAGCGCCCGGGGCGCAAGGATGTCGTCGTGATGCGTTGCGCCGAAGGTTCCACCGTGGCGGGAGTGTTCACGTTGAACGCGTTCTGTGCAGCGCCGGTGATCCTGGCCAAAAAGCGCGTGCAGAACCCGGTGCGCTACCTGCTGACCAACACCGGCAATGCCAACGCCGGCACCGGCGAACCAGGCCTGGCCGCCGCCGAGCGCACCACCGCCAAACTGGCTGAATTGACCGGCGTGGATGCCAGCCAGATCCTGCCGTATTCCACCGGCGTGATCGGCGAGCCGCTGCCGGTCGAGAAAATCGAAGGCGCCTTGCAGGCCGCACTGGACGATCTGTCGGAAAACAACTGGGAAGCTGCCGCCTCCGGCATCATGACCACCGACACGCTGCCAAAAGGCGCCAGCCGCCAGTTCCAGCATGACGGCGTGACCATCACCGTCACCGGTATCAGCAAGGGCGCGGGCATGATCCGCCCGAACATGGCGACCATGCTCGGCTACATCGCCACCGACGCCAAAGTCTCCCGCGACGTGCTGCAAAACCTGATGCTGGACGGCGCCAACAAGTCGTTCAACCGCATCACCATCGATGGCGACACTTCGACCAACGACTGCTGCATGCTGATCGCCACCGGCAAGGCTGCGCTGCCGGAAATCACCCGTGCCGAAGGCGAGCTGTTCGCCAAGCTGAAGCAGGCCGTTTTCGAAGTGTGCATGGACGTGGCCCAGGCCATCGTGCGTGACGGCGAAGGCGCGACCAAGTTCGTGACCGTTGAAGTCAACGGCGGCGGCAATCACCAGGAATGCCTGGACGTCGGCTACACCGTGGCCCACTCGCCGCTGATCAAGACTGCACTGTTTGCGTCCGACCCGAACTGGGGCCGCATCCTCGCCGCTGTCGGCCGTGCCGGCGTGCCGGAACTGGACGTGAGCAAGATCGACGTGTTCCTCGGCGACGTGTGCATCGCCAGCCGTGGCGCCCGCGCCGCGACCTACACCGAAGCCCAGGGCTCGGCAGTGATGCAGCAGGAAGAAATCACCATCCGTATCGAACTGGGTCGCGGCGATTGCAGCGAAACCATCTGGACCACTGACCTGTCCCACGAGTACGTGAAGATCAACGCCGAATACCGCACCTGATCCCTGCCGAAGAGGGAGGTCTGCGGACCTCCTTTTCTTCTGTCCCATGAAAGGACCCGAACATGAGCCTTCACCTGATCATCGGCGACAAACTGCTTTCCTCCTGGTCCCTGCGCGCGGCGCTGGCGCTTGAACTGACCGGCGCGCCCTACACCGAAGAACTGGTCAAACTCGGCAAGCCCGACACCCGCGAACGGCTGCTCTCGCACTCGCCGACCGCCAAGGTGCCGCTGCTGAAAACCGCCCGTGGCACCGTCGCCGATTCTCTGGCGATTGCCGAATACCTGGCCGAACAGTTTCCTTCCGAACAACTCTGGCCGACCGATATCGCCGCCCGTGCCCAGGCCCGATCCGCCTGCGCGCAGATGCACAGCGGCTTCTTCGCCATGCGCAACCACATGCCGTTCAACCTGAGCCACGACGCGCCGCTCAACCCGGTGCCGCCGGAAGTGAAGGTCGATGTCGAGCGCATGCTCGCGCTGTGGGCTGAATGCCGCGCTGTCGCGACCGAGCCTGGGCCTTACCTGTTTGGTCGGGTGTCGCTGGCCGATGCGTTCTTCGCACCGATTGCCGTGCGCCTGCGCACCTATCAGGTGAAGTTGCCGGCCGATGATGAAGCCTATGTTGAAACCGTCTACCAATGGCCGGCCTTCAAGGCCTGGCAAAAGGCTGGACTGGAGGAATTGCAGTCGTGAAACGTGTACACGTCGCCGCCGCCGTCATTCGTGACGGCAGCGGCAAGATTCTGATCGCCCGCCGTGCCGATACCCAGCATCAGGGCGGCCTCTGGGAGTTTCCCGGTGGCAAGGTCGAAGCCGACGAGTCGGTGCAAACCGCTCTGGCTCGCGAGCTGCAAGAAGAGTTGGGCATTGTCGTCGGTGCCGCTCGGCCGCTGATCAAGGTGCGCCACGATTACCCGGACAAGCAGGTGTTGCTGGATGTCTGGGAAGTTTCGAGCTTCACCGGCGAACCCCACGGTGCCGAAGGCCAGCCATTGGCTTGGGTTTCGGCCAAGGAACTGACGGATTACGAATTCCCTGCAGCCAACCAGCCGATCGTCGCGGCAGCGCGTTTGCCCGCTGAATACCTGATCACCCCAGAAGACCTGGAAACCCCGGCCTTGCTGCGCGGTATCCAGAAGGCAATCGCCGGTGGCATCAAGCTGATCCAGCTGCGTGCGCCCAATGGTTATGACCCGAAATATCGCGATCTGGCGGTAGATGCGGTCGGCCTCTGCGCCGGCAAGGCCCAGTTGATGATCAAGGGCCCGTTCGAGTGGCTGGGCGATTTCCCGGCCGCGGGATGGCACATCACTTCAGCGCAGTTGCGCAAGTACGCAGCCGCGGGGCGTCCGCTGCCGGCAGATCGCTGGTTGGCGGCTTCTTGCCACAATGCTGAAGAACTGGCGCTGGCCGAGCAGATGGGCGTGGACTTCGTCACCCTGTCGCCGGTTCAACCGACCCTGACTCATCCGGATGCACAGCCGTTGGGCTGGGAGCAGGCTTCGACGCTGATCGAAGGCTTCAGCAAACCGGTGTTTCTGTTGGGTGGAGTCGGCCCGGCGGAACGCGAAAAAGCATGGAATGCCGGGGCTCAGGGCGTGGCGGGGATTCGGGCGTTCTGGCCTGAGGCCTGAATAGGCACCCGATCACTCCCGCGCCTGGCGTGGGAGTGATCAGTTCTCGGGTTTCGCCGCCGGTTGCCACAGAATCTCGGCAATGCCCTGGCGCCGGGCGATCAACCTCGCCGCCACAAACAACAGATCCGACAAGCGATTGATATACGCCAGGCCAACCCCGGCCAACGGCTCGATCGCATTCAAATGCTGGCAACGCCTTTCGGCACTACGCGCCAGACTGCGGCAGACATGGGCCTGGGCGATCAGCATCGAACCGCCCGGCAGAATGAAGTTCTCCAGCGGCCCCAATTCCTCGTTCCACACATCGATGGCCGCTTCCAGCCGTTCGATTTCTGCTGCGTTCAGCGCCTGATATTCCGGCATCGCCAGCTCGCCACCAAGATCGAACAACCGGTGCTGGCATGGCGCCAACACGTCGATCAATTCATTCAGCCCGGGACAGGTTTCACGCTCGGCGATCAATCCGGCCAGCAGCACGCCGACCTGACTGTTCAGCGTATCGACCTCGCCAATGGCCTCGATGCGCGGGTGATTCTTGGGCACCCGGCGGCCGTCGCCGAGTCCGGTTTCGCCCTTGTCGCCGGTGCGGGTGTAGATCTTCGACAAGCGAAAGCCCATGGTTTACCTCGGTAGTTGATTGTTTTCGGCGGCGATGGGCGCCGGTTGCGCCAGTGGCAGGCGCAGGGTGAAGCAGGTGCCTTGCCCCGGTGCCGACTGCACTTCCATCTGCCCTTTGTGGTTGTTGGTGATGATGAAGTACGACACCGACAGGCCGAGGCCCGTGCCCTGGCCGATTTCCTTGGTGGTGAAGAACGGCTCGAAGGTGCGTTTGCGCACGTTCTCGCTCATGCCGATGCCGTTGTCCTCGACCTGAATCTCGGCCCAGGGCGGATTGAGCCGGGTGCGCAAGGTTATTCGCCCCGGCTCGCTGTCATCTTCGCGCTGGTGGATCGCCTGCGCGGCGTTTTTCAACAGGTTGAGCAGCACCTGTTCGAGTTCGTTGGCAGTGCCGGGTACCGGGCCCAGCGCCGGGTCGAACTGGCGAATGATCGCCTGACCCTTGAAGTCGAAGCCGATGGCCAGGTCGAAGTCGTTGCCGGCGATTTCCACGGCTTGATCGATCAGCGCCGGCAGGTCGCACGGCGCCATCTGGCGGTTGCTGCGGCGGCTGAAGCTGAGCATGTGGGTGACGATTTTCGCCGCCCGCGCCCCGGCCTGCTGGATGCCGTCGAGCAGTTGCGGGACTTCCCGGCCTTGCAGGTAGCGGTTCACGGTATCGAGTTCGATGCCCAGTTGTTCGGCCTGTTCGAGGTTCTTCGGCAAGTCTGGCGACAGGCGTCGGCGAATGTTCTGCACGTTGTGCAGGATCGCCCCCAGCGGGTTGTTGATCTCGTGGGCCATGCCGGCGGCGAGGCCACCGACCGACAGCATTTTCTCCGACTGCACCATCATTTCTTCCAGCGACAGGCGCTGGGTGATGTCGTCGATTCGGATCACCACGCCGCGCCCGGCGCCGCCCATCAACGGGTAAAAGGTGAGGGCGTAGTGCTTGGGCTCGTCGTCCTTGAACCACGTCACCCGCTCGATTTTCGCCACCGTGTGTTGCTCGACGGTCTGCTTGAGTTGCGGCAGAAACGGCTTGAGCGGCTCGAACGCGAGAAAGATCGGCTGGTTCAGCGCTTCGTCCAGCCGTGTACCGGAAAGGGCGCTGGCCTCCTGGTTCCACTGCGTGACGTAGAGTTGCTCGTCGAGGGCGATCAGCGCCGAAGGCATGGAGTCGATGATGCTGTTGAGGTAGTTCTGGAACCCGGTGAGTTTCTTCTCGATCTTGCTGCGCACCTGGACTTCCAGTTCCAGCTTGCGGTTGGTGTGGCGGGTTTCTTCGGCCAGCCCCTGGGCCTGATCGTAGGCTGCCTGGGAATCATCGCGGGCGCGCTTGAGTTGCTGCTCCCGGGCCTCGATGCGCGAAAGCATGGTGTTGAATGCCTCGGCCAGACTGCCGATTTCGTCATGGTTGCCCCGAGAGGCGCGCAGGGCGTAGTTTTCCTCGCGGGTCACCTGGCGGGACAGTTCTTCCAGTTGATGGATGGGACGGGTGATCAGGCGCTTGATCTGCCGGGCGATGACCAGCCACAGCAGCACACTGAAAATCAGAATCCCTAGGCTGGCCGTGAGTGTGCCGGTGTAGAACGCGACTGGCAGCTCGCTGCTGGCCACCAACAGCAGGTGGCCCGGCGCAGTACCGGGGCGGGGCAGGGTGATGAGTTGATTGCTGCGAAACTCGGTCAGTTGCCAGGCTTCGATGTGCCGGTAGCGTTCCGGCAGTTTGAGTTTGTCGCCGTGTTGCAGCTGCGCCAGACGTTCGCCTTTGCCGTCATATAACGCGGCGGCACGCAGCGGGGAATAGCTGTCGAGTTCCTTGAGCAGGCGTTCGGCGCTTTGCGGCGACTGCAAGGCTTCGGCCACCAGACTCGGGTTCGACACCAGCCGGCCGATGGTCTGCAACGCCTGAGGCGCCATGCTTTCCTGGGAAATGTAATAGGCGGCGCTGATAAAGGTCAGGTTGGCGACCAGCAACACAGTGGTCAACAGCACCAGCAGAGCGGCCAGCAGTTTCTGGCCGACCGGCAGGTTTTCAAGACGCTGGCGCAATGGCATCAGGTTTATCGCAGCAAAGGAACAAGTGGCCAGCGTAGCCGCTGCTCAGTCGACGGGCAATCCGAGACTGTGCAGATGAGCAGTCAGGCGCTGCTGCAATTGCTTCAGATGCGGAAGGTTCAACTGGTGACGCTCTGCAACCTTGCAGGCATGCCCAAGCAAATAGCTGATCTCGGTGCGGCGTTTGCTGGCCACGTCCTGATACATGGACGAGAAGTTCGCCGCCGTGGCCTGGATCACCCGTTCGACTTCCTGTTGCAGGTTGTCTGCCGCCGCCGGTTGCCCGCAGCGTTCGAGCAGTTCGGTCAGTTCGCCGCACAGGGTGGCAACTTCGCAGTGATGTTGCTGCAAGCCGCCGTTGCGGCAATCGTGCAGCACCGTCAGCGGATTGATCGCACAGTTGAGCGCCAGCTTGCGCCACAGGCGGGTGAGGATGTCGGCGCTCCATTCATGGGGGATTTTCGCTGCCTCAAGATCGTCCAGCCAGAATGGCGCCACGGGATGGCCGGCGTCGCCGAGCCAGGTGTAGCCATGGCCGGCGAATACCACGCGCCAGTCGCCGTCGCGAAACGCGCCCTCGGTGCTGGAGGCGCTGATGCAGCGGGCCTGCGGGACTTGTGCGGCGACCGCTTCCTGGCTGCCGAGGCCGTTCTGCAAAAGAATCAGTTCGGCGTCCGGTGCCAGGCGATGAGCAAGCCCGGCCACGGCCGCTTCGGCGTCGTAGGCCTTGCAGGCCACCAGCAGGCGACGGATGGGGCCGGGACTGTCCGGGGTTTCACCGGGGATCTCGTAACGGCTGGCAACGCCTTGTTCGACGAGGGTCAGGCCGCCCGCCGTTGCATAGTCGTGCAGGCGGTCGATGTCGCGCAGGATCAGCCGGACCGGCAATCCGGCCCGGGTCAGACGCGTGGCCCAGAGCGTGCCGAGACTTCCGGCGCCGAGGACGTGCCAGGGGGTGGACATCAGTTTTTCACTCGGTAAGGTACAGGCATGCAAGGCTCGCCGTGTCGGTGGGAAAAGACCCGTTATAATGAGCCCGATTTTAACCGCAAGCCACGCGCGCCGCGTCCCGTACGAGCGCGCCTTTTTATTGGAGAGATTACATGCCGTCGTTCGACGTGGTATCCGAACTGGACAAACACGAACTCACCAACGCGGTCGAGAACGCCGTGAAGGAACTCGATCGTCGTTATGACCTGAAAGGCAAGGGCAGCTTTGAATTCAAGGAAAAGGACCTGACCGTCCACCTGACCGCTGAAGCCGATTTCCAGCTGGAAGCGATGATCGAGATCCTCAAGCTGGCCCTGGTCAAGCGCAAGATCGACGTGCAGTGCCTTGAAGTCAAAGACTCCTTCGCTTCGGGCAAACTGATGAAACAGGACGCCGTCCTCAAGGAAGGCATCGACAAGGAGCTGGCGAAGAAAATCGTCGGCCACATCAAGGAAGCCAAGCTCAAGGTGCAGGCCGCCATCCAGGGCGAGCAGGTGCGTGTGACCGGCAAGAAGCGTGACGACCTGCAGGAGGCCATCGCGGCCCTGCGTGCCAAGGAATTCGGCATGCCACTGCAGTTCAACAACTTCCGCGACTAAGCTTTTCGGTCGGGAACCTCTCGGCGTTTAAAGCGTCCGAGGCCCAAGCAACGGCAGAAACGATTGAGCCCTTTAAGGCCCGGTCTTTCTGCCGCTGGTTTTTTACAGCCCGGGAAGCCGGCAATCAGGAGATAAAAGATGGATTTGAATGCTGAGGTGGACAACCTGGTCAAGGCATCCCAGGCGTGGATTCCGATGATCATGGAATACGGCAGCCGTGTGTTGCTGGCGGTGATTACCCTGGCCATCGGCTGGTGGCTGATCAACAAGGTCACGCAAAAGCTCGGCGGCCTGCTGGCCCTGCGCAATGCCGACCTGGCACTGCAAGGTTTCATCAGCAGTCTGGCCAACATCATTCTCAAGGTGCTGCTGATTGTCAGCGTGGCGTCGATGATCGGCGTCGAGACCACCTCGTTCGTTGCGGCGATCGGTGCGGCCGGCCTGGCTATCGGTCTGGCGTTGCAGGGCAGTCTGGCGAACTTCGCCGGCGGCGTGCTGATTCTGCTGTTCCGTCCGTTCCGTATCGGTGACTGGATCGAAGCCCAGGGTGTGGCAGGTACTGTCGACAGCATCCAGATCTTCCACACCGTGCTGCGCACCGGTGACAACAAGACCATCATCGTCCCGAACGGCAACCTGTCGAACGGCATCATCACCAACACCAACCGTCAGCCAACCCGCAAGGTTGTGTTCGACGTAGGTGTGGATTACGAAGCCGATCTGCAAAAGGCCCGTCAGGTGCTGCTGGATCTGGCAAAGGATGATCGTGTTCTGCAGGATCCGGCACCTCAGGCCGTTATTTCGACGCTGGGTGACAGTTCGATCACTGTTTCTCTGCGCGTGTGGGTTAAAACGGCGGATTACTGGGATGTCATGTTCATGTTTAATGAACAATCCCGTGATCGTTTAAAGACTGCTGGCATTGATATTCCTTTTCCGCAACGAGTGATTCGTGTGGTTCAGGAATCGGCAGTGTAATGATAGGTTGCTAATTAATTGCCTGACTTATCGGTCAGGCAGTTATTACAAGTGACAGGCAATAAAAAAGGCCCATCCGAAGATGGGCCTTTTTGTTTTGTTACCGCAACTAACTCGGTGCGATTACAAAAGCGACAGCGGGTAGTCGACGATCAGACGGAACTCTTTGGTATCGCCTTCACCTTCGTCGGCGTTAGCGAAGTGCCAGGCTTGACGAATACGGAAGGACAGGTCTTTGGCCGGGCCAGACTGAACTACGTATTTGGCTTCGAAGTTGGTTTCGTTGTGTTTGCCATCTTCGCCATACAGACCAGCGTAGGCGCTGCCTGCTGGAGTGTGGGTGCCGTCGATGTCCCAGCCTTTAACGTAGCGGGTCATGAAGCTCAGACCTGGAACGCCGTACTCGGCCATCTTGATGTCGTAACGGATCTGGGCAGACTTCTCGCCTGGGGCGTTGAAGTCAGAGTACTGGATGGAGTTGGCGAGGAAGATCGAGTCGCCGCCACGGTTGTTCTTGCCCACGCCGATGTAGTCGAACGGAGTGTCACCGTTGACCTTCTGGAAGGCCAGGGTGATGGTGTGCGCTTTCAGGAACGAGAGAGCGGTGGCCAGGGAGAACGCGGTGTTGCTGATGTCACCGGCTTTCGCGCTACCGGTGTCGGTGGTGCGATAGATGTTGAAGTCGGTGTTCAGCGAAGTGTCACCACCAAATGGAGTGGTGAGGTTCACGTTGGCGTAGTACTGGTTCCAGATGTCTTCCAGTTTGGCGCCGTAGAGCGATGCGCTCAGGTTTTCGGTGATGCCGTACTTGCCACCGAAGTAGTCGATGGTGTTGGCTTCAACGCCAGCGTAGGTCGCGTACAGGCCGCCTTCACGGGCGTTGCGGTCCTGGCTGGTTGCCGAGTAGAAGTGACCGGCTTCGAGGTCAAGGTCTTTGATCTCGCTGCTCTGCAGTTGGAAACCGCTGGCAGTTTGCGGAAGGATACGGGAGCCGCCGACAGCGAACACCGGAGCGGTGCTAGGCTGCATGTCACCGATTTTCAGCTCGGTTTTCGATACGCGGAACTTGATGGCAGCGCCGGCTTTGCCTTGGCTGTCGTCAGGGTCGCGGGAACCGTTTGCATTGAACTCGTTGCTGCGGCTCATGTTGCCGGAGCCGCTGGTGCCGGCACCGCCGTCCAGTTTGATGGCCAGGTAGCCGAACGCATCAACGCCGACGCCAACAGTACCTTGGGTGTAACCGGAGCTGAAGTTGCCCCAGATACCCTGGGTCCAGTCTTTTACGTCACGGGAACCGTCTTTGTTGTCACGGTTGAAGTAATAGTTGCGAATCAGCAAATCAGCTTTCGCGTCTTCAACAAAGCCTTTGGCTTCAGCCTGGTCACTTACGAACGGTGCGGCCGTAGCCATCTGAGTACTGGCGGCTGCTGCAACTGCCAGTGCGATCATGCTCCACTTCATCACGCGCATCGTGATTTGCTCCTTTGGTTTTAGAAGAGTACTGCCGTCCCACCTGTTTTATTATCTGGGCGGCTCTTTCTTTTTGTGTCGGCGCAAACTTATATCACGCCGACAATGTTGGCGATACTTGCGCATCCAACCTTTCAGCTTCTTTACGAGCGTGTCGCAATCGGCTTGGTAGATGTCGCAAATTTACAGTCCAAATGCAATGGGACTGACAACTTCAGCGCTGTTTTACAGGGCTTGAGCATCGGTAAAAAAGAGTCCCTTGGCAAAACGCTTGAATCTCCATCGGGCAACCCTGCCACTGTTTTTATGGGGCTCAAGGCATCCACTTCTTGTGGTGCGCTTATAGTCCATATGGGTATGAATGCAACAAGCGTGCACAAACCGCTGAATTGTTCCGGTTTTTTTCAAGGTGCTCGTCTGACGCTGTAAAAACCTCATAAAACCGGGGGCTTCGAGGGCCTTTCAAACAGGCTTGACGCCGTCCTTCGCATGGTGTTGCTCCCTGAAAGTCGCAGCGCGACAACCAAAAACGTTACCGGTTCACCCCGTCGGTGAGTATTCGGCGGATGCCCGACGCACTGAGCGTAGACGCACTGTGCGGTTTTGGTGCAAAAAAATTCAAAGGCTGTACTGAATTCATACAGTTGGGTCGCTGGATGAACGTAAACGCTGAGGTGTGAGCGGGTCATTTTGCTCGGTTTATTCGCATTCCCGGTTCCGTCCTGGTGCACGCGAAGCATAAATGTCACATCCTGGAGCGTGGAGGCATTCTTGCTGCAACGCTGTTCGCCGTGAAGCTCACTCCAATCGCAGGTATGCTGCCGTCCAGTCGCTTGGCGCAGCGCATTCACAGCGGGGCGCTAAGCTGAAAACAGGTCATTTCGCCGGGAGTGCGCGCAGTGTTTGCTTTAGATCCACGACTTCAACAGGACACGCTGACCATCGGCGATTTCCCGCTTTGCCGATTGCTGTTGTCCAACGACGCCAACTACCCGTGGTTCATCCTGGTGCCACGCCGCGACGATATCAGCGAGTTGTTTCAGTTGGATGTCGCCGACCAGCAGCGCTTGTGGGAGGAAACCACGGCCCTGGCCGAGGTGCTCAAGGACTCCTTCGACGCCGACAAGATGAATGTGGCGACCCTGGGTAATGTGGTCAGCCAGATGCATATGCATGTGATCGTGCGTAAACGGGACGACGCCGCCTGGCCGGCACCGGTCTGGGGCAAACATCCCGCCAAGCCTTACAGTGCCGAGCAAGTGGCCGCGATTCGCGAGCGCCTGCGTCTGGTGCTGGACGAAGAATTCACCTTTCTGGAGGGCTGATCATGAGCCTCGAGCAACGCGTTACCGAGCTGGAAAGTCGTCTGGCATTTCAGGATGACACCATCCAGGCATTGAACGATGTGCTGGTAGAGCAGCAGCGAGTGGTCGAGCGTCTGCAATTGCAGATGGCAGCCGTACTCAAGCGCCAGGAAGAGATGGTGGGGCAGTTCGGTTCTTTCGAAGAAGACGCACCGCCGCCACACTATTGAGAAGTGCGCGGGCATGCTCCCATGAAAAACGCATTCATTAAAAAACCGCGAACAGCCGGGCTGTTCGCGGTTTTTTTATTGCGGGAGACGTGGATCAGCGACGCGGCAGGGCGGCGATCACGTCTTCGGCCTGCAGGCCCTTGTCACGGTTCATCACCGAGAACTCCACACGCTGGCCTTCGACCAGAACGCGGTGGCCTTCGCCACGGATGGCGCGAAAGTGCACGAAAATATCATCGCCGGAATCCCGGGAGATAAAGCCGAAGCCCTTGGAGGTGTTGAACCACTTGACGGTGCCGGTATCGCGATTGCTCATGTCGTAGCTTTGCGCGGCGGCGGCCGGTGAGGATTTGTAGAAGCTGACGGCCAGGTGCAGAACCACGGCGACCAGTGCGATCACCAGGCTGAACAGCACGGCTGGCTGGCCGGCGATGACAGGCATCGGCGCGATCAGGGTCAGGGTTTGCAGGACAACGGTCAGGACCAGCAAGGCGCTGACCAGGTTTTGCAGATGCTGGCGCGGACCTTTGTTCCAGTAAGGGATAACTGGCGCAAGGATCAGGTTCAGCAGGCCGAAAAAGGCCAGGTAAAGTGCATCGGGTTGTTGCAGGTAAGGTACCGCTTCGGACTTCAGGCTGGGTATGAAGGACAGCAGCAAGGCTGCTGCGCCCATTAGCAGGTGGACGATTTTCAACATTTTTATTGACTCACGTTATGACGGCTCACAAGGAAGAGCTGAAGGCGCACGGTTCGCTTCGGAACAATAAGAGGCGTTGGACACGTGCACGGCATCAGCCTATGCGCAGGCCCGGAAAACGGGGCGTAGCGACACACTGCCTATTTAACAGCAAAGCCTGCGGCTACTCAAATCACGCCGGCCAGCGGCAGCGTGTGGGGCGATTTGTCGCCTCTATCGGGTCGATACGGGGGCTGCGATGCGAGGGAGGCCTTGCTACAGTGAACCGACACCTGCTGGATGAATTCAATCGCCGTTAGGGGGTAAGCATGGCAATCGATATCGGTATCAGTGAAGAAGACCGCAAATCCATCGTCGAAGGGCTCTCGCGCCTGCTGTCGGACACCTACGTGCTGTATCTGAAGACTCACAATTTCCACTGGAACGTCACCGGGCCGATGTTCCGGACCCTGCATCTGATGTTCGAGGAGCAATACAACGAACTGGCCCTGGCGGTCGACTCGATTGCCGAACGCATTCGGGCGCTGGGCTTTCCGGCGCCGGGCGCGTACGCGACCTATGCGCGTCTGTCTTCTATTAAGGAAGAGGAGGGCGTGCCGAGTGCCGAGGACATGATCAAACAATTGGTCGAGGGGCAGGAAGCGGTCACGCGCACGGCGCGGGGGATTTTCCCTCTGCTGGACAAGGTCAGTGACGAACCGACCGCCGACCTTCTGACCCAGCGCATGCAGGTTCACGAGAAAACCGCGTGGATGCTCCGCGCACTGCTCGAGGCCTGATGACGGAAAGCGCACGGATCCTTCGTTCGTGCGCTTTTCTCTTTTTTGCCCGGAAAAATCATTCGCGACGGTAGGAAACAAGGAAGACGACCCGCCGCTCCATGATCCTCCGTATCGCGTTGGCTTATCCTACACAGATGGTCAAAAAGTCATCTGGAACTGCCTTTGCACCTGCGCTTTAAATGAGGTCACAGGAATTCGCCTTGATCACAGGCGCAGAAATGGCAAAGGAGTGTCAGCGATATGGAAGGTGGAGACAGGCGAGGCGACATTGCTGTCGGTTTGCAGCAGGACAGATTCGGGGAGCCGTTTCTCGGCGGGTTCGACATGGCGTTGACTCGGCCGCTGTCCCGATCGGTACGCTTGAACGGGTTCGCGACCTGCATGCGGCTGGAGCAGGTTTACTGGAACATCCTGGGCCGGATGGCTGAGGACAATTGCTGTTCGGTCGGCACGTTGTTGTCCCGTGTCGATCGTGAAGTTCACCTGCGCCATGGCGGGGTGAAAAACTTCAGCGGTCTGGTGCGGGTGGTGTGTGTGGTGCATGGCCTGCGGGATTCTCCGGGGATGCACGACGCGGGTTGTCACTGACAAGACGGCCTGTGCAGTCTTCCGGCTGCACAGGCCGCATTTAATGGATATAATCCCGCTCTTTCGCCGCACAGCCCTGCGCGTGCTGGCAATCTGATTGCCGAGACAACCCCATGCCGATGTACGATTACCAATGTGCTTCCTGTGGTCATCAGTTGGAAGCCATTCAAAAGATCAGCGACGCACCACTGGTCGATTGCCCTGCCTGCCAGGCGCCGGAACTCAAGAAGCAGCTGTCGATGCCGGGCTTTCGCCTCAGCGGCAGCGGCTGGTACGAAACCGATTTCAAGACCGGCGCGAAGAAGAATCTGGCCGGTGGCGACAAATCTGACTAGGGTTCAAACCCAGGTCGAACGACACGCGCGAGTTTCCACACGTTGCACATTGCTTGAGTGCAGCGGGATCTCCACCGAATTTCGAATTACGAGAAGCGAACCACTACCATGATGCGCAGCCATTATTGCGGCCAACTGAACGAAAGCCTGGAAGGCCAGGAAATTACCCTTTGCGGATGGGTTCACCGTCGTCGCGACCACGGCGGGGTGATTTTCCTCGATATCCGTGATCGTGACGGTCTGGCCCAGGTAGTGTTCGATCCGGATCGCGCCGAGAGCTTCGCCGCCGCCGATCGCGTGCGCAGCGAATACGTCGTGAAGATCACCGGCAAGGTTCGCCTGCGTCCGGCCGGTGCCACCAACGCCAACATGGCGTCGGGCATGATCGAAGTGCTGGGCTACGAACTGGAAGTGCTGAACGAGTCGGAAACCCCGCCGTTCCCGCTGAACGAGTTCTCCGACGTCGGCGAAGAAACCCGTCTGCGTTATCGCTTCCTGGACCTGCGTCGTCCGGAAATGGCCGAGAAGCTGCGTCTGCGTTCGCGCATGACCACCAGCATCCGCCGCTACCTGGACGAGAACGGCTTCCTCGACGTCGAAACGCCGATCCTGACCCGTGCCACTCCGGAAGGCGCGCGCGACTACCTCGTACCGAGCCGTACCCACGCCGGTTCGTTCTTCGCGCTGCCGCAATCGCCACAGCTGTTCAAGCAGCTGCTGATGGTCGCCGGCTTCGACCGTTACTACCAGATCGCCAAGTGCTTCCGCGACGAAGACCTGCGTGCCGACCGTCAGCCTGAGTTCACTCAGATCGACATCGAAACCAGCTTCCTCGACGAAAAAGACATCATGGGCCTGACCGAAGGCATGATCCGCAACCTGTTCAAGGAAGTGCTGGATCTGGAATTCGGCGAATTCCCGCACATGACCTTCGAAGAAGCCATGCGCCGTTACGGCTCCGACAAACCAGACCTGCGTAACCCGCTGGAACTGGTCGACGTGGCCGATCAGTTGAAAGAAGTTGATTTCAAGGTCTTCAGCGGCCCTGCCAACGATCCTAAATGCCGTATCGCCGCGCTGCGCGTTCCAGGCGGGGCGAGCATGCCGCGCAAGCAGATCGACGACTACACCAAGTTCGTCGGCATCTACGGTGCCAAGGGCCTGGCGTACATCAAGGTCAACGAGCGTGCTGCAGGTGTTGACGGTCTGCAATCGCCGATCGTGAAAAACATCCCGGAAGCCAACCTGAACGTGATCCTCGATCGTGTTGGTGCAGTCGACGGCGACATCGTGTTCTTCGGCGCCGACAAGGCCAAGATCGTCAGCGAAGCCCTGGGCGCGCTGCGTATCAAGCTCGGTCACGACCTGAAGCTGCTGACCTGCGAATGGGCTCCGATGTGGGTCGTCGACTTCCCGATGTTCGAAGAGAACGACGATGGCAGCTTCTCGGCTCTGCACCACCCGTTCACCGCACCGAAGTGCTCGCCGGAAGAGCTGGAAGCCAACCCGGCTGGCGCTCTGTCCCGTGCCTACGACATGGTGCTGAACGGCACCGAGCTGGGTGGCGGTTCGATCCGTATCCACCGCAAAGAGATGCAACAGGCGGTATTCCGTCTGCTGGGCATCAACGAAGCGGAACAGGAAGAGAAGTTCGGCTTCCTGCTCGACGCCCTGAAATACGGCGCGCCGCCGCACGGTGGTCTGGCCTTCGGTCTGGACCGTCTGGTGATGCTGATGACCGGCGCGCAGTCGATCCGTGAAGTGATCGCCTTCCCGAAAACCCAGAGTGCTGCCGACGTGATGACGCAGGCGCCGGGTGTGGTGGATGCGAAGGCATTGCGCGAATTGCACATTCGTTTGCGCGAAACGCCAAAGGCCGAGTAAGACGGGCCTGAAGGCGCATCTTCGGATGCGCCTTTTTTCTTTCTGCAGTGATTGAAAACAAGATTTTTTTGCTGGCCGATGCACCTGCACGGCGGGCATTGTTCAAGAGAATTCGGAGCGAGTTATGGCAGGTCATTCCAAGTGGGCGAACATCAAGCACCGCAAAGAACGCCAGGATGCCAAGAGAGGCAAGATCTTCACCAAGTGGATCCGCGAACTGACCGTGGCGGCCCGTCAGGGCGGCGGTGATCCGGGCTCTAACCCGCGTCTGCGTCTGGCGCTGGACAAGGCGCTGGGCGCCAACATGAGCCGCGACATCATCGACCGTGCCGTGGCTCGTGGCGCCGGCGCGACCGAAGCCGACAACGTTGAAGAACTGACCTACGAAGGTTACGGCCCGGGCGGCGTGGCGGTGATGGTCGAGTGCATGACCGACAATCGCAACCGCACCGCAGCAGCTGTTCGCCACGCGTTCAGCAAGTGTGGCGGCAACCTTGGTACCGACGGTTCGGTAGCCTACCTGTTCGAACGCAAGGGGCAGATCAGCTTTGCGCCAGGCGTGGACGAAGACGCACTGACGGAAGCGGCGCTGGAAGCCGATGCCGACGACGTGGTCAGCCACGAAGACGGCTCGATCGACGTGTTCACCTCGTTCACCAGTTTCTACGCGGTACGCAATGCCCTGGAAACCGCTGGTTTCAAGGGTGATGACGCGGAAATCGTCATGCAGCCGACCACCAGCGCCGAACTGGATCTGGAGGGCGCGGAGAAGGTGCTCAAGCTGATCGACATGCTGGAAGACCTGGACGACGTGCAGAACGTCTACTCCAACGCGGACATTCCGGAAGACGTGGCCGCTCAGCTCGGTTGAGAGCGACTACGATTCAATGTGGGAGATTCCGTGTTTGAGGCTTACCCTCAAGCACGGGATCTCCCACATTTGTTTTTGTGTTTTTTCGAACCAGCAGGCTTATGACTTTAATTCTTGGTATCGACCCCGGTTCACGCATTACCGGTTACGGCATTGTTCGCGATACCGGACGCGGCGGTTGCATCTATGTCGCCTCGGGTTGTATCCGCACTGGTGCCGGTGAGCTGCATGAGCGGTTGCAGATCGTCTATCGCGGCGTGCGGGAAATCATCCAGACCTACGGCCCGGTCACCATGGGCATCGAAAAGGTGTTCATGGCAAAAAACGCCGACTCGGCGCTCAAGCTCGGGCAGGCCCGTGGGGCCGCTATCGTTGCTGGCGCCGAAGAAAGCCTGGAGATCGCCGAGTACACGGCCACTCAGGTCAAGCAGGCTGTGGTGGGAACTGGCGCTGCCAATAAAGAGCAGGTGCAGATGATGGTCATGCACATGCTCAAGCTGACCAGCAAACCGCAAATCGACGCATCGGATGCCCTGGCGATTGCCATTTGTCACGCCCACACGCGCTCCAGTCTGCTGCCGCATGGCCTGGGAACAGCACGCAGTCGTGGCGGGCGCCTGCGTCTCTGATAGCATCAGCAGTCAATTTCACGGAATGTGGATTTCGCGCCTGGGTCGTCGGCCGTCAATCCATGTTCTGTCGGTCGCCAGCCCACGGCTGGCCAACGCTCAAGGATCTGAAACGTGATTGGACGCTTGCGCGGCACTCTGGCTGAGAAACAGCCGCCGCACCTGATTCTGGATGTAAACGGCCTCGGGTATGAGCTGGAAGTGCCCATGACCACCCTTTATCGTCTGCCGTCGGTCGGTGAACCGCTGACCTTGCACACCCATTTGGTCGTACGCGAAGACGCGCAGTTACTCTATGGTTTTGCCGGCAAGCGTGAGCGAGACTTTTTTCGCGAGTTGATCCGTCTCAATGGTGTGGGGCCGAAACTGGCCCTGGCCTTGATGTCGAGTCTGGAAGTCGACGAACTGATCCGCTGCGTGCAATCCCAGGACACCTCGGCGCTGACCAAGGTGCCGGGCGTGGGCAAGAAAACCGCCGAGCGTCTGCTGGTCGAGCTCAAGGATCGCTTCAAGGCCTGGGAAACCTCGCCGGCCATGTTCGCACTGGTGCCGAACCAGCCGGACGGCCCGGCGCCGGTCAACACCGCCGAGAACGATGCGGTCAGCGCGCTGATTTCCCTGGGCTACAAGCCACAGGAAGCGAGCAAGGCGATTTCCGCGATCAAAGAGAAAGGCCTGAGCAGCGAAGACATGATTCGACGCGCCCTGAAGGGAATGATTTAAGTGATTGAAGCTGATCGTCTGATCGCCGCCACGCACAGTCCGCGTGAGCGCGAAGAAGTCCAGGATCGGGCGATACGTCCCGTCAGCCTGGCCGAATACATCGGCCAGCCGACCGTTCGCGAGCAGATGGAACTGTTTATCCAGGCCGCCCGTGGCCGTAGCGAATCCCTCGACCATACCCTGATCTTCGGTCCGCCGGGGTTGGGTAAAACCACGCTGGCCAACATCATCGCCCAGGAAATGGGCGTGTCGATCAAGAGCACTTCCGGCCCGGTGCTGGAACGTCCGGGGGATCTGGCGGCGCTGTTGACCAATCTTGAGCCGCACGATGTGCTGTTCATCGATGAAATCCATCGCCTGTCGCCGATCGTCGAAGAGGTTCTGTATCCGGCGATGGAAGATTTCCAGCTCGACATCATGATCGGTGAAGGGCCTGCGGCGCGTTCGATCAAGCTCGATCTGCCGCCGTTCACCTTGGTCGGCGCGACCACGCGGGCGGGCATGCTGACCAACCCGTTGCGTGACCGTTTCGGTATTGTCCAGCGTCTCGAGTTCTACAGCACCGCTGACCTGGCGACGATTGTCAGCCGTTCGGCGAACATTCTCGGCCTGCCGCTGGATCCGGAAGGGGCTTTCGAGATTGCCCGCCGCGCCCGTGGCACGCCGCGAATCGCCAACCGACTGTTGCGTCGGGTGCGGGATTTCGCCGAAGTCCGGGCCAAGGGCCACATCACCAAGGCTGTCGCGGATCTGGCGCTGAACCTGCTGGATGTCGACGAACATGGCTTCGATCATCAGGACCGGCGTCTGCTGTTGACCATGATCGAGAAATTCGACGGCGGTCCAGTGGGCATCGACAGCCTGGCGGCGGCGATCAGCGAAGAACGCCACACCATTGAAGACGTGCTCGAGCCGTACCTGATTCAGCAGGGTTACATCATGCGGACGCCGCGGGGACGGGTGGTTACCCGTCACGCGTACCTGCATTTTGGTTTAAACATTCCGACACGAATGGGCGAAATGCCCGTGGTAGACGAGTTTCTCGATGCCGTGGACGATTAATACACATTTATTGTCGATTTATTCAGCGTTTGTACTGTCTCAGGACGGTACTTTTGCGGTAAAGCCTTCGAACAATGAAAAACAGTTGCCTGGCCGGATTGGCAACCCGAGGAGTAAGCACTAGAGTATGCGCGCGCAAAACGGGCTTGAGCCGTTCGCACATCGTTGTCGCGTTTATTACGAGGACACCGATGCGGGCGGCATCGTGTATTACGTTAATTACCTCAAGTTTATGGAACGGGCTCGAACCGAGCGGCTCCGGGAGCTGGGCTTTGCCCAGTCGGCGCTGGCAGGGGAGGACCTGTTGTTCGTCGTGCATTCCAGCGAAGCGCGTTATCACGCGCCGGCGCGACTGGACGACGAGCTTCTGGTAAGCGCTGATGTAATCGAATTGAACCGTGCCAGCCTGCGCTTTCGACAGCAGGTCAGGCGGGCAACGGATAATGTGCTGCTCTGCGAAGGGCAGTTTCTGGTGGCCTGTGTGCGCACTAACAGTTTGAAACCCCGGGCCCTTCCCGAAGACCTGCGTGCGGCCTTTGCCGACGCGGTCGGCACGGGTACACACTCAAAGCAGGAGATAAAGCGTGGAAGCTAACGTCGTCGACCATTCCTCCATGTGGAGCCTGGTCAGCAATGCCAGCATCGTGGTGCAGTTGGTAATGTTGACCCTGGTGGCCGCATCGGTGACCTCATGGATCATGATCTTTCAGCGCAGCAACCTGCTGCGCGCCGGTCGACGTGCCCTGGAGAGCTTCGAGGAGCGCTTCTGGTCGGGTATCGACCTGTCCAAACTCTACCGTCAGGCCGGCAGCAACCCGGATCCGGATTCGGGCGTCGAGCAGATCTTCCGTGCCGGCTTCAAGGAGTTCTCCCGTCTGCGTCAGCAGCCAGGCGTCGATCCTGAAGCGGTGATGGAAGGCGTGGCCCGTGCCATGCGCGTCGCCATCTCCCGCGAAGAAGAAAAGCTCGAGCAGAGCCTGCCGTTCCTCGCCACCGTAGGTTCCGTCAGCCCGTACATCGGTCTGTTCGGTACCGTCTGGGGGATCATGAACTCGTTCCGCGGTCTGGCCAGCGCCCAGCAGGCCACTCTGGCCACCGTGGCTCCCGGCATCGCCGAAGCCCTGATCGCCACCGCGATCGGTCTGTTTGCCGCGATCCCGGCCGTTATCGCTTACAACCGTTTCTCTGCCCGCAGCGAAACCTTGCTGAGCCGCTACTACACCTTCGCCGATGAGTTCCAGGCGATCCTGCACCGCAAAGTGCACACCAGCGAAGAATAAGCAGGTATTTCCCGATGGCTTTAATCACTCGAGCCCGACACAAGCGCAAGCCGGTCGCCGAGATGAACGTAGTGCCTTACATCGACGTGATGCTGGTGCTGCTGGTCATCTTCATGGTGACTGCGCCGATGCTCAATCAGGGCGTGAAAGTGGATCTGCCCAAGGTTTCCAGCGAAGCCTTGCCGCAGGACAACAACACCCAGGTGCTGACCATTTCGATCAAGTCGGACAAGACCTACTACTGGAACCTTGGCAGCGAAGTCGACACCGAGAAGCAGCAGGACCGGGCCATGACCCTGCCACAGATGACCGACGCGGTGACCAAGATCATTCGCGCCGGCACTGAAGGCGGCAAGCGTACCCAGGTCTTCATCCGTGGCGACAAGTCCGTCGATTATGGCTCCGTCATGGGCGCCATGGGCGGGTTGCAGAAAGCCGGGGTCGGTAACGTTGGCTTGATCACCGAGGCGCCCTGATGCAGCAACAGCGAGAGCCGTCCGCCTCGGAAAGCTACTTCTGGCCTAGTGTCTGGGCGATTGGCTTGCACGTGCTGGTGTTCGGCATGCTGTTCGTCAGTTTCGCCCTGACCCCGGAGCTGCCGCCGGCCAAGCCGATTGTCCAGGCGACCCTGTACCAGCTGAAATCGAAAAGTCAGGCAACCACCCAGACCAATCAGAAGATTGCGGGTGAGGCGAAGAAATCCGCCGCGCGCCAGACCGAAGTCGAGCAGATGGAGCAGAAAAAGGTCGAGCAGGAAGCGGTGAAGGCTGCGGAACAAAAGAAAGAAGAAGCGGCTCAAAAGGCCGAGGAAGCCAAGAAGGCCGATGAGGCGAAGAAAGCGGACGAGGCGAAGAAGGCTGATGAAGCCAAGAAAGCCGAAGACGCGAAGAAAACCGCCGAAGCCAAGAAGGCAGAAGAGAAACAATTGGCTGATATAGCCAAGAAGAAAGCCGAAGAAGAAGCCAAGAAGGCTGCTGAAGAAGAGGCCAAGAAAGCGGCCGCTGAAGAAGCCAAGAAGAAGATCGTCGAAGACGCGAAGAAGAAAGCCGCCGAAGACGCCAAGAAGAAAGCTGAAGCTGAAGAGGCGAAGAAGAAAGTCGCCGAGGACGCGAAGAAGAAAGCTGCTGCCGATGCTGCGAAGAAGAAATCGCAGGAAGCGGCACGTAAATCCGCCGAAGACAAAAAGGCTCAGGCCCTGGCAGATTTGCTTTCCGACACGCCGCAGCGCCAGCAGGCCTTGGCCGATGAGCAGGGCGATGAAGTCGCGGGCAGTTTCGATGACCTGATTCGTGCGCGGACAGCGGAAGGCTGGGCACGTCCACCTTCGGCACGCAAAGGCATGACGGTTGTGCTGCAGATCGGCATGTTGCCGGACGGTACGGTGACTTCGGTCAGCGTGGCCAAGTCCAGTGGCGACGGTCCGTTCGATGCGTCGGCAGTGGCAGCGGTCAAGAATATTGGACGTTTGACGGAAATGCAGGGAATGAAGCCGAGCGATTTCGCTCCGTATCGTTCATTCAAGATGACATTCACACCTGAGGATCTAGCCTTGTGAGAAACCTTCTTCGAGGAATGCTGGTCGTGATCTGCTGCATGGCAGGGATCGCGATGGCGGATGAAAAGAACATTCTGGTCACCAGCGGCAGCGATCGGGCAACTCCGATCGCCGTCGTACCGTTCGGTTTCCAGGGCGGTGCCGTCCT
Organism: Pseudomonas sp. GM25; assembly: GCF_000282255.1. Taxonomy (NCBI): domain Bacteria; kingdom Pseudomonadati; phylum Pseudomonadota; class Gammaproteobacteria; order Pseudomonadales; family Pseudomonadaceae; genus Pseudomonas; species Pseudomonas sp. GM25. Next base: position 145,410 of record NZ_AKJQ01000009.1, on the reverse strand, counting down.
GCCGGATGACATGGCTGAAATCATTGGTAACGATTTGCGCAACTCGGGCTATTACTCGCCGATTCCAAAGCAAAACATGATCAGCCAGCCAAGCCAGCCGAGCGAAATCATCTTCCGTGACTGGAAGGCGGTGGGCGCGCAATACATGATGGTCGGCAGCATCGCGCCGGCCGGTGGCCGTCTGCAGGTGCAGTGGGCTCTGTTCAACGTCGCCACCGAGCAGAAAGTGGCTGACGGCAGTGTGTCCGGTACCACCGAACAGCTGCGTGACATGGCGCACTTCATCTCCGATCAGTCGTTCGAAAAACTGACCGGTATTAAAGGTGCATTCTCGACTCGCCTGCTGTACGTCACAGCCGAGCGTTTCTCCGAGAAGAACACCCGTTACACCCTGCAGCGCTCGGACTATGACGGCGCCCGCGCCGTGACCCTGCTGCAATCGCGCGAGCCGATCCTGTCGCCGCGTTTTGCACCGGACGGCAAGCGTATCGCCTACGTTTCGTTCGAACAGAAGCGTCCGCGCATCTTCATGCAGAACATCGACACCGGTCGCCGCGAGCAGATCACCAACTTCGAAGGCCTGAACGGCGCGCCAGCCTGGTCGCCGGACGGCAATCGCCTGGCGTTCGTGCTGTCGAAAGACGGTAACCCGGATATCTACGTGATGAACCTCGGTTCGCGTCAGATCACCCGCGTGACCGCAGGTCCTGGCATCAACACCGAACCGTACTGGGGCAAGGATGGTTCGACCATCTACTTCACCTCCGACCGTGGCGGCAAGCCGCAGATCTACAAAACCAGCGCCGGTGGCGGCGGTGCCGAACGTGTGACGTTCGTAGGCAACTACAACGCCAACCCCAAGCTTTCGGCGGATGAAAAGACCCTGGTGATGATCCATCGTCAGGACGGTTTCACCAATTTCAAAGTGGCGGCCCAGGATTTGCAGCGCGGAAGTGTAAAAATCCTCACTGATAGCACTCTGGACGAGTCGCCTACTGTTGCGCCCAACGGCACCATGGTAATCTACGCCACCCGCCAGCAGGGCCGGGGAGTCTTGATGCTCGTGTCCATTAATGGACGCGTGAGGCTCCCGCTTCCTACCGCTCAAGGCGAAGTCAGAGAACCGTCCTGGTCCCCTTACCTGAACTGACGCGGCGCTTTACGTTTTACTTAACACACTGGGGTTCATTAGGAGTTTCACGATGGAAATGCTGAAGTTTGGTAAATTTGCTGCGCTGGCTCTGGCCATGGCTGTAGCTGTAGGTTGCTCGTCCAAAGGCGGCGACAACGCCGGTGAAGGCGCTGTTGATCCAAACGCTGGTTACGGCGCAAACACTGGTGCAGTTGACGGTTCCCTGAGCGAAGAAGCTGCTCTGCGCGCAATCACCACCTTCTACTTCGAATACGACAGCTCGGACCTGAAGCCAGAAGCCATGCGCGCTCTGGACGTTCACGCCAAAGACCTGAAAGCAAACGGCGCTCGCGTTGTTCTGGAAGGCAACACCGACGAACGTGGTACTCGTGAGTACAACATGGCACTGGGCGAGCGTCGTGCGAAAGCCGTTCAGCGCTACCTGGTACTGCAAGGTGTTTCCCCAGCTCAGCTGGAACTGGTTTCCTACGGCGAAGAGCGTCCAGTTGCTACCGGCAACGACGAGCAGTCCTGGGCTCAAAACCGTCGCGTCGAACTGCGTAAGTAATTCGATATGCGAACGTGCCGTCGTGCTGTAACTGTTCTGGCTCTCAGCCTCGCGCCGCTTGCGGCGTGGGCTGCGGTTCCTGTGGTCGATGACAACTCCGGTTATAACAATAGCGGGAGCAGTTATCCGCCTGCAGGTTACGGTACGAACGGCGCCTATGCCGGGGGAGCGGCTTCGGCCCCTGCCTCGGCAAACGGCATGCTGTTCAACCAACTGCAACAAATGCAGGATCAGATATCGCGCCAGCAAGGCGTGATCGAAGAACTGCAGAACCAAGTTTCGCGCATGAAGCAAGAGTCCCTGGAGCGATACCAGGATCTTGATCGGCGCATAGGATCCGGCGTTGCACCTGCCGCGACTCCCGAGAATTCTTCTGCCGGTGGCGATGCAAGTGCTGCTGCCGGTGCCGCCGCTGGAGCCGGCGCCGCAGCGGCCGCCCAGGCACCCGCCGCGGGTGGCGAACCGGCTGATCCGGCCAAGGAAAAGCTGTATTACGATGCCGCTTTCGACCTGATCAAGGCCAAGGATTTCGACAAGGCCAGCCAGGCGTTTGCCGCTTTCCTGCGTAAATACCCGAACAGTCAATACGCGGGCAACGCCCAGTACTGGCTGGGTGAAGTGAACCTGGCAAAAGGCGATCTGCAAGGTGCAGGCCAGGCTTTCGCCAAGGTTTCGCAGCTGTATCCCAAGCACGCCAAAGTGCCGGATTCGCTGTACAAGCTGGCTGACGTAGAGCGCCGCCTCGGTCATACCGACAAGGTCAAAGGCATTCTGCAGCAGGTGGTGGCCCAGTATCCGGGCACGTCCGCCGCTCAGTTGGCCCAGCGCGATCTGCAACGCATGTAACAGCTTTGACCCGTTTGGAAGAAACCCGCGCTTGTCGCGGGTTTTTTCGTTAGAATTCACGCCCTTTTATGAAACACGCTTCTGGTGATCTACGCGTTGGCGGGGTTGCCTGAAGTGCCTGACGGAGGCGGACAGCCTGTTTAGCTGTTACGCCCGTGGCGACTATGCAAGACACATTGAGAATCACCGAAGTTTTCTACTCGTTGCAGGGGGAAACGCGGACTGCCGGGCTGCCCACTGTTTTCGTGCGCCTGACCGGTTGCCCATTGCGTTGCCAATACTGCGACAGCGCCTACGCATTCAGCGGTGGCACGATCCGTACCCTCGACGACATCCTCGAGCAAGTGGCCGGCTTTCGCCCGCGCTACGTCTGCGTCACTGGCGGTGAGCCGCTGGCGCAGCCCAATGCCATCCCTTTGCTCAAACAGTTGTGCGATGCCGGCTACGAAGTCTCGCTGGAAACCAGCGGCGCCCTCGACATCTCGGCGGTCGATCCGCGGGTCAGTCGGGTGGTCGACCTGAAGACGCCTGACTCGAAAGAAGCCCATCGCAATCGTTACGAAAACATCGAGCTGCTGACGCCCAACGATCAGGTGAAGTTTGTCATCTGCTCGCGGGAGGACTATGACTGGGCGGTATCGAAGCTGATCCAGTACGGTCTCGAGCGACGTGCAGGTGAAGTGCTGTTTTCCCCAAGTCACCACGACCTGAACGCTCGGGATCTGGCGGACTGGGTGGTGGCGGATAACCTGCCAGTGCGCCTGCAACTGCAGCTGCATAAATATCTATGGAATGATGAGCCGGGGCGCTGAGATGACTGAACAACTGAACACTAGCCAGAAACGTGCGGTAATCCTGCTGTCGGGTGGTCTGGACTCGGCCACTGTCGTGGCCATGGCCCGCGCTGAAGGCTACGCCTGCTACACCATGAGTTTCGATTACGGTCAGCGTTCCCACGCCGAACTGCATGCCGCTGCTCGCGTTGCCCGCGACCTGGGTGTGGTCGAGCACAAGGTGATCGGCCTGAACCTGAACGGCATGGGCGGCTCGGCCCTGACCGACACCAGCATCGATATCCCGGAAGAGCTGGGCGAAGGCATCCCGGTGACTTACGTGCCGGCGCGCAATACGGTTTTCCTGTCGCTGGCCTTGGGCTGGGCTGAAGTGCTCGGCGCCCGTGACATCTTTATCGGCGTCAACGCAGTGGACTATTCCGGTTATCCGGATTGCCGTCCCGAGTTCATCGAGTCGTTCGAGCGCATGGCCAACCTGGCAACCAAGGCTGGCGTCGAAGGTAATGGTTTCCGCATCCAGGCACCGCTGCAGAACCTGAGCAAGGCGCAGATCGTCCAGGCGGGCGTGAAGCTGGGCGTTGATTATGGGCTGACCGTTTCCTGCTATCAGGCGGACGATGATGGCCGTGCATGCGGCAAATGCGACAGCTGCCGACTGCGTGCAGAAGGCTTCGCGGCGGCCGGAATCAGCGACCCGACACCTTATTTTTGATTATTTTCAAATTAGGTGTTGAATAGTCCTTAAAAATCAGTATTATACGCGCCACCACACAGCGGGTCGTTAGCTCAGTTGGTAGAGCAGTTGGCTTTTAACCAATTGGTCGTAGGTTCGAATCCCACACGACCCACCATATTTGGCGGTTTAGAAAATCCGGAAGGCCCACGCAAGTGAGGATTTCCGGGTTTTTTTTTGCCTGCGATTCGGGCATACCTCCCTTCGTTTCTTCCTGCCGTGACGCAGGTCAGAATCATCTTTTGTATCAACGGGATATTCTGTAGCCTTGCGCAGCTTCAATGCTGTCCGTGCCTGATAATACTCACTCTCCCGGCGGTACCCTCAAGCGGTCCGGAGCCGGGTGTATACTCGACTTTCGCGCGAAAGCGCCTGCAGGTCTTGCGAACATGACGCAGATTTCCGAACGCCTTCTGGTACAAGCCCACCTCGACGCCAAGCAGCCCAAGCCGCTGACGGCCGAGGAAGAGGCTTATTACCGTTCCGCCATCGCCGCCGAGCTCAAGGCTCAGGACGCGGTGCTGGTTGCCCACTTTTATTGCGATCCGATCATCCAGGCCCTCGCCGAAGAAACCGGCGGTTGCGTGTCCGACTCCTTGGAAATGGCCCGCTTCGGCAACGCCCATCCGGCCAAGACCGTAGTGGTTGCCGGCGTGAAATTCATGGGCGAGACCGCGAAGATTCTCAACCCTGAAAAGCGTGTGCTGATGCCGACCCTGGAAGCGACCTGCTCGCTGGATCTTGGTTGCCCGGTGGACGAGTTCTCGGCGTTCTGCGATCAGCATCCGGAGCGCACCGTGGTGGTGTATGCCAACACCTCGGCGGCGGTCAAAGCCCGGGCCGACTGGGTGGTGACCTCCAGCTGCGCACTGGAAATCGTCGAAAGCCTGATGGACAACGGCGAAACCATTATCTGGGGCCCGGACAAGCACCTGGGCACCTACATCCAGCGTCATACCGGCGCCGACATGTTGCTCTGGGACGGTGCCTGCATCGTCCACGAAGAGTTCAAGTCCAAGCAGCTGGAAGACATGAAGGCGCTTTACCCGGACGCCGCCATTCTGGTGCACCCGGAGTCGCCGACGTCGGTGATCGAACTGGCGGACGCCGTCGGCTCCACCAGTCAGTTGATTGCTGCCGCGCAATCGCTGCCGAACAAGACCCTGATCGTCGCCACCGATCGCGGCATCTTCTACAAGATGCAGCAGCTGTGCCCGGACAAGGTCTTCATCGAGGCGCCAACCGCCGGTAATGGCGCGGCGTGCCGCAGTTGCGCACATTGCCCGTGGATGGCCATGAACACCCTTGAGCGCACGCTCAAGTGCCTGAAGGAAGGCTCGAACGAGATCTTCGTCGACCCGGCGCTGATCCCGCAGGCGATTCGTCCGCTCAAACGCATGCTCGACTTCACTCAAGCTGCGCGGATGAAACTGGCCGGCAACGCCTGACCTTGAGACGCAAACAAAAACGCCCCGATTGGATCGGGGCGTTTTTGCATCTGCAGGATTATTTGGCTTTCTTCGGAATTCGCACCAGCTGCGTGTCCGAATAGATGTCATGCCAGGCGCGTTTCTGTTTGTCGAACAGCGACCAGAAGAATCCCAGGCCCAGGCACAGCCACGACGCTATTGACACCATGAACCGCAGCAACGCCTGCCACAGGCTGATCGCAGTGCCATCGGCGTTCTGCACGCGAATGCCCCAGACCTGCATGCCCAGGGTTTGCCCGGCGTGGGTCCAGAACTTGGCGAAGAAGCCGAACAGCACCAGCAGCAGCACCGTGGAGTACAACGGATCGCCATCCAGTTGCCCGGCATCGGTCAGAACCCGCAGACGCTCCTCACCGATGATCGCGGCCTGAATCATCTTGTAGACGCCACCGGTCACGATCAGCAGGGCAGTGCACAGCAGAAAGTCATAGAACATCGCTGCCAGACGACGGCCCAGGCCGACGGCGGGGAAATCGCCCTGGGGAGTGAGCAGGTGTTTCGACATGGCAGCCTCTGGACGGAAAGTGAAGCGCCATTTTACGGATTTGCGCCCACAAAAAAGCCCCTGATATCAATATCAGGGGCTTTTTCGTAACAGAAATCAGGCTTCTGCGATGACTTCGTCAGCTTGCATGCCTTTCTGGCCTTGCACTGCAACGAAGGTCACTTTCTGGCCTTCTTTCAGGCTCTTGAAGCCGTTGCCCTGAATGGCGCGGAAATGCACGAACAGATCCGGACCGCTTTCTGGAGTGATAAAACCAAAACCTTTCTCGTCGTTAAACCACTTGACGGTACCGCTCTGACGTGTGGACATTTCTTATTTCCTTTGACGCATAAATTGATGACAGTCTCTTTCTCATGAAAGAGTACTGGGGCTGGTTGCAGGAGAGTAAGAAGACGTCGAACGGGATGTAGCTAACTTGTAGGCTACTGCCCAGGTCACGATTCCAAGCTGACCCATGCAAACACAGTGGACAAACTCTACGCCAACTACGGGAGGAAAAACAAGCCCTGTGAAGGCCCCGGTTTTCCTGCCCTTGCTGGCACTTAGTCGGTCCACTAGTCCGGCTTATTCGATTGGCTTGTTCAATTGTTTTCGAACGTTATAAGCCAAGTTCATATTCGAATCGAATGTAAACGGAGTGCACTGTTTTATGGCGATTGCGTTACACATTAGTGCACGCATAACGCAATCGCGTTACTTATAGAAACAGTCAATCAACCGCGATAGTAGCGTTGTGGAACAAATGGCATTTTGCTTACAAGCAATGGCACCTTTTTCCCACGAACAATCGCCCAAACTGGCGTGTCGAGCGCGACGTAGGCGCTGTCCAGGTAACCCATGGCCAGCGGGCCGCCCAGGGTCGGGCCGAAACCGCCGCTGCACACGCTGCCGATGATTTCACCGGCTTCGTTGACGATTTCTGCACCTTCACGGACCGGCGTACGCTCTTGCGGCAGCAGGCCGACGCGTTTGCGCTGAACGCCGTTCTGCTGTTGAGCGAAGACGTGTTCTGCACCCGGGAAACCACCGGCACGTGCACCATCGGCACGCCGAGGCTTGGAGATTGCCCACAGCAGGCTGGCTTCGATCGGGGTGGTCTCGGTGTTCATGTCGTGGCCGTACAGGCACAGGCCGGCTTCCAGGCGCAGCGAGTCACGGGCGCCGAGGCCGATGGCGGCGACTTCCGGTTCGGCCAGCAGGGCGCGGGCGAGTTTTTCTGCGTCGGCTGCCGGAACCGAGATTTCGAAACCGTCTTCACCGGTGTAGCCCGAACGGCTGACGAAGCAGTCGACGCCCAGCAGCTTCACGCGGGTGAACTGCATGAAGGTCATCTTCGCCACTTCCGGCGCCAGGCGTGCCAGTACGGTCACGGCGGCCGGGCCTTGCAGGGCGAGCAGGGCGCGTTCTTCGAACAGCTGCTCGATCTTGCATTGATCGCCGATGTGTTTTTGCAGATGGGCCAGGTCCTGGTCCTTGCACGCGGCGTTGACGACCAGGAACAGTTCGTCGTTGCCGAGGTTGGCGACCATCAGGTCATCAAGGATGCCGCCGGTTTCGTTGGTGAACATCGCGTAGCGCTGCATGCCGACCGGCAGGTCGATGATGTCCACCGGCACCAGGGTTTCCAGGGCTTTGGCGGCATTCGCGCCGGTCAGGCGGATCTGGCCCATGTGCGAGACATCGAACAGCCCGGCCTGCTCACGGGTGTGCTGGTGTTCTTTCATCACGCCCAGCGGATATTGCACCGGCATGTCGTAGCCGGCGAACGGCACCATGCGGGCGCCGAGTTCGATGTGCAGAGCGTGCAGCGGGGTTTTCGACAGTTGTTCGGTGGACATGCGTGACTCCTTGATTCACACCAACCCTCTCCCGGAGGGAGAGGGGGCCAGTTTTGTGTTCTCTCCCAAAGGGAGGGAGATTTGATGGCGCGATCAGCACTCGATAATGTTGACCGCCAGACCGCCACGGGCGGTCTCCTTGTATTTGCTTTTCATGTCGGCACCGGTCTGGCGCATGGTGCGGATGACCTTGTCGAGGGAGACGAAATGCTGCCCGTCTCCGCGCATGGCCATGCGCACGGCGTTGATCGCCTTGACCGAGCCCATGGCGTTGCGTTCGATGCACGGCACCTGCACCAGCCCGCCAATCGGGTCGCAGGTCAGGCCGAGGTTGTGTTCCATGCCGATTTCAGCGGCGTTTTCCACTTGTTGCACGCTGCCGCCGAGGACCTCGCACAACGCGCCGGCCGCCATTGAGCAGGCCACGCCGACCTCGCCCTGGCAGCCAACTTCGGCGCCGGAGATCGAGGCGTTTTCCTTGTACAGAATGCCGATGGCCGCGGCGGTGAGCAGGAAGCGCACCACGCCGTCATCGTTCGCGCCGGGAATGAAGCGCATGTAGTAATGCAAAACCGCAGGAATGATCCCCGCCGCGCCATTGGTCGGTGCCGTGACCACGCGCCCGCCGTTGGCGTTTTCTTCGTTGACGGCCAGGGCGTAGAGGTTGACCCAGTCCAGCACCGACAGCGGATCGCGCAGCGACGATTCCGGGTTCTTGCACAGTTGCCGGTGCAACGCCGCCGCCCGCCGCTTGACCTTCAGGCCACCCGGCAGGATGCCTTCGTTGCGACAGCCGGCGGCTACGCAGTCCTGCATCACTTGCCAAATTTTCAGCAGACCGGCGCGGGTTTCCGCTTCCGGGCGCCAAGCGCTTTCATTGGTCAGCATCACCTGGCTGATCGAAAGACCATAGGTGGCGCAGTGGCCGAGCAAGTCCTTGGCACTTTTGAACGGGAAGGTCAGCGGCGTGGCGTCTTCGACGATGCGGTCGGCTCCGGCCGCGTCTTCGTCGACCACAAAACCACCGCCGACCGAGTAGTACTCGCGGCTGCGGATCTGCAATCCCGCCGCATCGAAGGCGCGGAAGATCATGCCGTTGGGGTGATAGGCCAACGGCTTGCGGATCATTGCCAGGTGTTCTTTCTCGTTGAACGCAATGCTGTGTTCGCCGAGCAGGTTCAAACGTCCGTTGCCACGAATCTCCGCGAGACGGGCGGCGACGGTTTCGGTATCCACGGTGTCCGGGTGTTCACCTTCCAGGCCCAGCAGCACGGCTTTGTCGCTGCCGTGGCCCTTGCCGGTGGCGCCGAGGGATCCGTACAACTCGACCCTGACGCTGGTGGTGGCGGACAACAGGTTTTCCCGACGCAGGCCTTCGACGAAGCGCGCAGCTGCGCGCATCGGGCCGACGGTGTGGGAGCTGGAGGGGCCGATGCCAATCTTGAACAGGTCGAACACGCTTAACGACATGGTTGTTCTCCGGTTTCTTGTTATAGGCACATCAGGCACGCATGAAAGGGGCGGGCGAACCCGCCCCCTTACAGGTCAAGCGTAGCTTTCGATCGACGGGCAGGCGCAGACCAGGTTGCGGTCGCCGAACACGTTGTCGACGCGACCGACCGGCGGCCAGTACTTGCCTTCGATCAACGACGCCACCGGGTACACCGCTTGTTCGCGGCTGTACGGGTGAGTCCACTCGCCGACCAGTTCCGCTGCGGTGTGCGGAGCGTTCTTCAGCGGGTTGTCGTCCTTGTCCAGGGTGCCGTTTTCCACCGCGCGGATTTCTTCGCGGATGCGGATCATGGCGTCGCAGAAGCGGTCCAGCTCTTCCTTGGATTCGCTTTCGGTCGGCTCGATCATCAGCGTGCCGGCCACCGGGAACGACATGGTCGGGGCGTGGAAGCCGAAGTCGATCAGGCGCTTGGCGACGTCATCGACGCTGATGCCGCTGCTGTCTTTCAACGGACGCAGATCCAGAATGCACTCGTGCGCCACCAGACCGTTGCTGCCGGTGTACAGCACTGGATAGTGCTCTTCCAGGCGACGGGAAATGTAGTTGGCGTTGAGGATCGCCAGTTGCGAAGCGCGCTTCAGACCTGCGCCACCCATCATGCGAATGTACATCCAGGTGATCGGCAGAATGCTCGCACTGCCGAACGGTGCTGCGCAGACCGCGCCTTCCTTGCGTTCCATGTGGCCGTGGCCTGGCAGGAACGGGGTCAGGTGCGACTTGACGCCGATCGGGCCGACGCCCGGGCCGCCACCGCCGTGGGGAATGCAGAAAGTCTTGTGCAGGTTCAGGTGCGACACGTCGCCGCCGAACTTGCCCGGTGCGCAGAGGCCGACCATCGCGTTCATGTTGGCGCCGTCGATGTACACCTGGCCGCCGTTGTCATGAATGATGCCGCAGATTTCACGGATGCCTTCTTCGAACACGCCGTGGGTCGACGGGTAAGTGATCATCAGCGCGGCGAGGTGTTCGCGGTGCTCGATGGCCTTGGCGCGCAGGTCTTCGATGTCCACGTTGCCACGGGCGTCGCACGCGGTCACGACCACGCGCATGCCGGCCATGTTGGCGGTCGCCGGGTTGGTGCCGTGGGCGGACGACGGGATCAGGCAGATGTCGCGACGGTCTTCGCCACGGCTCTGGTGATAGGCGCGAATCGCCAAGAGACCTGCGTACTCACCTTGGGAACCGGCGTTCGGTTGCAGTGAGATCGAGTCGTAACCGGTGGCGGCGCAGAGCATCGCTTCCAGTTCGTCGGTCAGTTGCTGGTAACCGGCGCTTTGTGCGGCCGGGGCGAACGGGTGCAGGGCGCCGAATTCGGCCCAGGTCACCGGGATCATTTCGCTGGCGGCGTTGAGTTTCATGGTGCACGAGCCCAGCGGGATCATGGTGCGATCCAGTGCCAGGTCCTTGTCCGCCAGTTTGCGCAGGTAGCGCATCAGCTCGGTTTCCGAGTGATAACGGTTGAACACCGGATGGCTGAGGATCGGCGACTGGCGAACCAGCGCGGCTGGAATGGTGCTTTGCGCGGCAGCGGCGAGAGCAGCGAAATCCGGCAGGGTCTTGCCGTCGGCGAACAGGCTCCACAGGGTTTCGATGTCGGCCTGGGTGGTGGTTTCGTCGACCGACAGGCCCAGACGCTGGGCGTCGATCACACGCAGGTTGATCTGTTGGGCGCGGGCCTTGTCGTGCAGCGCGGCAGTTTGCGCGCCGGTGGCCAGGGTCAGGGTGTCGAAGAAGCTGGCTTGCTCGACGGTCACGCCCAGTGCGCTCAGGCCCTTGGCCAGGATCGCGGTCAGGTGATGCACGCGGTTGGCGATCTGGGTCAGGCCTTTAGGGCCGTGGTACACGGCGTACATGCTGGCAATGTTGGCCAGCAGCACTTGTGCGGTGCAGATGTTCGACGTGGCTTTCTCGCGGCGGATGTGTTGCTCGCGGGTCTGCATCGCCAGACGCAGGGCCGGTTTGCCGAAGCGGTCAACCGAAACACCGACCAGACGGCCCGGCATGTCGCGCTTGAACGCATCTTTGGTGGAGAAGTAAGCCGCGTGCGGGCCACCGAAGCCCAGCGGCACGCCGAAGCGCTGCGCGCTGCCGATGGCCACGTCGGCGCCGAACTCGCCCGGCGGGGTCAGCAGAGTCAGGGCCAGCAGGTCAGCGGCCACGGCCACCAGTGCGTTGGCCGCGTGGAAGCGTTCGGTCAGTTCGTGGTAGTCGAACACATCACCGTTGCTGGCCGGGTATTGCAGCAGCGCGCCGAAGAACGGCGTCACGTCGGTCAGTTCGCGCTCATCGCCCACGACCACGTCGATGCCCAGCGGCTCGGCACGGGTATGCAGTACGTCGAGGGTTTGTGGGTGGCTGTGGATCGAGGCGAAGAACTGGTGGCTGCCCTTGTTCTTGCTCAGGCGTTTGCAGAAGGTCATGGCTTCGGCAGCGGCGGTGGCTTCGTCGAGCAGGGAAGCGTTGGCGATCGGCAGGCCGGTGAGGTCGCTGATCAGGGTCTGGAAGTTCAGCAGCGCTTCGAGACGGCCCTGGGAAATTTCTGGCTGGTACGGGGTGTAGGCGGTGTACCAGGCCGGGTTTTCCAGCAGGTTGCGCAGGATCGGCGACGGCGTGTGGCAGTTGTAGTAGCCCTGGCCGATGTAGGTCTTGAACAGCTGGTTCTTGCCGGCGATGCCTTTGATCATTGCCAGGGCATCGGCTTCGCTCAGGCCGTCGTCGAGGCCGAGCACGCTGGTGCCCTTGATGCTTTCCGGGATGACGCTGGCGCTCAGGGCTTCGAGCGAGTCGAAACCGAGGCTGTTGAGCATGGCTTGCTCGTCACCGGCGCGCGGGCCGATGTGACGGGCGATGAATTCGTTGGCGGTGCCGAGATCTACTTGGGTCATGTCAGGTTCCTCAGGCTTCGGCTTGGGCTTTGATCAGGCGGTCGTAGGCGTCCTGATCCAGCAGCTTGGCGACGGCAGAAGCGTCGGCTGGCTTGAAGCGGAAGAACCAGCCTTCGCCCAGCGGGTCTTCGTTCACCAGCTCAGGGCTGTCTTCCAGGGCCGGGTTGGTGGCCAGGACTTCACCGTCCAGTGGCATGTAAACGCCGCTGGCGGCTTTTACCGATTCCACGGTGGCGGCTTCGGCGCCTTTCTCGTACGCCTGCAATTCAGGCAGTTGCACGAACACCACGTCGCCCAGGGCGTTCTGCGCGAAAGCGGTGATGCCAACGGTGACAGAGCCATCGGCTTCGGCGCGCAGCCATTCGTGATCTTCAGTAAAACGCAACTCGCTCATGGAATCTCCTAGGGGCCAGACTCGTCTGGTGGACGCGGTGGAATACTCGGGCGGCAATGCCCTGATTTTATGAGCGGTTACTTAGCAAGAACGCGGCCAACGTAAAAATATCGTTATAAATCAATGGATTGATTGATTTGTAGGCGAGCGCGATCACGTTGGCTGTAGCGAAATCGCTACAGCGCGGGGCGAAGAAAAAAGCTGAACCGGATCAAAGCCTTGCACAGCGGTGATCGGAGGAGGGTGTAGCGATATCGTTCCGCTGTAGCGCTTTCAGTACAGATGGAGGTCGCTTTTGGCGTGGTGTCAGGCTTTGCCCGGAATCCCGTACTTGCGCAGCCGATGGGCAATTGCGGTGTGCGAGGTTTGCAGGCGGCTGGCCAGTTGGCGGGTCGAGGGGTAGCTGACGTAGAGTTTTTCCAGCAGCGATTTCTCGAACGCTTCCACGGCTTCTTCGAGGCTGTCGACGTCAGTGTCGGTCTGGCGCGCCACCGAGGTGCCGGCGATGTCGAGGTCGCCGATGTCCACCAGGCTGCTTTCGCAGATGGCGGCGGCGCGGAAGATCACGTTCTGCAATTGCCGCACGTTGCCTGGCCAGCGGTTGCCGAGCAGCGCCGGATAGGTGCCGGGCGCGAGCCGACAAACCGGACGCTGGATCTGCGCGCAGGCCTGTTGCATGAAATAGCGCGCCAGCAACAGAATGTCCTGACCGCGTTCGCGCAGCGGCGGCACTTCAACATTGAGCACGTTGAGGCGGTAGAACAGGTCTTCGCGGAACAGGCCTTCGCTGACCATTTTCTCCAGGTCGCGGTGGGTGGCGCTGAGGATGCGCACGTTGACCTTTACCTCACGATCACCACCGACCCGACGGAAGCTGCCGTCGTTGAGAAAACGCAGCAGTTTGGCCTGCAAGTACGGCGACATCTCGCCGATCTCATCGAGGAACACCGTGCCCTGGTTGGCCAGTTCCATCAGCCCCGGTTTGCCGCCGCGTTGTGCGCCGGTGAAGGCGCCGGGGGCGTAGCCGAACAGTTCGCTCTCGGCGAGGTTCTCCGGCAGGGCCGCGCAGTTCAGTGCGAGGAATGGCGCACTGTGCCGGGCGCTGATGGCGTGACAGGCGCGGGCCACCAGTTCCTTGCCGGTGCCGGTTTCGCCCTGGATCAGTAGCGGCGCATCGAGGGCCGCGACACGCTGGGCGCGGGCCTTGAGGGTGCGGATTGGCGGCGATTCACCGAGCAGCGCATCGAAACCTTCGGCGTGATCGTGATGCAGCGCCGAGAGTTGTTCGCCGATACGGTTCGGTTGATACAGGGTCAGCAGGGCGCCAGCGTCGGTGATCGGCGTGGCGTCGAGCAACAGGGTCTGGCCGTTGACGGTGATTTCCCGCAGCGGCAGGCGGAAGCCTTGTTCGAGCAAGGTTTCGAGCAGGCCCGGATCGTTGAACAGTTCCGAGACGCTTTCGCCCGCCGGCTCGCGGCCGTACAGAGCGATCAGCGCCGGGTTGGCCAGCAGCACCTTGCCGGCGCTGTCCAGCGCCAGCACCGGGTCGGTCATCGCCGCGAGCAACGCGTCGAGCTGCAAGTGCCGACGCTGACCGGGGAGGATGTCGACCACTACCACAGCTTCTACGCCGCGCACCCGGAACAACGCATCTTTGAGTTCTTCGAGCACTTGCGGGCTGAGGGTAGGGGCGTCGATGTAGACGTTCGGCGGAACCATTTCCACCGCATCCAGATTGAGATTGCGCCCACCGAGCAGGGCCAGGACTTCCTGGGTGATGCCGACGCGGTCGATGAAGCTGACGTGGATACGCATGGGGCGGTTCTGGGTTCTGGAGTGCGGAGGGGGGCAAGTATGCCTTGGGGCGGGGAAATGGTGAAATCTGCGTCCTGCGCTGATCGTTCCCACACAGAGCGTGGGAACGATCATTAGAAAAGGGTTACTCGAAATGCTCGGGATTAACCGGATCCCCGGATTGCATATTCAACTGCTTGCGGATGTCTTCAAACATCAGGTCGTAATGCTTGTGCACCGAGCCGATCTGGCTGTGCGCCTTGGGAATCCCGTATTTCTCGGCGATCCGGGTCACGTCGCGGGCGAAGTTGTAGGCCTCTTCCTTGGGCAGGAAAAACGTCTCCTTCATGTCCTTGCCCTGCATGCTGCCGTGCAGGGTGAACTGTATCCCTTTGCCTTTCTGAGGATCGGTGAACACTTCATAGTCGAGGCACACGTTGTAATTGACGTCATCGTCAGTCAACGCGTGACGCTCGATGTGCAAGCGGCCGGGTTCGAACTGGGCCATGGTTTTCTCCTTTCAAGGCATGGGAGAAGGGCAGACCTGAGGTCTGCCCCCGGAGTTTCTTTTTATCGGTAGGTGATGCCCGGCGCTGCCGTGCTGACCCGCGTACCGGCGGTGCCCTGGACGATGGCTTCGATGTCCGAGAGCGAACCGATCACAGCGACCTTGCCAGTATGGCGCGCAAATTCACAGGCTGCCTGCACCTTCGGCCCCATGGAGCCGGCGGCGAAGCCAAGGCGTTCGAGTTCGTCCGGGTGGGCCTGGGCGATGGCTTTCTCGGTGGGTTTCTTGAAGTCGATGTACGCCGCGTTGACGTCGGTGGCGATCACCAGCAAATCCGCCTCCAGCTGTTCGGCCAGCAGCGCCGAGCACAGGTCCTTGTCGATCACCGCTTCGATGCCTTGCAGCTTGCCGTGAGCGCCATACATGGTCGGGATGCCGCCACCGCCGGCGCAGATCACGATGCTGCCCTTGTCCAGCAGCCACTTGATCGGGCGGATTTCGAAGATGCGTTTCGGCCGTGGACTGGCGACCACGCGGCGGAACTTGTCGCCGTCCGGGGCGATGGCCCAGCCTTTTTCGGCGGCGAGTTTTTCTGCTTCGGCTTTCTCGTAGACCGGGCCGATCGGTTTGGTCGGGTTCTTGAAGGCCGGGTCGTTGGCGTCGACTTCGACCTGGGTGAGCAGGGTGGCGAACGGGACTTCGAAGTCCAGCAGGTTGCCCAGTTCCTGTTCGATGATGTAGCCGATCATGCCTTCGGTTTCGGCACCGAGCACGTCCAGCGGGTAAGGGGTGACGGAGGTGTAGGCCGCGGCCTGCAACGACAGCAGGCCGACTTGCGGGCCATTGCCGTGGGCGATGACCAGTTGGTTGCCGGGATGGATCTTGGCGATTTGCTCGGTGGCGATGCGGATGTTGGCGCGCTGGTTGTCAGCGGTCATCGGCTCACCACGGCGGAGCAGGGCGTTACCGCCCAGAGCTACGACGATACGCATAATGCAGTCCTTTCAGAATTCGGTGAGCCTGCGGGCGCTGCTTTTTGCGGCGCTCGCAGGTCAATGGTCAACGCTTACAGATCAGCCAAAGTCGACACCAGAATCGCCTTGATGGTGTGCATGCGGTTTTCCGCTTGCTCGAAGGCGATGCAGGCTGGCGACTCGAACACGTCGTCGGTCACTTCGATGCCGTTTTTCAGGTGCGGATACTGTTCGGCGATCTGTTTGCCGACCTTGGTATCGCTGTTGTGGAACGCCGGCAGGCAGTGCATGAACTTGGTGCGCGGGTTGCCGGTGGCTTTCATCAGCTCGGCGTTGACCTGATACGGCAGCAGTTGCTGGATACGCTCGGCCCAGGCTTCCACCGGCTCGCCCATCGATACCCAGACGTCGGTGTGGATGAAGTCCACGCCTTTGACCGCTGCTTTCGGGTCTTCGGTCAGGGTGATGCGAGCGCCGCTTTCCTCCGCGTATTTTTTGCAGCGATCCACCAGATCGTCGTGCGGCCACAGGGCTTTCGGCGCGCAGATGCGCACGTCCATGCCGAGTTTGGCGCCGACCAGCAGCAGCGAATTGCCCATGTTGTTGCGCGCGTCGCCCAGGTAGGCGTAGCTGATCTCGTGGATCGGCTTGTCGGCGTGCTCACGCATGGTCAGCACGTCGGCGATCATCTGGGTCGGGTGATATTCATCGGTCAGGCCGTTGAACACCGGCACGCCAGCGAACTTGGCCAGCTCTTCGACGATTTCCTGCTTGAAGCCACGGTACTCGATGGCGTCGTACATGCGACCCAGCACGCGGGCTGTGTCCTTCATGCTTTCCTTGTGGCCGATCTGCGAGGAATTCGGATCGATGTAGGTGACGTTGGCGCCTTGGTCATAAGCGGCGACTTCGAACGCGCAGCGGGTGCGGGTCGAGGTTTTTTCGAAGATCAGGGCGATGTTGTTGCCCTTCAGGTGTTGCTGCTCGGTGCCGGTGTATTTGGCGCGTTTGAGGTCGCGGGACAGGTCGAGCAGGTAACGCAGCTCACGTGGGGTGTGGTGTTCCAGGCTGAGCAGGTTACGGTTGTGAATGTTGAACGCCATGATGATTCTCCTTGGATTCGGTAATCGGCCCGGCCGCGACAGGGTCAGTGCGGCCGGGGAGATGGTCGTTTAGTAGTCGATTGGGTCGCGCACGATCGGGCAGGTCATGCAGTGGCCGCCGCCACGGCCACGGCCCAGTTCGCCGGCGCTGATGGTGATGACCTCGACCCCGGCCTTGCGCAGCAGGGTGTTGGTGTAGGTGTTGCGGTCGTAGCCGATGACCACGCCCGGCTCCACGGCCACCACGTTGTTGCCGTCATCCCATTGCTCGCGTTCGGCGGCGAAGCTGTTGCCGCCGGTTTCGACGACGCGCAGTTTCGGCAGGTTGAGGGCTTTGGCCACGACGTCGAGGAACGTGCCTTCTTCGCGACGGATGTCGATGCCGCCCTGTTTGCTTTCGTCAGGGCGCAGGGTGAAGGCGACGATCTGGTTGACCACTTCCGGGAAGATCGTGACGAGGTCGCGGTCGCAGAAGCTGAACACGGTGTCCAGGTGCATCGCCGCGCGGGACTTCGGCAGGCCGGCGACGATGACTTTTTCCACGGCCTTGTTCTTGAACAGGTTCAGCGCCAGTTGGCCGATGGCCTGACGCGACGAGCGCTCGCCCATACCGATCAACACCACACCGTTGCCGATCGGCATCACGTCGCCGCCTTCGAGGGTCGAGCTGCCGTGATCCTTGTCCGGGTCGCCGTACCAGATCTCGAACTCGGCGTTGGTGAATTGCGGATGGAATTTGTAGATGGCGGTGGCCAGCAGGGTTTCCTGACGGCGCGCCGGCCAGTACATCGGGTTCAGCGTCACGCCACCGTAGATCCAGCAGGTGGTGTCGCGGGTGAACTGAGTGTTCGGCAGCGGCGGCAGAATGAAGCTGGAGTGGCCGAGGAAGTCGCGGAACATCTGGATGGTCTTGCCACCGAAGCTGTCCGGCAGGTCATCGGCGGACACGCCGCCAATCAGGAATTCGGCGATGTGTCGCGGCTCCAGGCTTTTCAGCCAGGATTTGACTTCGTTGATCAGGCCCAGGCCCACCGAATCGGCGGTGACCTTGCGCTCGAGGATCCAGTCCAGCGCTTCGGGGATGGCAACGATGTCGGTCAGCAGGTTGTGCATTTCCAGCACTTCGATCCCGCGCTCACGCATCTTCGTCACGAAGTCGAAGTGGTCGCGCTTGGCCTGGGCGACCCACAGCACGTCGTCGAACAGCAGTTCATCGCAGTTGTTCGGGGTCAGCCGCTGATGGGCCAGACCTGGGGAGCAAACCATGACTTTGCGCAGTTTGCCGGCTTCGGAATGGACGCCGTACTTAGCTTTTTCCGTGGTCATTTCAGTGATCCTCCAGAGTGAAAACGTTGGGCAATTACAGAGTCAGGAAGCCGTCATACAGTCCGTAGGCTGCCACCAGGGCGCCCACGACCACTGCGGCGAAAATCAGCTTCTCGACGTTGGTGAAAACCGGTTGTTTGAGTTCGAGCTTGGCCTTGGCGAACAGGATCGCGCCGGGGGCATAAAGCAGGGCCGACAGCAGCAGGTACTTCACGCCACCGGCGTAGAGCAGCCACACCGCGTAGATCAGGGCGATACCGCCGATGATCAGGTCCTTGCGCCGTTCGGCCGCGAAGCCTTCGTAGCTTTCGCCGCGCACCGCCAGGAGCAGGGCGTAGGCCGCCGACCACAGGTACGGCACCAGAATCATCGAAGTGGCGAGGTAGATCAGCGACAGGTAAGTGCTGGCCGAGAACAGGGTGATGATCAGGAACAGCTGCACCATCGCGTTGGTCAGCCACAGGGCGTTGACCGGCACGTGGTTGGCGTTCTCCTTGCGCAGGAACTCCGGCATGGTGTGGTCCTTGGCGGCGGCGAACATGATCTCCGCACACAGCAGCACCCACGACAGCAACGCACCCAGCAGCGAGATGATCAGACCGACGCTGATCAGCACCGCGCCCCAGTGACCGACCACATGCTCCAGCACGGCGGCCATCGACGGGTTCTGCAGTTTGGCCAGTTCCGGCTGGGTCATGATGCCCAGCGACAGCACGTTCACCAGCACCAGGAAAAGCAGCACGGTGATGAAACCGATCACGGTCGCCTTGCCGACGTCCGAACGTTTTTCCGCTCGGGCCGAGAAGATGCTCGCGCCTTCGATGCCGATGAACACCCACACGGTGACCAGCATCATGTTGCGCACCTGGTTCATCACGCTGCCCAGGTCCGGGTTTTTCACGCCCCAGATGTCGGCGGTGAAGATGTCCAGTTTGAAGGCGAAGACCGCGATCAGCACGAACAGCAGCAGCGGCACGACCTTGGCGACGGTGGTCACGAGGTTGATGAACGCCGCTTCCTTGATCCCGCGCAGCACCAGGAAGTGCACGCCCCACAACAGGACAGAGGCGCCGATCACGGCTGCAACAGTGTTGCCTTCACCGAAAACCGGGAAGAAGTAACCGAGGGTACTGAACAGCAGAACGAAGTAACCGACGTTGCCCAGCCAGGCACTGATCCAGTAACCCCAGGCCGAGGAGAAACCCATGTAATCGCCGAAACCGGCCTTGGCGTAGGCGTAGACACCGCCGTCCAGGTCAGGCTTGCGATTGGCGAGGGTCTGGAAGACGAAAGCGAGGGTGAGCATGCCGACAGCGGTGATGGCCCAGCCAATCAGTACCGCGCCGACGTCGGCACTGGCGGCCATGTTTTGTGGCAAAGAGAATATCCCGCCACCGATCATTGAACCGACTACCAATGCAACCAGTGCACCTAGTCGTAGTTTTCCGGGAGCTTCAGACATTGCATGACTCCATTGCAGGAGAGAAGAGTTCACAGCGTAGTTCTGTTGGCTTTTCAAACAGCTGACTTAGATCAGTGCATAGTCACATTCCATTGTTAATGAATGACTTATGAAACGTCTGGAGGCATAAAGCTATTGTCTGGAAGGCCCGTCCTAGAGGCCTTTTGTCCGAAGTGGTTAAGAATGGATCCTATTACTTTCGAATTATCACGCTAGTTCCTTTTCAGGTTTTGGCAAATTTTTCACCGCTGTTTTCAGTACAGAATTGATTTATTAGGATTCGCGCACAAAACTGTCTGAGCGTGCTAGGGCGTTAGCGCCAATGGCTATATATAAAAGGCGCAAGTTGGCGTTATTCAATAAACGTCATTACGCTTTATCCATTTAGTTAAAAGCCGGTTGCATAACGGTTTCGCGGCATTCGCCGCTCTGGAACTTGGAGACGCTGGAATGTCGCAACCGACGCAAAAGCTGCGCCTTGGCGCACTGATCGCCCTGGTGGTGGGTTCGATGATTGGCGGGGGGATTTTTTCCCTGCCGCAGAACATGGCGGCCCGCGCCGATGCTGGCGCCATCCTGATCGGCTGGGGCATCACGGCGATCGGCATGCTCACCCTGGCCTTCGTGTTCCAGACCTTGGCCAACCGCAAACCGGAACTGGACTCCGGCGTGTATGCCTACGCCAAGGCCGGGTTCGGCGACTACATGGGGTTCTCTTCGGCGTGGGGTTACTGGATCAGTGCCTGGCTGGGCAACGTCGGGTATTTCGTGTTGCTGTTCAGCACCCTTGGCTACTTCTTTCCGGTGTTCGGTCAAGGCAATACGCCGATTGCCATCGGCTGCGCTTCGGTGTTGCTGTGGGCCGTGCACTTTCTGGTGATGCGCGGGATCAAGGAAGCCGCGCTGATCAATCAGTTGACCACCGTGGCCAAGATCATTCCGCTGATCATGTTCGTGGTCATTGCCGCCGTGGCCTTCAAGGCGGACGTGTTTACCCGGGATATCTGGGGCCGCAGCAACCCGAATTTCGGCGGCGTGATGGATCAGGTGCGCAACATGATGCTGGTCACGGTGTTCGTGTTCATCGGTATCGAAGGCGCCAGCGTTTACTCGGCACGGGCGGAGAAGCGCTCGGATGTGGGCCGCGCCACGGTGATCGGTTTCATCGGTGTGCTGGCGCTGCTGGTGCTGGTCAATGTGTTGTCGCTGGGGATCATGAGCCAGCCGGAACTGGCGACCTTGCAGAACCCGTCGCTGGCCGCCGTGCTGGAACACATTGTCGGGCCATGGGGCGCGCTGCTGATCAGTGTGGGCCTGGCCATTTCGTTGCTCGGTGCGTTGCTGTCGTGGGCGCTGTTGTGCGCGGAGATCCTGTTCGCCACCGCCAAGGACAATACGATGCCGGCGTTCCTGAAAAAGGAAAACGCCAACCATGTGCCGGTCAATGCGTTGTGGCTGACCAACGTGATGATCCAGATTTTCCTGCTGATCACGCTGTTTTCCGCTGGCACTTATACCAGTCTGATTTACCTCGCCTCGTCGATGATTCTGGTGCCGTATCTGTGGTCGGCCGCCTATGCCGTGTTACTCAGTGGACGGGGCGAAACCTATGAACATGCCTCCGCCGAACGCACCAAGGATCTGCTGATCGGCGGCATCGCGCTGTGTTACGCGGTGTGGCTGTTATATGCCGGCGGGGTGAAATACCTGCTGTTGTCGGCGCTGCTGTATGCGCCGGGGGTGATCCTGTTCGCCAAGGCCAAGCATGAGCAGGGCGAGCCGCTGTTCACCACGCTCGAGAAGGGGATTTTCACCTGCGTCATTGCCGGGGCCGGGCTCGCGGCCTACGGGTTGTACAGCGGCGTGTTGTCTCTGTGAGGTTACGGCTCGACTATCAGGGATCCTGTGACTGGCCGGCGATGCTCGGGTTTCTCGCGGCCCGGGCTGTGGCGGGGATGGAGACGGTGGTCGATGGCGTGTATTCGCGCAGCATCGGGCTGAATGGGCTTCACGGCACGGTTTCGGTCTGGCCCGGTGACGGTGATGCAATGGAGGTGGAACTGGATTTCCCGGATCCGTCGGCGGTTCCCGAGATTGTTGCGCGCTTGCGACGGATGTTTGACCTGGATGCGGATTTGCCGACGATGCAGCGGCATCTGGCGGCGGATCCGCTGCTGGCGCGGCTAATCGCCGAGCGTCCGGGGTTGCGGGTACCGGGGGCGTGGGACGGTTTGGAGTTGGCGTTTCGGGCGGTGCTGGGACAGCAGATCACCGTGGTCGCTGCGATTCGGCTGGCGGGGAAACTGGTGGCGCAGTATGGCGAGCCTTTGCGTTCTGCGGTGCCGGGCCTGACTCACGTTTTTCCTCGGGCTGCGGTTTTGGCGAACGCTGATCTGGCCGCGCTGGGCATGCCGAAAAGTCGCGGGCGCACCTTGTCCGGGGTGGCGCAGGCGTCGCTGGAGGATCCGTTGCTGTTTGCATCCGGGACGGCGCGCTTGCTGGCGCTGCACGGGATTGGCGACTGGACGGCGCAGTACATTGCCCTGCGGCAGTTGCGGGACATGGACGGGTTTCCGACTGGCGATGTGGGATTGCTGCGGGCGTTGGAGGTGCTGGAAGGGGAGCGGATGACGGCGCGGGAATTGTCTGTTCGGGCAGAGGCCTGGCGGCCGTTTCGGGGGTATGCGGCGCAGGTTTTGTGGGCGTCTTTGAGTCGTGCGGATTGATATCCGCACGCCTTCAAAACCATTGTGCTGGATGTGAGCCCAACTCGGTCGCCGGCAATGCCCACTGCAACGGCGTTCCTGCGATGCGAAGCGGCGCTTGTAGCCGATGCGCCGGCCCCCAAGGTGTCTGCTCCACCAGCGAGCTTTGATCCTGTGGATTTTCCGGACGCAACGTTTCATCCGTCCCAGCCCCACGCTCAACCAACAACTTCGCCGTCCGCGCCAGCGACAACCGTGCCGATCCACTTCGACCACTGCGCAACCGTTCAGCCAGCAACCGGATCACACTCGCCGCCATCAGATACCCCGTCGCGTGATCCAGCGCTTGCACCGGCAGCGGTGTCGGTTTGTCCGCCTGCTTCCAGCGCTGCCCGGCTTCGGCAATCCCGCTGCTCATCTGCACCAGACTGTCGAAGCCCCGGCGGTTCTGCCACGGGCCGTTCCAGCCGTAGGCGTTGAGGCAGACATCGATCAGCCCCGGCGCCAGTTGTCGGCGACGCTCGACGTCGAAGCCGAGATGTTCAAGGGCGTCGGCGCGATAGCCGTGCAGCAGAATGTCGGCATCCTTGAGTAGACTTTCGAACACTGCGCGATCCGCCGGCTCATGCAGATCCAGTCGTGCACAACGTTTGCCGAGGGTCACTTCCGGCACCACGCCGGGTTCGTTCCAGGTCGGTGGGTCGATGCGCAGCACATTGGCGCCGAGCCCCGCGAGGAAGCGGCTGGCGGTCGGGCCGGCGAGGACGCGGGTCAGGTCGAGCACCTTGAGCCCGGCCAATGGCTGCGCCACCGAGCCATGCCAGGGTTGATGGCTTTCGTCTTTCCCATCACTGAAATGCACCAAGGGTTCGGCATTCACCGCCAGCCCTTGCGGATGTTTCTGCCACTGTTCCCAGCTGCGCATTTCAGCCGCACAGCCCGTGGCCTCGACCACCGCTCGCTCCAGATCGGCACTGGCCCATTGCGCGACTTTCGCCGCCATCGCTGCGCGGTCGGCACAGGCGCCGAGCACGCTTTCAGCGGCGGCGCGGTGATGCGGGGCGTTGGTGTGCAGTCGGATCCAGCCGTCTTTGGTCGCGTAGTCGCCGGCCACCGGATCCCACAGCGGCGGCACTTCCCAGCCGATCGGTCGCAACGACGTGGCGAACCAGAACGAGGCGAGTCGGCGGTCGACTTCTACAGTGGGCAAGTCGCCGGTTTGCTGCTGAAGGAGTTCGGCGACGGCTTGCCCGGCAGCGGCAATGCTCGCGCAGGCAAGGTCGGTGACGGCAAACGCCGAAGGCAGGGCGCCCTCGGCGGTGAACGGAATCGGCGTGGGGGACAAGCCGAGCGCGGCTTGAATGGACGTGAGCAGATCAGTCATCGAAGGCCCTCCGGAAGAGGGCTTGATCATAGAACAGATGACGAGATCGTTCCCATGCCCTGCGTTCCAGTTCAGGAGCTGGACGCGGAGCGTCCTGGGCTGCATTCCCACGCGGAGCGTGGGAACGATCAGGGAAGGGATGACAGTGATGTTCTAGACGCGGAACTGATCCATCAATTTCATCTGCTGACTGGCCAGGGCGTTGAGCTGGCTGCTGATCGCAGCCGATTCGGTGGCCTGTTCGGTCAGGGTTTCGGTGACGGTGCGGATCGCCGAGACGTTGCGGTTGACCTCTTCGGCCACGGCGCTTTGCTGTTCGGCGGCGCTGGCGATCTGCAGGTTCATGTCGCTGATCACGGTGACCGCGTCGCTGATCTTGCCGAGGGCGTCCACGGCCTGGCGGATCTGCCCGGCGTTGTTGTGGGCCTGGGTCTGGCTCGAGTGCATGGTCGCGACCACGCCACGGGTGCCGGTCTGGATACGTTCGATGACCACGCGGATTTCTTCCACCGAATCCTGGGTGCGCTTGGCCAGGTTACGGACTTCGTCGGCCACCACCGCAAAACCACGACCGCTTTCACCGGCACGGGCCGCTTCGATCGCAGCGTTCAGCGCCAGCAGGTTGGTCTGTTCGGCGATGCTGCGGATCACTTCCAGCACCGAACCGATCTGCTCACTGTTGACTGCCAGCTCTTCGACTTCGGTCACCGCTTTGCTGACTTCGTCCGCCAGTTGATTGATGTCGCGGGTGCTGCGCTCGATGATCGACATCCCGTCCTTGGCCGACTGGTCGGCGCCCTTCGCCGCGTTGGCCGCATTCGACGCGCTGTTGGCCACGTCGTGGGCGGTGGCGCTCATTTCGTTGGAGGCGGTGGCCACCTGATCGATCTCACGGAACTGCACCTGCATGCCTTCGCTGGTCTGGCGGGCGATTTCCGACGACTGATCGGCGGTGCCACGGGCCTCGGTGATGCTCTGTTTGATCTGGGCAATGGTCGGTTGCAGCTTGTCCAGGAAGCGGTTGAACCAGTTCACCAGTTCGCCCAGTTCATCCTTTTTGGTGTAGTTCAGGCGCTGGGTCAGATCGCCTTCACCGCTGGCGATGTTCTTCAGCATCTCGGCAACGCTGTTGATCGGACGGGTCACGCCCGAGGCGGTGAGCCAGATCAGCACCAGGCCGATCAGACCGGCGATCACTGCAACGGCGAGGGCGGTAATCGTGCCGGTTTCCTGCGCGTCGTCGAGTACGGCTTGCAGCTTGACCGAGTCGGCCAGCAGCACTTGTTTCGGCAGGTCGATGACCACGCCCCAGGCGCGGGAGTTGCCGATCGGATCGACCGGGTACACGGCGCGGATCAGGTCGCCCTGTTCGAGAATCTTCGGCGTACCGGCGCTCAGCAGTTGCAGGATGTCCTTGCCTTCGGCGCCGAGGGTTTCGGCGATGCCTTTGCCGACCTTGGTCGCGTCGGTGCTGTAGGCACCCAACACGCCGCTGCCGGAGACAATCAGCATGTGCCCGGCACCGTTGAACAGTTCGCGCTGGGAACCCACGGCCGCCGCTTGCAGCGCATCGAGAGCGATGTCGATACCGACCACGCCGATGGCCTTGCCGTCCACCAGCAGCGGCACGGAAATCGTGGTCATGAGCATTTCCTTGGTGCCCACAGTGTCGGCGTACGGGTCGAGCAGGCAGGTGCGCTTGTTGTCGCGAGGGCAGGTGTACCAACTGTTATAGGGCGTGCCGCTGAGGCTGAGGGTGGTCTTGGTCATGTCTTCTTCGACCATGATCGTATTCAGCGCAGAACCGGCGGCGCGGCTCCAGTAGGTGGCGAAGCGCCCGGCTTCGTTGGACTGGCGTGCGGCGTCGTTGACGAACTCGCTGTCCTTGCCGTCCAGCCCGTTCGGTTCGAACGCCAGCCAGATGCCGAGCACCTTGCTGTTGCGCTCGAAGGCGGTCTTCAGGCTCAGGTTCAATTCTTCACGCAGGGCGCCGGCGTCCAGCGAACGCTTGGCGGCCATGACGCGCATGTCCTTGATCTGGTCGGCCAGCGCGGTGATCACCAACAGGCTTTCGCCGAAGGTTTTCTGCACTTGCACCGCCTGCTCGGCCGCCTTGGCCTGCAGCAGATCCTGCACGCTGGCGGTGAGCATCTTGCTGCTCGACTGGCTGACCAGTTCGTCGTTCTGGTTGGTCTGGTAGATGTTGATGCCGACGATCAGCGCAACCACGCCGAGCAGGCACAGGCCGGACAGCAGGACGATTTTCAGGCGAATGGACAGAGAGTCGAACATGGGACGTTCTCGCGAATGAATGAACTGTTGGCTACGGGGCAGGGAGGTGCCCGGTTCGCCAAATCCATTCAGCGCCATTCAATGCTCATCGGCGCGGGGCGAGGGCGCATGAGCCGCATGCCGACGAACGGTCATGGCTAAACGTTTGCGCGGGTAAAAGCCCTGAAAACAAGGGGAAAATCAGGAAATCTTCGGCAGCGCTTCCGGTCGTGACCAGATCCATAGGTTGCCCATCGTCATGCCTGCAATCGCCAGATAGATCGGCCAGCCGTGATCGAGCATCACCAGCATCAGCGTGGCGCACAGCAGCATGCTGACGGTGGCACTGAGCTTGGCCTTGCGGGCGATGATCTTGCCGTTGCGCCAGTTGCTCAGGATCGGGCCGAACAGCCGATGGTTTTCCAGCCAGGCACTCAGGCGCGGCGAACTGCGGGTCGCGGCCCAGGCGGCGAGCAGGATGAACTCGGTGGTCGGCAGGCCGGGCACGACGATGGCGATCAGGCCGATGCCGAGACTGACATAGGCGAGCAGACCGAACAGCAGGCGGGCGAGTCGGGAGGAGGCGGGTTGGGGCATGGGCTCAGCGAGAGGCTTATGAAGCGGGATGGGAATCTTACAGGCTTATGCAGTTCCCTGTGGAAGCCAGGCTTCCACAGGGGTTCAGCAATCAGGCCGGTTCGGCTTCAGTCGAGTAAGCCTGTTCCAGCAGCACGGTGAAGCGATTGAACGCGTCAATCGCGCCTTGCTCCACTTCGGCTTCCTCTTCAGCGCTGAATTGCAGCGAGTCGAGGGTACGCACAAAGCTCTTCCAGCCTTCGGCGCGACCACCCTCAGGCTCGCCAAGGTGGCGGGCGCCGAAGGTTTCGCTCAGCTCCAGCGCTACGGCTCGTTTGATCAGGAACGCAGCACCGAGCTTGGAACCTTCAGAGACGAAGATCCAGCCCAGGGCGCGGGCCTTGCTCGGGTTTTTCACCGCGCCGGCGACTGGCGCAGGCACTTCAGTGTCGAGATCGGCAAGGTCGGCCCTGGCCGCTTCGGCGCGGCAGCGGGCCGGCAGGTCAGGGACGATGGCGGTCAGTTCGGCATCGTTGTACAGCGACACCAGTTCCGACTGGAACAGGTACTGCGCGACCACGAAACGGGCGAAATTGGCGCGGGTCTCGAACGGTGCGTGGGCCTTGACCAGTGCGTCGAGTTTGCTGTGCGGCTCGTGGGTGATCTGGTTCAGGCGTTGCGAACGCAGGGCTTTTTCCGGGGTGCTCATGAGATGTCCTTGAAAAGAAGAGGCGCTTGATAACGAGACGTACGGGCAAGCGCCGGACAGTAAAAAAACCTCACGACGCGGCAATGCACGCGCGCCGTGAGGTCATCCGGATCAGATATCCCAGACCAGGTTGATCGCGAAGTTGCGACCCGGTTGGGTCAGGCGATCGAGGTTGGCCGGTTGTGTCACCGACGCTTCGCCGACGCTGTCGTAACCGCGCACGTCATCCCACAGCCAGTATTTCTTGTCGGTCAGGTTGTAGATGCCGCCGCTGACGGTGACGTCGTCGGTGACCTTGTAATAACCGGCCAGATCGAGAATGCCGAAGCCCGGCGACTTGAATTGGCTGCTCACACCGTCCGGCGACTTGAAGTTGCTGTCGTCGACGCGATCCTTTTTCTTGACCACGGTCCAGCTCAGCAGGCCGCCGTAGTTGTCCTGGTCGTAACCGAGGCCGAATACGCCGGTCAGCGGGTTGACGCTGTTCAACGGCTCGCCGTTGTCGTTGTTGCGTCCGTAGGCGTAGGAGATCGAACCCTGGGTGTACAGGCCTTGCGGCGCACCGAAGGAATCCAGGTTCAGGCGACCTTTGACTTCAGCACCCTTGATGGTGGCGTGCTTGATGTTGCTGGACTGGAACGTCAGCTCGCTGTAGCCCGGGGTGACGGCATCTTCGTTGATGAAGTCGCGGTACTTGTTATAGAACACCGCCACGTCGAACGAGCCTTGTTCGAAGTTGCCGCGCAGACCGGTTTCATAGCTTTTGCTCTTTTCCGGTTCCAAGTCCGGGTTCGGCGCCACGTTGTAGCCGGTGGTGCTGTTCTCGAAGCGGCCGTACAGCGCTTTCGCGGTCGGGGTGCGGAAGCCTTCGGCGTACTGACCGTACCAAGTGTAGTTTTCGGTCAGGGCG
The DNA here is from genome assembly GCF_000282255.1 of Pseudomonas sp. GM25. Lineage (NCBI taxonomy): Bacteria > Pseudomonadati > Pseudomonadota > Gammaproteobacteria > Pseudomonadales > Pseudomonadaceae > Pseudomonas > Pseudomonas sp. GM25. Next base: position 116,990 of record NZ_AKJQ01000009.1, on the reverse strand, counting down.
TAGGTCAGGCCGAATTTCGGCGAGACTTTATGCCAGGTCTTGTTCTCGTCGCTGACCGTACCGTTGCCGTCGGCGGCCACGGTGTTGAGGAACTCCTGGGTAATGTGCGGCTTGAGCTGGGTGTAGTCGTAGCGCAGGCCCGGCAGGAAGGTCCAGTTGTTCCAGCTGATCTGATCCTGGGCGAACAGGCTGTAGGTGTTGATGGTCGGGTCCGGGAAGTCGCTGGATTTTTTCAATACGTCAGCCGCGCTGGTGGCGCCGATCGCGGTGCAGCCGCGACCGACCGCCAGGCATGTGCCGTCGCCGCTGCGCGAGCCGGTAACTTTCTGCTGCTTGATGGTGGTGCCGTAAGTCAGCACGTGATCGGTGGCGCCGATGCTGAAGGCCTTGTCCAGTTGCGCGTCGAAGACCCACTGTTTCTCTTCGTAGATCGTGTCGCGGGTGCGCAGCACTTTACGGGTGATCGGGTAGTAGAACTCGTCGGTGCTCTGGTCGGTCTTGGCAGTCTGGTGGTTGAGGCTCCATTTCACGTTGTCCGCCAGCAGGCTGTCGAGCTCGAAGCTGTGCTCCAGGCCGAAACGCTCGCGGGTGATGGTGTCGTTGCCGGTACGCCACTGGTACATGCCGCCGGGCAGCACGCTGTTCGGGATCGTCGGAGCACCGTTGAAGTACGGGCCGCCGTAGGCGCTTTTCTGATCGGTGTCGCGATCATCCTTGTACTTTTCGTAGGTCAGGCCCAGGCGCGAACCTGCGTTGTAGTTCCAGCCGATCTTGGCCAGCACGTTGCTGGCTTTCACGTCTTCCGGGTTGGCGGCGGTGCGCTCAAGGCCCGTGCCGTTGTTGCTGCCGTAGGAATCGGTTTCGTGGCCGTCGCGCTGGCTGTAGTGCAGTAAGCCGTCGAACTGGTCGGCGCGACCGGCGACGGTGGCGGATTTCAGCCAGCTCTCGTCGGCGGAGCTGTAGCCGGTCTTCAGGCGGGCGCCGACGTCTTTGCCGGGCTTGATGATGTCGTCCGGGTCGAGGGTGTAGTAGCTCACGGCGCCGCCGATGGCGTTGCTGCCGTACAGCACCGAGGCCGGGCCACGGAGGATTTCGACGCGTTTGACGATTTCCGGGTCGACGTAATTGCGCTGGGTCTTGGCGTAGGGGCCGTTGAAGAAACCATCAGGCACTTCGACGCCGTCGACCTGAGTCAGGATGCGGTCGCCGTCGATGCCGCGAATGTTGTAGCCGCTGATCCCGCCGCGCTGGCCGGCGCCGCCGACGGACACACCCGGCTCGTAGCGCACCAGATCCTTGATGGTGTTGACGTTGTTGCGGTCCAGATCCTGACGGGTCTGCACGGTGACGGTGGCCGGCACGCTGCTCACCGATTGTTCCTGACGGGTGGCGCTGATGGTCACCTGATCGAGGTTAAGTGCACCGCTGCTGGCGCGTTTTTCCAGCACAACGTTGTTGTTGCTCAGTTTGCGGAAGCTCAGGTTGGTCCCCACCAACAGGCGCTCCAGGGCTTTTTCCGGTGGCAGCGAACCGCGCACGCCCGGCGACGACACGTCCTGACCCAGTTCCGCCGGCAAACCGACCTGCCAGCCGGTGACGGCGGTGAACGCATTGAGCGCCGACACCAGCGGCTGCTGGGCAATGGCGAACGAGTAATCGCCCATGTTGCGCGTCGGCTGTTCGGTGGCGGCCATCAGCGGCGCGGTGCCGGCCATCAGGATGGCAGCGGTCAGCAGCGACAGCACGCGGGAAGGGGAAGAAGTCTGGCGGGTAAGGCGTGAGGACATCGATAGCGCTCCGTGTCGCACGAATCTTTATAGGTGCTGATTGATCTCGCGAGATGCGAATCAATTGCATTGGCTATAACGAGACGAACGAGCTTTGGCTATCGAGTAAAAATAATTCTCATTTAGTTCAAAATCACCAGCGCCGGGAATTCCTGAAGCTTGGCCGAGGTGATGTGAGCGAGCGAACGCACCACGTCCAGCGGCTGGTCGAGACGGTAATTGCCGGTGACGGCAACGTCGGCCAACTGTTCGTTGGTGTTGATGATGAAGCCCGGGTAGTAGCGGCGCAGTTCGGCCAGCACCTGATTCAGCGGGCAGTTTTCGAAGATCAGCCGACCCTGCACCCACGCCAGATCGGTGGCGGCGTCGACCTTGGCCGGGCGGTCGAAACCGTTCGGGCCGATGCGGATGCTTTCCCCGGCAGACAGACGCACACGGGCATCGTCACGGGTCGCACGCAGATCGACATCGCCACGCTGCACCCGCACCTGCGCCACGCCGTCCAGATAACGCACGGCAAATGCGGTATCGCGCACACTGGCTTTCACCGGGCCGGCGTCGATTTCCAGTGGCTGATTGCGGCTGGCGGGGATCTCGAAAAACGCTTCGCCCTGATACAACCGCGCGACTCGCTGCTGATCGTTGATGGTGCTGGAGAACGCGGAATTGGTGTTGAGCAGGACTTTCGAACCGTCCTCAAGCTGCAGGCGCTGACGCTCGCCGACCACGGTCAGGTGATCGGCCTGCAAACGCATCGGCAGGTTGCTGAAACTGAACAGCCCGAGCAGCAGCACCGCGGCGGTGGCCAGCGGTTTCCAGTGCGGACGCAGACGAGTGAGGACGGTGACTTTCTTCGGTTGTGCGGCGAGGTTCTGCGCGCACTGAGCAATCTGCGGACCGTCCCAGATTGCCTGGGCCTTGGCGAACGCCTCGGCATTCAACGGATCGGCCGCCAGCCAGGCATGGAATTGCCGGGTCTGCTCCTCGTCCGGACTGCCGAGCACGATGAGCCAGTCCAGAGCCTGGTCCATTGCGCTTGCGGCGTCCTGCGCCGATGAAGGCGAAGGGGAGCGGTGGATGTCCGTCACGGTGTTTCCTCGGCAGTGTCTGTGCACGGCTGTTTTTTTAGTGAAGCGTAAAAGTCGGGCAAGGGTAACAAAGCCCGATGATCAGTGCAGTCGATCCTGTCGAATACAGACGAGGCCTACAAATCAGTCGCCGTTCAAGCGCTCGGCGACACCGATGCAGATGGTCATGATCAGTTTGAGTTCTTTCTGCACTGTGCTGAGGGACACGCTCAGTTCTTCGGCGATTTCCTGATAGCTATGCCCGTGCAGGCGGCTGAGGATGAAGATTTGCTGTTGGCGGGGGCTGAGTTCACCGAGGCTCACGTTCAGGCGCTCCAGCAATTGTTCGGCGTGGGCGGCGTCTTCGGCGCTGCTGGCGGGGGCGGCGACGCTGTGCACCACGTCCTGCGGCACGTCGTCGACCATGGTGCGCGAATGAATCTTGCGCGCACGCAAATGGTCCAGCGCCAGGTTGCGCGCGGTCTGGAAGACAAAGGGTTCAAGGTGATCGATGGCCCGTTCGCTCAGCGCCCGGGTGACGCGCAGGTAGGTTTCCTGCAACAGGTCTTCGGCGGTGCTGTGGTTGTTGACCATCCGTTCCAGGGTCCGCAGCAGCGAAGTGCGCTGGGCGAGGAAGACGTGATTGAAGTGTGATTGACTCACGGGAAGACCTGATCCATTTCGAGCGAATGATAATGCTTATCATCCGCCCGAGTGGTCAAGCGTTGATTTGTCAAAGGTTGGTAAAGCTTTTGCCCGCTCTCAAAACGGCGGCTGCGGTTTTATTCCGCGTTGCACAGCGCCAGGCAATTATCGAGCATGCGGTTGGAGAAGCCCCACTCGTTGTCGTACCAGGCCAGCACTTTCAGCAGTTTGCCGCTGGATTTGGTGTGGTTGGCGTCGAAGATCGACGACAGCGGGTTGTGATTGAAGTCGCTCGATACCAGCGGCAGGGTGTTGTAGCCGAGGATCTTCGAATGCTGGCTCGCGGCTTTCATCAATGCGTTGACTTCATCGGCCGAGGCTTCGCGCTTCAGCTGCACGGTCAGGTCGACCAGCGACACATTGATCACCGGCACACGCACGGCCATGCCGGTCAGTTTGCCCGCCAGTTCCGGCAGCACCAGGCCCACGGCTTCGGCGGCACCGGTCTTGCTCGGGATCATGTTCTGGGTGGCGGAGCGGGCGCGGTACGGGTCGGTGTGATAGACGTCGGTCAGGTTCTGGTCGTTGGTGTAGGCATGAATGGTGGTCATCAGACCGCTCTCGATGCCCAGCTCGCGGTGCAGCACTTGCGCGACTGGCGCGAGGCAGTTGGTGGTGCACGACGCGTTGGAAATGATCTGGTGCGACTGGCGCAGAATGTCGTGGTTCACACCGTAAACGACGGTGGCATCGGCGCCTTTGGCCGGGGCCGAGATAATCACTTTGCGTGCGCCGGCGGTAATATGCGCGGCGGCTTTGGCGCGGTCGGTGAACAGACCGGTGCATTCGAACACCACATCAATCTTTTCCGCGGCCCATGGCAGGTCGGCCGGGTTGCGGATGGCGCTGACCGAAATGCGGTCGCCGTTGACGGTCAGGCTCTCGTTGTCATGAGCAACTTCGGCGTCGAATGTGCCATGAACGGTGTCGTACTTGAGCAGATGCGCATTGATCGCGCTGTCGCCCAGATCGTTGATGGCGACGATCTGCAAATCCTGACGATAGCCTTGGGTATACAGTGCGCGCAGGACATTACGGCCGATGCGGCCAAAACCATTGATTGCGATTCGAAGAGTCATTGAACAGCGCCGCCGTCGTTTTGTTGTTGGAATTACAAGATTATTCGCATAAAAATAGAAAACAAGCCTTTTTAGTGGCAATATTTTGTTTTATCTACAACGAGTGACCTGAATCAACTGGTCCGAATGATCAAGAAAACCGTTCGTCATCCCACGCGAACGGGCTTTTGATCAGCATAGACAATCAGGTCGCCACATCCGTTAGCCTGGAGTTCTACACATGCATCCCCGCGTTCTTGAGGTCACCGAACGGCTTATCGCCCGCAGCCGCGCCACGCGTCAGGCTTACCTTGCGCTGATTCGCGACGCTGCGACTGACGGGCCGATGCGCGGCAAACTGCAATGCGCCAACTTTGCCCACGGCGTGGCCGGGTGTGGCAGCGAAGACAAGCACAGCCTGCGGATGATGAACTCGGCGAACATCGCAATTGTTTCGTCATATAACGACATGCTTTCGGCGCACCAGCCGTATGAAGTCTTCCCTGAACAGATCAAGAACGCCCTGCGCGAAATCGGCTCGGTCGGCCAGTTCGCTGGCGGCACGCCTGCAATGTGCGACGGCGTGACCCAGGGCGAGCCGGGCATGGAGCTGAGCCTGCCGAGTCGCGAAGTGATCGCGATGTCGACGGCGGTGGCGCTGTCCCACAACATGTTCGACGGCGCGCTGATGCTCGGCATCTGCGACAAGATCGTACCGGGCCTGATGATGGGCTCCCTGCGTTTCGGTCACCTGCCGACGATTTTCGTCCCGGGCGGGCCGATGGTCTCGGGGATTTCCAACAAGGAAAAAGCCGACGTGCGGCAGAAATACGCCGAAGGCAAGGCGACCCGCGAAGAGCTGCTGGAATCGGAGATGAAGTCCTACCACAGCCCGGGCACCTGCACGTTCTACGGCACCGCCAACACCAACCAGTTGCTGATGGAAGTCATGGGCCTGCACCTGCCGGGCGCGTCGTTCGTCAACCCGAACACGCCGCTGCGTGACGCCCTGACCCGCGAAGCCGCGCATCAGGTCACCCGCCTGACCAAACAAAATGGCAACTTCATGCCGATCGGCGAAATCGTCGACGAGAAGGCGCTGGTCAACTCAATCGTCGCGCTGCACGCCACCGGCGGCTCGACCAACCACACCCTGCACATGCCGGCCATCGCGATGGCGGCGGGCATTCAACTGACCTGGCAGGACATGGCCGACCTCTCCGAAGTCGTGCCGACCCTGAGCCACGTCTATCCGAACGGCAAGGCCGACATCAACCACTTCCAGGCCGCGGGCGGCATGTCGTTCCTGATCCGCGAACTGCTCGAAGCCGGCCTGCTGCACGAAGACGTCAACACCGTGCTCGGCCACGGCCTGAGCCAATACACCAAAGAGCCGTTCCTCGATAACGGCAAACTGGTGTGGCGCGAAGGCCCGACCGACAGCCTCGACGAAAACATCCTGCGCCCGGTGGCTCGTGCGTTCTCGGCAGAGGGCGGCTTGCGCGTGATGGAAGGCAACCTCGGTCGCGGCGTGATGAAGGTGTCCGCCGTGGCGCTGGAAAACCAGATCGTCGAAGCACCGGCCATGGTGTTCCAGGATCAGCAGGATCTGGCCGACGCTTTCAAGGCCGGTCTGCTGGAGAAGGATTTTGTCGCGGTGATGCGCTTCCAGGGTCCGCGTTCCAACGGCATGCCTGAGCTGCACAAGATGACGCCGTTCCTCGGCGTGCTGCAGGATCGCGGCTTCAAAGTGGCGCTGGTGACGGACGGGCGCATGTCCGGTGCGTCGGGGAAAATCCCGGCGGCGATCCACGTCAGCCCTGAAGCTTATGTAGGCGGCGCTTTGGCGCGCGTGCAAGAGGGCGATATCATCCGCGTCGATGGCGTCAAAGGCACTTTGGAACTCAAGGTGGACGCCGCCGAATTCGCAGCGCGCGAACCTGCCAAAGGCCTGTTGGGCAACAACATCGGCAGCGGTCGCGAACTGTTTGGCTTCATGCGTTTGGCCTTCAGCTCGGCGGAGCAGGGCGCCAGCGCCTTCACTTCTGCCCTGGAGACGCTTAATTGAAACTGGCTTTGGTCGGTGACATCGGAGGCACCAACGCGCGGTTTGCGTTGTGGAAAGATCAGCAGCTCGAATCGGTTCAGGTGCTGGCCACGGCCGACCATGCCAGCCCGGAAGAGGCGATCAACCTCTACCTGAGCGGGCTCGGTCTGGCGCCGGGCGCCATCGGTTCGGTGTGCCTGTCGGTGGCGGGGCCGGTGAGCGGCGATGAATTCAAGTTCACCAACAACCACTGGCGGCTGAGCCGCAAGGCGTTCTGCCAGACCTTGCAGGTCGAGCAGTTGTTGCTGGTCAACGATTTCTCGGCGATGGCGCTGGGCATGACCCGATTGCAGCCCGGTGAATTCCGCGTGGTCTGCGAAGGCACGCCGGAGCCGTTGCGCCCGGCAGTGGTGATCGGCCCGGGCACTGGCCTGGGCGTCGGTACGTTGCTTGATCTCGGTGAAGGGCGGTTTGCCGCGTTGCCGGGAGAGGGCGGTCACGTCGATCTGCCGCTGAGCAGTCCGCGTGAAACCCAGCTCTGGCAGCACATCCATAACGAGATCGGCCACGTCAGCGCGGAAACCGCGTTGAGCGGCGGCGGCTTGCCGCGCGTCTACCGGGCGATCTGCGCGGTGGATGGTCATGAACCGAAACTCGATACGCCGGAAGCCATCACTGCGGCAGGTCTTGCAGGCGACCCGATCGCCCTGGAAGTGCTGGAACAGTTCTGCTGCTGGCTCGGTCGCGTGGCCGGCAACAACGTGCTGACCACTGGCGGCCGTGGCGGGGTGTACATCGTGGGCGGCGTGATTCCGCGTTTCGCCGATTTCTTCCTCGAAAGCGGTTTCGCCCGCAGCTTTGCCGACAAGGGCTGCATGAGTGATTACTTCAAGGGGATTCCTGTGTGGCTGGTGACGGCGCCGTACTCGGGGCTCGTCGGTGCAGGAGTCGCGCTCGAACAGGAAGGCTGAAGATCGTTCCCACGCTCTGCGTGGGAATGCAGCCCGTGACGCTCCGCGTCACTGGACGCTCCGCGTCCCTTGATACATTCCCACGCAGAGCGTGGGAACGATCGGTCTACACATCAGGCATAATCCGCCCAATTCCAACAACAAGGATGCCTTCGAAGTGAGCTCAGTCAACAAGTCGATTTTGTTGGTCGATGACGACCAGGAGATACGCGAGTTGCTGGAAACCTACCTGACCCGCGCGGGTTTTCAGGTACGGGCCACGGCGGATGGCGCCGGTTTTCGTCAGGCGCTTAACGAGGCGCCGAGCGATCTGGTGATCCTCGATGTGATGCTGCCCGATGAAGACGGCTTCAGCCTGTGCCGCTGGGTGCGCCAGCATCCGCGTCAGGCCCAGGTGCCGATCATCATGCTCACCGCCAGTTCCGACGAAGCCGACCGGGTCATCGGTCTGGAGCTCGGCGCCGACGACTACCTCGGCAAACCTTTCAGCCCCCGCGAGCTGCAAGCCCGGATCAAGGCCTTGCTGCGTCGCGCCCAGTTCGGTCAGGAACGCGGCGGCAGTGAAGTGCTGGCGTTCGATGAATGGCGGCTGGACATGGTCAGCCATCGGCTGTTCCACACTGACGGCGAGGAAGTGATTCTGTCCGGCGCCGACTTCGCCCTGCTCAAACTGTTCCTCGATCACCCCCAGCAAATCCTCGACCGCGACACCATCGGCAACGCCACCCGTGGCCGCGACCTGATGCCCCTCGACCGCATCGTCGACATGGCCGTCAGCCGTTTGCGCCAGCGTCTGCGCGACACCGAAAAACCGCCGCGCCTGATCCGCACCGTGCGCGGCAGCGGCTACCAGCTGGCAGCCAATGTGGTTGCCGGCAATGGTCACTGAGTTCCTGCGCACCACCGCGCGCAAAGTGCCGATGCCGCGTTCGCTGCTCGGCCGGATGTTGCTGCTGACGCTGCTCGCGGTGTTGTTCGCCCAGACGCTGTCCAGCGTGATCTGGGTTTCCCAATTGCGCGCGACCCAGCTCGAAGGCCTGGTCACCAGCGCCCGCAGCCTCGCCCATTCGATGACCGCCAGCGTCAGTTACTTCCGCTCGTTGCCGGTGGCCTATCGACCACTGGTGCTCGATCAATTGCGCAGCATGGGCGGCACGCGTTTTGTGGTGACGCTGAACGACAAACCGCTGGGCATGGAAGTGCTGCCGGTGACACCGCGCAAGGCCGCGGTACTGAAAGCGGTGGATGAAGTGCTGCGCCAGTCGCTGGGCCAGGACACCGACATTCTGGTGACCTTCGTCAGCCCAGATGACCTGCGGATCTTCAACGCCGGGTTGAAACTCGATGAGTTGCCTCGCTCCTGGGCGCATTACGCGCTGACCCTGGAGCCAGTGAATCCGCCGGTGCTGGTGACCCAGATTCAGTTGGCGCCCGGTGAATGGCTGTACATCGCCTCGCTGTTGCCCGAGCCCTACACCAGTCTTGAAGAACAGGGCCTGCCGACTCAGCAGGTGTGGTTCATCGTCTTCACCAGCGGTTTTCTGTTGTTGTTCATCGGCCTGCTGGTGCACTGGCAAAGTCGGCCGCTCAAACGTCTGGCGCGGGCCGCGCGGGACTTGTCGCTGGGTGCCGACGTCGAGCCGGTAGCCGAGGGCGGTGGCAGTGAAGTGGTGGAAGTGGGCCGCGCTTTCAACACCATGCGCGAGCGGATCAGCCGTTACCTGACCGAGCGCAGTCAGTTGTTCAGCGCGATTTCCCATGACCTGCGTACACCGATCACCCGCCTGCGGCTGCGGGTCGAACTGCTGGAAGACGAAACGCTGCAAACCAAGTTCGGCCGCGATCTGGACGAGCTGGAGCTGCTGGTCAAAGGCGCGCTGCAATGCGTGAAGGACACCGACATCCACGAAAACATCGAACCGGTGGACCTGAATCATGTGCTCGACTGCCTGGTGGAACCGTATCTGGCGCCCAACGGCAACGGTCGTGTGACCCAGCAGGGACGGGCACTGGCGGCGTATCCGGGCAAGCCATTGGCACTCAAGCGCTGCATCGGCAACCTAATCGACAACGCGTTGAAGTACGGGCAGAACGCGCATTTGCACATCGATGACGATGACAGCGCGTTTGTGCTGCATGTCGACGATGAAGGTCCGGGCGTGCCGGAGCAGCGGTTGGAGCAGGTGTTCGAGCCGCACTTCCGGTTGGCGGGGCAGCAGCAGGGGTATGGGCTTGGGTTGGGGATTGCCCGCAACATTGCTCATAGCCATGGCGGTGAGGTGACTTTGCAGAATCTGCGTGAGGGTGGATTGCGCGTGACCCTGCAATTGCCGCGTTCGGTGGATTGATCTGAATGTCACCGGTCGGTGACAAAACCCGCCCCCTTCGTTACAAGACCCTCCCGGCCCGTTGTTTAGACTGCCCGCAGTCATAACAACAAAAAAGGCCACCCATGGATCACTTCAATCCGGGCTTCAGCAGTTGGCTGAACGCCCCTGCCCACCAGCAATGGCTCGCCGATGAAGGCCTGCGCCTGCTGGCGTTCGCCAAGGCTTCACGGTTGCCCGAAGGCTTCGGCAATCTCGATGAGCGCGGCCAGCTTCAGGCCGGTGCGCAAGCCGAAACCATGAACACCGCGCGCATGACCCACAGTTTCGCCATGGCCCACATTCAGGGCCTGCCGGGATTCGCCGAGCTGGTCGATCACGGCATTGCGGCCCTGCGCGGCCCGTTGCGTGATGCGCTGCACGGTGGCTGGTTCGCTGTCGCTGAACACCGTGACGGCAACACCGGCAAGAACGCTTATCTGCATGCTTTCGTCGCCCTGGCAGCGAGTTCTGCGGTGGTTGCGCAACGCCCCGGTGCGCAGGCATTGCTGGATGACGCCATCGACATCATCGACACCTATTTCTGGAGCGAAGAAGAGGGCGCCATGCGCGAATTCTTCAATCGCGACTGGCGCGAAGAAGAAGCCTATCGCGGCGCCAACAGCAACATGCACGCCACCGAAGCCTTCCTTGCGCTGGCCGATGTCACCGAAGACCCGCGCTGGCTGGTGCGTGCGCAACGCATCGTCGAGCGGGTGATTCACGGTCACGCTGCCGCCAACGATTACCTGGTGATCGAGCATTTCGACCGCGACTGGCAGCCGCTGCGTGAATACAACCATGACAATCCCGCCGACGGTTTTCGTCCCTACGGCACCACGCCGGGCCACGGTTTCGAGTGGGCGCGACTGTTGCTGCACCTCGAAGCCGCGCGGGTTCAGGCCGGCATGCTCACGCCCGGCTGGCTGGCCACCGACGCGCAAAAACTGTTCGAACAAAACTGCCGCCATGGCTGGGACGTCGATGGCGCGCCGGGCATCGTCTACACCCTCGACTGGAACAATAAAGCGGTGGTGCGTCATCGCCTGCACTGGACTCACGCCGAGGCCAGCGCTGCCGCCAGTGCCTTGCTCAAACGCACCGGCGATGCGCAGTACGAAAGCTGGTATCGCCTGTTCTGGGAATTTTGCGAAACGTATTTCATGGATCGCTGCGACGGCAGCTGGCACCACGAACTCGACCCGCAGAACCGCCCGAGTGCCGATATCTGGGCGGGCAAACCGGATCTGTACCACGCCTGGCAGGCCGTTCTGATTCCGCGTCTGCCGCTGGCGCCGAGCATGGCCAGTGCTCTGGCACACCTGTCCCGAAGCGTTCCTGTGTAACCATGTGGTGACATTCGCGCGTCCCTTCGTTACCTGCGAGGGGAAACGCTCTGTTTAAACTCGTGTGCAGCGCAAGCACAAGACTTGCATGCATAACAACAAGAAAGGTACATCTCAGATGAATGCGATTTCTCGCCTCGCTACTGTCATTTCTGTCGCCTCCCTGTTCCCGCTCGCTGTGCTGCCCCTGAGTGTTTCCGCTGCCGAATCCAAAGGTTCGGTGGAAGTCGTGCATTGGTGGACGTCCGGTGGCGAAAAAGCTGCCGTCGATGTGCTCAAGGCACAAGTCGAGAAAGACGGTTTCACCTGGAAAGACGGCGCTGTTGCCGGCGGTGGCGGTGCGACTGCCATGACCGTGCTGAAAAGCCGCGCGGTAGCCGGCAACCCGCCGGGCGTTGCCCAGATCAAAGGCCCGGACATCCAGGAATGGGCGTCGACCGGTCTGCTCGACACTGACGTCCTGAAAGACGTTTCCAAGTCCGAGAAGTGGGACAGCCTGCTCGACAAGAAAGTCTCCGACACCGTGAAGTTCGAAGGTGATTACGTGGCCGTGCCGGTGAACATTCACCGCGTGAACTGGCTGTGGATCAACCCGGAAGTCTTCAAGAAAGCCGGTATCGAAAAAGCCCCGACCACCCTCGAAGAATTCTACGCCGCCGGCGACAAGCTGAAAGCTGCGGGCTTCATTCCGCTGGCCCACGGCGGTCAGCCTTGGCAGGACAGCACGGTGTTCGAAGCGGTCGTGCTGTCGGTGATGGGCGTTGATGGTTACAAGAAAGCCCTGGTCGACCTGGACAACGCTGCCCTGACCGGCCCGGAAATGGTCAAGGCCCTGACCGAGCTGAAGAAAGTCGCGACCTACATGGACCAGGACGGCAAAGGCCAGGACTGGAACCTGGAAGCGGCCAAGGTCATCAACGGCAAGGCCGGCATGCAGATCATGGGTGACTGGGCCAAGTCCGAATGGACCGCCGCCAAGAAAGTCGCCGGCAAAGACTACGAGTGCGTAGCCTTCCCGGGCACCGACAAGGCGTTCACCTATAACATCGACTCGCTGGCCGTGTTCAAGCAGAAGGACGCGGGCACCGCGGCCGGTCAGCAGGACATCGCCAAAGTCGTGCTGGGTGAAAACTTCCAGAAAGTCTTCAGCATCAACAAGGGCTCGATCCCGGTGCGTAACGACATGCTCGCCGACATGGGCAAGTACGGTTTCGACTCCTGCGCCCAGACCGCTGCCAAAGACTTCCTGGCAGACGCCAAGAACGGCGGCCTGCAACCGAGCATGGCGCACAACATGGCGACCACGCTGGCCGTGCAGGGTGCGTTCTTTGATGTTGTGACCAACTACATCAACGACCCGAAAGCCGACCCGGCCGACGCTGCCAAAAAACTCGGCACTGCCATCAAGGCTGCCAAGTAACGTCAGCTTAGAGCAGCTGCAAGCTTCAGTTCGCGCATCGGCCTGAAGCCTGCCGCTTGCAGCGGTCCTTCATCTTCTTTACTGGATCTTCCCATGAGTTCTGTTGCTGTGTTCAGCAAGGCCTCGCCGTTCGACGCATTGCAGCGCTGGCTACCGAAACTGGTGCTGGCGCCGAGCATGTTCATCGTTCTGGTGGGCTTCTATGGCTATATCCTCTGGACGTTTGTCCTGTCGTTCACCACGTCGACCTTCCTGCCGAACTACAAGTGGGCAGGCCTGGCGCAATACGAGCGTCTGTTCGACAACGACCGCTGGTGGGTGGCGAGCAAGAACCTGGCCGTGTTCGGCGGCATGTTCATCGGCATCACCCTGGTAATCGGCGTGACACTGGCAATTTTTCTCGACCAGAAAATCCGTCGCGAAGGCTTTATCCGCACCATTTACCTGTACCCGATGGCGCTCTCGATGATCGTGACCGGTACTGCGTGGAAATGGCTGCTCAACCCGGGCATGGGCCTGGACAAATTGCTGCGGGACTGGGGCTGGGAAGGCTTCCGTCTCGACTGGCTGATCGACCCTGATCGCGTGGTGTACTGCCTGGTGATCGCGGCGGTCTGGCAAGCTTCGGGCTTCATCATGGCGATGTTCCTCGCCGGTTTGCGTGGCGTTGATCAGTCGATCATCCGTGCCGCCCAGATCGATGGCGCGAGCATGCCGCGCATCTACTGGAAAGTGGTGCTGCCAAGCCTGCGTCCGGTGTTCTTCAGTGCGGTGATGATCCTGGCGCACATCGCGATCAAGAGCTTCGACCTGGTAGCGGCCATGACGGCCGGCGGCCCGGGTTATTCCTCCGATTTGCCGGCGATGTTCATGTACTCGTTCACCTTCAGCCGTGGACAGATGGGCATGGGCTCGGCCAGTGCAATCTTGATGCTCGGTGCGATCCTCGCGATCATCGTGCCTTACCTGTACTCCGAGCTGAGGACCAAGCGTCATGACTAGTCTCGCCTCCAAACCGGCCATCAGCCTGAGTCGCATCGCGATCTACGCGGTGCTGATCCTTGCGGTCCTGCTGTACCTGGTACCGCTGGTGGTCATGCTGCTGACCAGCTTCAAGACCCCGGAAGACATCTCCACCGGCAACCTGCTTAGCTGGCCGACCGTGGTCAGCGGCATCGGCTGGGTGAAAGCCTGGGCCACCGTTGACGGTTACTTCTGGAACTCGATCAAGATCACCGTTCCGGCCGTGATCATCTCCACCGCCATCGGTGCGTTGAACGGTTATGTGCTGTCGTTCTGGCGCTTCCGCGGTTCGCAGTTGTTCTTCGGTCTGCTGTTGTTCGGCTGCTTCCTGCCGTTCCAGACCGTGCTGCTGCCGGCGTCGTTCACCCTCGGCAAGATGGGCCTGGCGAGCACCACCACCGGCCTGGTGTTCATCCATGTGGTCTACGGCCTGGCGTTCACCACGCTGTTCTTCCGTAACTACTACGTGAGCATTCCGGATGCGCTGATCAAGGCGGCACGTCTCGATGGCGCGGGGTTCTTCACGATCTTCCGCCAGATCATCCTGCCGATGTCCACCCCGATCATCATGGTCTGCCTGATCTGGCAGTTCACCCAGATCTGGAACGACTTCCTGTTCGGCGTGGTGTTCTCCAGCGGTGATTCGCAACCGATCACGGTGGCGTTGAACAACCTGGTCAACACCAGCACCGGGGCCAAGGAATACAACGTGGATATGGCGGCGGCGATGATCGCCGGGCTGCCGACCCTGCTGGTCTATGTGGTCGCAGGCAAGTATTTCGTGCGCGGGCTGACGGCCGGCGCAGTCAAGGGGTAATCATGGCTACGCTCGAACTTCGCAATGTAAACAAGACCTACGGTGCCGGCCTGCCGGACACCCTGAAGAACATCGAACTGTCGATCAAGGACGGTGAGTTCCTGATCCTCGTCGGGCCTTCGGGCTGCGGCAAGTCGACCCTGATGAACTGCATCGCCGGCCTGGAAACCATCACCGGCGGCGCGATCATGATCGGTGACCAGGACGTCAGCGGCATGAGCCCGAAAGATCGCGACATCGCCATGGTGTTCCAGTCCTACGCGCTGTACCCGACCATGAGCGTGCGCGAGAACATCGAGTTCGGTCTGAAGATCCGCAAGATGAGCCAGTCGGCCATCGACGAAGAAGTCGCCCGCGTGGCCAAGCTGCTGCAGATCGAGCACCTGCTCAATCGCAAGCCGGGCCAGCTCTCCGGCGGTCAGCAACAGCGCGTGGCGATGGGCCGTGCCCTGGCGCGTCGCCCGAAGATCTATCTGTTCGACGAACCGCTGTCCAACCTCGATGCCAAGCTGCGCGTCGAGATGCGCACCGAAATGAAACTGATGCACCAGCGCCTGAAAACCACCACGGTCTACGTGACCCACGACCAGATCGAAGCGATGACGCTGGGCGACAAAGTGGCGGTGATGAAGGACGGGATCATCCAGCAGTTCGGTACGCCGAAAGAGATCTACAACGACCCGGCCAACCTGTTCGTCGCGAGCTTCATCGGTTCGCCGCCGATGAACTTCATCCCGCTGCGCCTGCAACGCAAGGACGGTCGTCTGGTGGCGCTGCTCGACAGCGGCCAGGCCCGTTGCGAATTGCCGATGGCGATGCAGGACGCCGGTCTCGAAGACCGCGAAGTGATCCTCGGCCTGCGCCCGGAGCAGATCGCTCTGGCCTACGGCGAGGGCAATGGCCTGCCGAGCATCAAGGCTGAAGTGCAGGTCACCGAGCCGACCGGTCCGGACACCCTGGTGTTCGTCAACCTCAACGACACCAAGGTCTGCTGCCGTCTGGCGCCGGACGTGGCGCCGCAGGTCGGCGAAACCCTGAACC
The DNA here is from genome assembly GCF_000282255.1 of Pseudomonas sp. GM25. Classification (NCBI taxonomy): domain Bacteria; kingdom Pseudomonadati; phylum Pseudomonadota; class Gammaproteobacteria; order Pseudomonadales; family Pseudomonadaceae; genus Pseudomonas; species Pseudomonas sp. GM25. The sequence goes on along the minus strand of NZ_AKJQ01000009.1, from coordinate 101,342 downwards.
TGCAATTCGATCCGTCGAAAGTGCTGCTGTTCGATGCCAAGTCCGGTGAGCGCCTGGGGGTTGCAGGCCTGCCGAAAACCGAGTCGCACAGCGCCAACGTGGCCCAGTTCAAGGGCCGCTGATCAACAAATGCGGGAGCGGGCTCGCCCGTTTCCGCAGGGAGCACGCGGTGCGTGGCCTGTCGCGCGCCGCATCAGATGTAAACCGCGTTAGATAAGAAGAACAGTTAATAACAATAAAACGAGGATGTAGGGATGAAGAAGAACAACAACGCTCAGCGTATCGGTCAGTTGTCGGCGATTGCGGCAATGATGCTGGCCGGTAGCGTCCACGCGGCTGACGCGTTCAGCTCCGATTCGGAGTGGATGACCGGGGACTGGGGTGGCGAACGTACCAAGCTGATCGAGCAGGGTATCGACATCAAGATGGACTACGTCGGTGAAGTGGGCGGCAACCTTCACGGCGGTTTCAACGATGACAAGACTGCGCGTTACGCCGACCAGTTCGGTTTGGGCGTGGCGCTGGATCTGCAAAAACTGTGGGGCTGGGACAACACCCAGGCCAAGGTCCAGTTCACCAACCGTAACGGCTACAACATTTCCAACGACCGCGTTGGCGATCCGCGTGCCGGCACCCTGAGTTCCTCGCAGGAAGTCTACGGTCGTGGCCACATGGTGCGTCTGACCCAGTTGTGGATCAAACACCAGTTCTTCGACAACAAGCTCGACATCAAGGCCGGTTACTTCGGCGAAGGCGAAGACTTCAACACCTTCCCGTGCGAGTTCCAGAACCTGGCGTTCTGCGGTTCGCAAGTGGGTAACTGGGCGACCAACATCTGGTACAACTGGCCGGTCAGCCAGGCGGCCATTCGCGTCAAATACAACATCAACGACGAGCTCTACGCGCAGATCGGTGCGTACAACCAGAACCCGTCGCAACTGGAACACGGTAACGGCTTCAAGCTGAGCGGCAGCGGCACCAAAGGCACCGTATTGCCAGTGGAACTGGTCTGGTTGCCTAACCCGAACGGCCTGCCGGGCGAATACCGTGTCGGTTACTACAAAAGCACGGCCGATGCCGACGACGTTCGCGAAGACGTCAACGGTTTCGATGCGGCAACCACCGGTGATGCCTACCGTACCCACAGCAGCAAGCACGGTTACTGGTTCGTTGCACAGCAACAGCTCACCAGCCACAACGGTGACAAGAGCCGTGGTCTGAACATTGCCGCCAACGCCACGTTCCACGACAAGGACACCAACTTCATCGACAACTACCAGTCCGTGATGTTTGTGTACAAAGGCCCGTTTGACGCACGTCCGAAAGATGACGTCGGTATCGGTGCGGCACGTATTCACGTCAACAATGACGTGAAGAAAAACGCCGAGCTGCTCAACGTCGCCAACGGTGTTTCGGACTACGACAATCCGGTGTTCTCGCCGATTCGTGAAACCGAATACAACTACGAGATCAACTACGGCTTCCACGTGACCAACTGGCTGACCGTACGCCCGAACCTGCAATACATCACTCATCCGGGCGGTGTGGATGAAGTGGATAACGCTTTGGTCGCTGGCCTGAAAATTCAGTCTACGTTCTAACGCGTCTGCGATAAGCTCCTCTCTATGTGCGCATATTTGCGGACAGCCCAGGCTGTCCGCTTTTTTTTGGAAAGGGATGTCGCAGCCCATGAAAGTTGAATCTGGAACCGTGGCCCATGCATGAGCATCCGCTGCAACGCTTCTTCAAATCCCTGCGCGAACGACCGGTGTTCGCCTGGGAGCGCTATCAGATGCGCGATGTGCTGGTGATCGATCATCCGCTGTGTCAGGCGGTGTTCAGTCGTCAGGGTGCGCAGTTGCTGCACTTTCAGCCGCGCGGGCAGAAGCCGTGGCTGTGGTGCGCGGCGAAGTGGCCGCATGTCGGCGCGATTCGCGGCGGCGTGCCGGTGTGCTGGCCGTGGTATGGCCGTCACCCGAGCGAAAACGCGTGGCCGTCCCATGGCTGGGCGCGACTGCTGGACTGGAAACTGCTCGACAGCAGCACCGGCGATGACGGCGTGCGCCTGCATTGGCAATTGCAGCTGTGCGACTGGCAGGTGGACCTGCACGCACACCTGGGCGAACGCATGGAACTGCGCCTGAGCACTGAGCATCAGGACGACATGCCGTGCCAGTTGAGCCAGGCTTTGCACGCTTACTGGCGTATTGGTGACGTGAGTGAGATAGCGCTGTCTGGGCTCGAAGGGGCGCAGGGTTACGACCAGTTGAACCGTGAGATTTGCCAGCAGGAAGGCGAGTTGCGGGTCGATGGTGGCTGTCAGCGCGTGTTCCAGCACGACGGCGAATTGCAGCTCAAGGATCACGCCTGGCAGCGCGAGTTGTGCATCGATACCGGCGACAGCGCGGACACCGTGGTGTGGCATCCGGGGGCGCGGCCGTTGCTGGGCGTGAGCTGGGATGAGATTTCGGAATTTGTCTGTGTTGAAGCGGCGGCGGGCGGGACTGACAGCCTGCATCTGGCGCCGGGGGAGAAGGCGCATTTGAGTTTGCAGGCTTGGGCTGCTGCGTAATGATCGTTCCCACGCGGACGGTTCGACGCCTCGACGTGGGAACGATCAGCGCGAACTAGTTGAACTCGTCACCCACCGGATACCGGCTGGCATTCAAACTCTCTTTGATCTTGCGCAGATGCGGCTGGAAATCCACCCCGCGACGCAGCGTCATCCCCGTCGCCAGCACATCCAGCACGGTCAACTGAATGATCCGCGAAGTCATCGGCATATAAATGTCAGTGTCTTCCGGCAGGGGAATGTTCAGGCTCAGCGTACTGGCCTTGGCCAGCGGCGAATTCTCTGCCGTCAGGCCCAGCACCGAAGCGCCGTTCTCCCGGGCGATGCGCGCCACTTCCACCAGTTCGCGGGTGCGGCCGGTGTAGGAAATGATCACGAACAGCTCGCCGGTGTGCGCTACCGAAGCAATCATCCGTTGCATCAGCACATCGGCGTGGGCGGTGACCGCCAGGTTGAAGCGGAAAAACTTGTGCTGCGCATCCAGTGCCACCGGAGCCGAAGCACCCAGGCCGAAGAAGTGAATCTGCCGGGCCTGGATCAACAGGTCGACGGCGCGGCTGATCAGGTTCGGGTCCAGCGCCTGGCAAGCGCTGTCCAAGGATGCGATCGCGCTGCCGAAAATCTTCTGCGTGTAGGCCTCGGGATTGTCGTCGGCCTCTACTGCGCGGCTGACATAGGCCGCGCCGCTGGCCAGGCTCTGGGCCAGTTGCAGCTTGAGTTCGGGGTAGCCGCTGACGCCGAACGAACGGCAGAAACGGTTGACCGTCGGTTCACTGACCGACGCCGCCTGGGCGAGGGCGGCGATGCTGAAGCGGGTGGCCTGCTGTGGGTTGAGCAGGATCACTTCGGCCACTTTGCGTTCGGCCTTGTTCAGCTCTTCAAGGCGACTCTGGATCTGTTCCAGTAAATTTCGCACGCGGTCCATAAGAATTCCTAGATTCACCGGCGCCGATAAGCGCGCGGCTATGCAAATTGGGCCTTTGATGTGGCCCGTGACGGTGGCCTATCCTACTGATGGCTCCGATCGACCACCACTCGGAATCTGTATTTTGCGAAAATGTTGTGGTTATTACTACATTTTCCCTTGAGTGATGCCTTGAAAAAAGGTATTTGTAGCTTAACTTGATAAAAGAACAAACATCATGCCTTCGATTACGGTTGAACCGTGCACCTTCGCCTTGTTCGGCGCCTTGGGCGATCTAGCCCTGCGCAAGCTGTTTCCTGCCCTTTATCACCTTGATGGCGCCGGCCTGCTGCACGAGGACACGCGCATTATCGCACTGGCCCGTGAGGCGGGCACCGAGCAGCAGCACCTGGCGTTCATCGCCGCCGAGCTGCGCCGTTACGTGGGCAAGGAACTGGACGAGGCCGTGGCCGAGCGCTTTCTGGCGCGTCTGACCTACCTGCACGTCGACTTCCTCAAGGCTGAAGATTACGTGGCGCTGGCCGAACTGGCCGGCAGCACGCAACGCATGATTGCCTACTTCGCCACCCCGGCGGCGGTGTACGGCGCGATCTGCGAGAACCTGGCGAAAGTCGGTCTGGCGGAAAACACCCGCGTGGTGCTGGAAAAACCGATCGGCTCGGATCTCGAATCCTCGCGCAAGGTCAACGACGCCGTGGCGCAGTTCTTCCCGGAGAACCGCACCTACCGCATCGACCACTACCTGGGCAAAGAAACCGTTCAGAACCTGATCGCCCTGCGTTTCGCCAACAGCCTGTTCGAAACCCAGTGGAACCAGAACTACATCTCCCACGTGGAAATCACCGTGGCCGAGAAGGTCGGTATCGAAGGCCGCTGGGGTTACTTCGACAAGGCCGGCCAGCTGCGGGACATGATCCAGAACCACCTGCTGCAACTGCTCTGCCTGATCGCCATGGATCCGCCGGCCGACCTGTCCGCCGACAGCATCCGTGACGAGAAGGTCAAGGTGCTCAAGGCCCTGGCGCCGATCAGTCCGGAAGGCCTGACCACGCAAGTGGTGCGCGGCCAGTACATCGCCGGGCACAGCGAAGGCAAGTCCGTGCCGGGCTACCTCGAAGAGCCGAATTCCAACGCCCAGAGCGACACCGAAACTTTCGTTGCCCTGCGTGCCGACATCCGCAACTGGCGCTGGGCCGGCGTGCCGTTCTACCTGCGTACCGGCAAGCGCATGCCGCAGAAACTGTCGCAGATCGTCATCCACTTCAAGGAACCGTCGCACTACATCTTCGCCCCCGAGCAGCGCCTGCAGATCAGCAACAAACTGATCATCCGCCTGCAACCGGACGAAGGCATTTCCTTGCGGGTGATGACCAAAGAGCAAGGCCTGGACAAGGGCATGCAACTGCGCAGCGGCCCGCTGCAACTGAATTTTTCCGACACCTGGCGCAGCGCTCGGATCCCCGATGCCTACGAGCGGTTGTTGCTGGAAGTGATGAACGGCAATCAGAACCTGTTTGTCCGTAAAGATGAAATCGAAGCCGCGTGGAAATGGTGTGACCAGCTGATCGCCGGGTGGAAAAAATCCGGTGACGCGCCCAAGCCGTATGCGGCCGGGTCGTGGGGGCCGATGAGCTCCATTGCATTGATCACGCGGGACGGGAGGTCGTGGTATGGCGATATCTGATGTGAAACTGCCCGAGGGCGTGAGTGCCCGCGAATTCAAGAGCCCGGTGCTGCTTGCCGAAGGCCTGGCGCTGAGTGTCGCCAAGCAGTTGAGCGAAGCGCTGGCGGCACGCGGCAACGCCGTGCTGGTGGTGTCCGGCGGTCGTAGTCCGGTGGCGTTTTTCCAGCACCTGGCCAAGCAGGAACTGGACTGGTCGAAGGTCGTCGTGACCCTCGCCGACGAACGCTGGGTACCGGTCGAACACGCCGACAGCAACGCCGGTCTGCTCAAGCAATATCTGCTCAAGGGCCCGGCGGCCAAGGCACAGTTCCTCAGCCTTTACAGCGCGGCGGCCAACGTCGAGCAGGCTGCGGAGCAGGCCGATCGTTTGCTCGCCGAGTTGCCGCCCATCGACGTGCTGGTGCTGGGCATGGGCGATGACGGTCACACCGCGTCGCTGTTCCCGGACAGCCCGAACCTGGCCGAAGCCCTGCAAGCCGACGGCACCCGTCGCTGCTGGCCGATGCTGGCGCCCAGCGTGCCGCGTCAGCGCTTGACCATGAGCCGCGCACTGCTGGCCTCGGCCCGGCACAAGATTCTGTCGATTTCCGGTCAGTCGAAACTGACCACCCTGAATGCCGCACTGGCATCCAACGACGTCGCCGCCATGCCGGTTCGCGCGTTTCTGCAACCTACGTTAGAGATTTACTGGTGCCCATGAGCCAAGGAACAGCCGCTATGACAACCCCATCCCCGACCGTTTCCATGGCGGACAAAGTTGCCCTGATCGACAGCCTCTGCGCCAAGGCGCGGATCCTGCCGGTGATCACCATCGCCCGCGAACAGGACGTGCTGCCGCTGGCCGACGCCCTGGCCGCCGGTGGTCTGACCGCGCTGGAAGTGACCCTGCGTTCGCAGTTCGGCCTCAAGGCGATCCAGATCCTGCGCGAACAGCGCCCGGAACTGATGACCGGTGCCGGCACCGTACTCGACCGCAATATGCTGGCTGCAGCCGAAGCTGCCGGTTCGCAATTCATCGTCACTCCGGGCATCACCCGTGACCTGCTGGAAGCCAGCGTCGAAAGCCCGATCCCGCTGCTTCCGGGCATCAGCAATGCCTCCGGCATCATGGAAGGCTATGGCCTGGGTTATCGCCGCTTCAAGCTGTTCCCGGCTGAAGTCAGCGGTGGCGTGGCGGCAATCAAGGCCCTCGGCGGCCCGTTCGGCGAAGTGAAATTCTGCCCGACTGGCGGCGTCGGCCCTGCCAACATCAAGAGCTACATGGCGCTGAAAAACGTCATGTGCGTGGGCGGTAGCTGGATGCTCGATCCTGAGTGGATCAAGAACGGCGACTGGGCCCGCATTCAGGAATGCACCGCCGAGGCGTTGGCGCTGCTGGACTGATCTTCAACTGACACTTCGTTGTGTGTTCTACGGCTTTACGGTGCGCTTGGTCGGTGCACCGTTTTTTTTGCCAGCAAAAAACTTCGTTATCTGGAGATACATAGTTACCGCACCTGGCTTTGCGTGGGGCGTTAACCTGCGTTCATCTTATGGAAGAGAGAACGCGTCATGGATAACCAGCCTTCAGCTCCATCGGTTTATCAGCTGGCCCCCGAGCAAGTCGCCGGGCCTTATTTTCGCAATCCCAAACTGCTGCGCCGCAACATCAGCGAAGGCGCAGAAGGCCTGCCGCTGCTGCTGCGCCTGACCATCGTCGATGCCATGACCGCCGAGCCGGTCAGCGGTGCGCTGGTGGATATCTGGCATTGCAACGCACGCGGCGCGTATTCCGGCTGGAGCCGGATCAATCCGGACGTGGAAGTCGACGTCGGGGAAATCGGCTCGATCCCGCGAACCGACGATGACACCTACCTGCGCGGTGGCCAGTTCAGCGACCACAAGGGCAGGGTGCGCTTCACCACGATCTATCCGGGTTTTTATGCCGGGCGCGCCCTGCACATTCATGTGGCGGTGCGGATCGTCGCCGGCAACGAATACCTGGAGGAGCGCAACGTGGCCTGGGTCGGGCAGCTGTATTTTCCGGAGGTTGTTTCTCGCGGCGTGCTCAATGCCAAGGCCTATCGCGGGCGCAGTTCGCTGCCGGTGTGCAACGCCGACGATGCCTACTACGCGAACATGGGCGGCGAAGAGTCGACCCTGACGGTGTGGCCGATCGGCCGCGATTCACACGAGGACGGTTACTTCGGCCACCTTACGATCGGCATCGACACCTTTGCGGTGTCGTCGCAGATCAAGCCTGAGGACTTCGACAAGTACACGGTTTAACGCAGTTCGTTCAGCGCCTGAATCAGCAGCTGAATTTCCGCCGCCGTCGTGGTCAGCGACGGCGTGATGCGGATGCACGGCCCGCAGGCAGCACCGTTGCGCACGACAGTGAACAGGTTGTGGTCATTGAGCAGGCGTTCGACCATCGCCTGCTGGTCGGCATGCCGGGTAAAACGCATCGAGGTGATGCCGCAATACAGACGTGGATCGTCCGGAGTCGTGACTTCGATGCCCGGCAGGTTACGCACGGCGCTGACCCACAGGTTGCGCAGGTAATTCACCCGCGCGCCTTTGGCCGCCGCCCCACCCAGTGAGCGGTGTTCTTCGAACACCAAAGGCAGGGTCATCAGTGCCGGAATGTTCGGCGTGCTGTAGGGCGTGCGTGAGCGGATATCGCCAGCCGAAAAATGCATCTCGCCCATGTCCGGATCAATGTCGGCCAGGCGCTGCGGAGCAATGTATAGAAAGCCGAGGGTCAGTGGCGAGCCGATCCACTTGTGCAGGTTGTACCCGGCGAAGGCGATGCCCAGCGCTTCCAGGTCGAACTCGATCTGGCCAAGGGCATGGGCACCATCGAGGATGATGTCGACGCCGTGCTCCTTGGCCAGCGCGGCGATGGCCTGCACTGGCATCACCAGCCCGGTGCGGTGGGTGACGTGGGTCAGCGCCATCAGCTTGAGCTTCGGATAGCGGATGAAGGCTTCGCGATAAGTCGCCAGCAGGCTGTCGAAGGTGGCGGGGTGGGCGTGCTCGATCTCGATCACCTCGACCCCGCGATGCTTTGCCAGCCAGCGCATGGCGCCCTTGACCGTGTCGTACTCCAGATCGCAGATCAGCACCTGATCGCCCGGCTGCAGGCGGTTGTAGTTGCGGATCAGCGATTGCAGGCCGGCAGTGGCGTTGTGAGTGAAGGCCACGCTTTGCGCGCGGACGCCGATCAGCTCGGCCAGTTGCGCGCGGATGTCGAGGCTGTCGTGCTGTTCGAAACGCTGGCGCACGTAGATCGAGTTGCTGTTGTTGATCAGCTCGATGTTGCGCTGGTACTCCTCGACCACGGTGCGCGACATGCGCCCGAAGTAACCGTTCTCCAGATTCACGGGGCCGGGGTGGCGGTCGTAACGGTCGGCGAAGGTTTGCCAGAAGGCTTCGTCTCGGGCGCGGCGGGTGTTATCGGGCATATGGTCGACTCGACTCGGATCAGGGTGACGCCTCAGTGGCGCGGGGCAGGTTTGCCATGTTTGGCGCGCAGCGGTTCGAGCAGTTCCGACAGGCCGTTGTGATCGATTTCCTGCATAAGGGCCAACAGGCCGCCCAGTTCACCATGGGGAAATCCTTCCCGGGCAAACCAGTTCAGGTAAGGGCCCGGCAGGTCGGCAATGATCCGACCCTTGTACTTGCCGAAGGGCATTTCGCGGGTGATCAGCAGTTCGAGCTTTTCAGGGTTCATCGTTGGAATCGTCTGGCTTTGAAAACACTTCGGAAAATACAGGCATTCTGCATGCAGGCCAAATGACAGATCATGCAAATAACAGGCATACAGATTCTGGTTGTATTTGTAAGTTATTGAAAATTAAAGACTAAATTCTTTTCGGGAAGCTGGCACGACCACTGCAACACTCCTTGCATCTTTCACCCACGCAAGGAATTGAAAAATGACTGACATGAATAAAGAAGCCATCTCCGTCCTCAACGACCTGATCGAAACCAGCAAGGACGGTCAGGAAGGGTTCAAGACCTGCGCTGAAGACATCAAGCACCCAGAGCTGAAAACCCTGTTCGTGAAACGCTCCGCCGATTGCGCAACCGCTGCGGCCGAGCTGCAAGCTGCCGTGCGTTCGATGGGTGGCGATCCGGAAACCTCGACCAGTGTCAGCGGTGATCTGCACCGTCGTTGGGTCGACGTGAAAGCGATGTTCACCGGCAAGGATGAAGAAGCGGTGCTCAACGAAGCCGAGCGCGGTGAAGATCACGCCCTGAAGGCTTATCGTGAAGCGATCGAGAAGATCAACAAGCACAACCTGGTCGGCATCCGTGATCTGGTCGAACGCCAGTACCACGGCGTGCAACGCAATCACGATCAGGTGAAGGCGCTGCGTAACCAGGCTCGCGCACGCTCGTAAGCGTTCGAAGCCCACAAAAAACGCCAGCTGGTCTGGCGTTTTTTTGTGTCCGGATTTAACCGAAGACGATCAGCCGATGCTGATGGCCGGCAAGGTCGGCAGGGTAACGGTCTGCTGTTTACGTGGCGCCAGAATCTCGGCCTCGCCGTCCACCACCAGCTCATCGCGCTGGTTGAACACGCGAGTGGCGATGCGCACACGGAATTTCGGCAGCTTCTCGAGGATTTCCAGGCGTACGGTCAGGGTGTCGCCGATCTTCACCGGCTTCTGGAAGCTCATCTGCTGGCCGATATAAATGGTGCCCGGCCCAGGCAGCTCACAAGCCACTGCGGCACTGATCAGCGCACCGCTGAACATACCGTGGGCAATACGCTCCTTGAACATGCTGGCGGCGGCGAACTCGGCGTCCAGGTGCACCGGGTTGTGGTCGCCGGACATCGCGGCGAACAGCTGAATGTCGCGTTCCTCGACAGTCTTGCTGTAGCTCGCGGTCTGGCCCACTTCGAGGGCTTCGTAAGGGATGTTGGTAACCTGGGTCATGGGTCTGAATTCCTGTGACGGATGAAATGAATCCACAAAAAATTATTCGCTGCGGTGCGGCCGGCGATGGCTCAGGGCCTGGTCGATCCAGGCCAGCACATCGGCGGTCACTTCGTCGCGGTTGCTCTCGTTGAACAATTCGTGCCGCGCCTGCGGGTAGATCTTCAGTTGCAGGTTCTGGCTGCCGGCCGCGCGCAAGGCGTTGGCCAGATCAGTCAGACGCTTGCCTTCGCTCACCGGATCACATTCGCCGCCGATCACCAGCAGCGGCAGGCCCGGATCGATCTGGGCGAGATTGGACGCTTTGCTGATTTGCTGCAACCCGCCGAGCAGGTCGATCCACAACTGATTGGTGCAGCGAAAGCCGCACAGCGGGTCGGTGGCGTACTTGTCGACCTCGGCCGGGTCGCGACTCAACCAGTCAAACGCGGTGCGCGCCGGTTTGAATTTATTGTTGAACGAGCCGAACGACAGCCACTCGATCAGCGCGCTGCGGCCTTTAGCGCCCTGGCGCAGCTTTTCAAACCGGGCGATCTGCCGGGCCGCGCGGTACAGCGCAACCGGCTGGAAATTCGAGCCACTGAGAATCGCGCCGTGCAGGCTGGCGCTGTGATGCAGTAAATAAGCCTGGGCAATGTAGCTGCCCATGCTGTGCCCGAGCAGCACGATCGGCACCCCCGGATGACGCTGACCGAGGAACTGGTTGAGGCTCGCGATATCGCCAACCACCTTGCACCAGCCATCGTCATCGGCGAAATGCCCGAGCGCCCCATGATCGGCAGTTTTGCCATGGCCGCGCTGATCAAGCGCGTACACACCGTAGCCTTCGGCGCAGAACGCCTCTGCCAGCCGTGCGTAGCGGGCGCTGTGTTCCGCCATGCCGTGGGCCAGCAGAATCACCGCCTTCAGCGGCGCGTTCGGCAGCCACAGGTTGACGAAGAGGCGGCTGCGGTCACTCGCGTCCAGCCAGAAGGTGTCGTGGATCATGGCGATTCCTTTTGCGGCCTGTTTTTGCTGAAACGTCTTGCAGAGGTTGCATTGTATAGCGCGTCCGATCAGCTCACGCCACGGCAGGAAGATTCACACGATCAATGACGACCTTGCCCATATTTGCCTGATTGACCATAGCTGCTAGTGTCCGTGAAGCCCCGCTTTTTGCTCTCGGCTTTTTCAGGGACAGAAAGAAATGACAGCGAAGCGGCCCCGGATCGGCTCAGGTAAAGAGGACAAGAACAATGCAACCTGATTTCTGGAATGACAAACGCCCGGCGGGCGTACCCCTGGACATCGACGCGGGTGAATTCAAGTCGGTGATCGAGGTGTTCGAGCGTTCCTGCAAGAAATTCGCTGATCGCCCGGCGTTCAGCAACATGGGCGTGACCCTGACCTACGCCGAGCTGGAGCGCCAGAGCGCCGCGTTCGCCGGTTATCTGCAAGCCCACACCGATCTGGTGCCGGGGGATCGCATCGCGGTGCAGATGCCCAACGTCCTGCATTATCCGATTGCCGTGTTCGGTGCGCTGCGTGCCGGGCTGATCGTGGTCAACACCAACCCGCTGTACACCGCGCGGGAGATGCGTCACCAGTTCAAGGACTCCGGCGCCCGGGCGCTGGTGTACCTGAACATGTTCGGCCAGAAGGTTCAGGAAGTGCTGCCGGATACCGACATCCAATACCTGATCGAAGCGAAGATGGGCGATCTGATGCCCACCGCCAAAGGCTGGCTGGTCAACACCGTGGTCAGCAAAGTGAAGAAAATGGTGCCGGCGTATTCGCTGCCCCAGGCGATTTCTTTCAAGAGCGCACTGCGCATGGGCCGGGGCCTGGGCATCAAGCCGTTGAAGGTCGGCCTGGATGACATCGCCGTCCTGCAATACACCGGGGGCACCACCGGCCTGGCCAAGGGCGCGATGCTGACCCACGGCAATCTAGTGGCGAACATGCAGCAGGTGCGCGCCTGTCTCGGTCAGTTCGGCAGCGACGGCCAGCCGCTGCTGCGCGAAGGGCAGGAGGTGATGATCGCGCCGCTGCCGCTGTACCACATATATGCCTTCACCGCGAATTGCATGTGCATGATGGTGTCGGGCAACCACAACGTATTGATCACCAACCCGCGTGACATCGGCGGCTTCATCAAGGAGCTGAAGAACTGGAAGTTCTCGGCGCTGCTGGGGCTCAACACGCTGTTTGTCGCGTTGATGGATCATCCGGACTTCAAGACCCTGGATTTCTCCACGCTCAAGCTCACCAACTCCGGCGGCACCGCGCTGGTCAAGGCCACCGCCGAGCGTTGGGAGCAGATCACCGGTTGCCGCATCACCGAAGGTTACGGTTTGACCGAAACCTCGCCGGTGGCCTGCACCAACCCGTACGGCGAGCTGTCGCGGATCGGCACGGTCGGCCTGCCGGTACCGGGCACCCGCTTGAAAGTCATCAATGACGACGGCGTCGAACAGCCTCTGGGTGAGCGTGGCGAGCTGTGCATCAAGGGCCCGCAGATCATGAAGGGCTACTGGCAGAAACCCGAGGCGACGGCCGAGGTGCTGGATGCCGAGGGCTGGTTCAAGTCCGGCGACATCGCGGTGATCGACCCGGACGGGTTCGTGCGCATCGTCGACCGCAAGAAGGACATGATCATCGTCTCCGGTTTCAACGTGTATCCGAACGAGATCGAAGACGTGGTGATGGCTCACCCGAAAGTCGCCAACTGCGCAGTGATCGGCGTGCCGGACGAGCGTTCCGGGGAAGCGGTGAAGCTGTTTGTGGTGGCGCGGGAAACCGGCGTGAGCCTGGAAGAGCTGAAGGCTTACTGCAAAGAGAATTTCACGGCGTACAAGGTGCCGAAACACATCGTGCTGCGTGAGTCGTTGCCGATGACGCCTGTCGGGAAAATTCTGCGCAGAGAGTTACGCGATATCGCTTAAAAGAACTGCGCTTCGCGCAATCGCGAGCAAGCTCGCTCCCACAGGGTTATCGATGAGCCTGCGGGAGCGGGCCTGCTCGCGATTTTTGTTTCAGGCCCCCGAAAAACGGGACTTTCAAGGTGTTATAGGATTTTTGCTCTAAAATGACTGCCAGTAGTTCTTGAGTCATGAAAATGACTGTAGGGGCCGCTTTTGGCTCTAGTCGACCCTTGGCAAAGCTGCTACTCTCGGCGCGCTTTGTGACTTCTCGGCCTTGTAAAAAGCCAGACTCACCAATAAACAAACACCAATAATAATCGCATCAAATGCGGTGCTGAATTCGCGTTGCTGAGGAGTGGGCTTCCATGATCGAAGACTTTTGGAAGGATAAGTACCCCGCTGGAATTGCTGCCGACATCAATCCAGACGAGTACCCGAATATTCAGGCAGTGTTGAAGCAATCCTGCCAACGCTTCGCCGACAAACCGGCGTTCAGCAACCTGGGCAAGACCATCACCTACGGTGAACTGTACGAATTGTCCGGTGCGTTTGCCGCTTATCTGCAACAGCATACCGATTTGCAGCCCGGTGATCGAATCGCCGTGCAACTGCCCAACGTGTTGCAGTACCCGGTCGCCGTCTTCGGTGCCATCCGTGCCGGGCTGATCGTGGTCAACACCAACCCGCTGTACACCGCGCGGGAAATGGAACACCAATTCAATGACTCCGGTGCCAAGGCGCTGGTGTGCCTGGCGAACATGGCGCATCTGGCCGAAGCCGTGGTGCCGAAAACCGGCGTCAAACACGTCATCGTCACCGAAGTCGCCGACCTGCTGCCGCCGATCAAGCGCCTGCTGATCAACAGCGTCATCAAGTACGTGAAAAAAATGGTTCCGGCCTATCACCTGCCAAAAGCCGTCAAGTTCAACGACGTGCTGAGCAAGGGCCAGGGCCAGCCGGTTGCCGAAGCCAATCCGGACAGCGGCGATGTCGCGGTGTTGCAATACACCGGCGGCACCACCGGCGTGGCCAAGGGCGCGATGCTCACCCATCGCAACCTCGTCGCCAACATGCTGCAGTGCAAGGCGCTGATGGGCTCCAACCTCAATGAAGGTTGCGAGATCCTGATTACCCCGCTGCCGCTGTACCACATTTATGCGTTCACCTTTCATTGCATGGCGATGATGCTGATCGGCAACCACAACATCCTGATCAGCAACCCGCGCGACCTGCCGGCGATGGTCAAGGAACTGTCGAAGTGGAAGTTCAGCGGTTTCGTCGGCCTCAACACGCTGTTCGTGGCCCTGTGCAACAACGAAGCTTTCCGCAAGCTGGATTTCTCGGCGCTGAAAGTTACCCTGTCGGGCGGCATGGCCCTGCAACTGGCCGCGGCCGAGCGCTGGAAAGCGGTCACCGGTTGCCCGATCTGCGAAGGTTACGGCATGACCGAAACCAGCCCGGTGGCCACGGTCAACCCAATCCAGAACATCCAGATCGGCACCATCGGCATTCCGGTGCCGTCGACCCTGTGCAAAGTCATCGACGATGCCGGTGTCGAGCAGCCGCTGGGCGAAATCGGCGAGCTGTGCGTCAAGGGCCCGCAAGTGATGAAGGGCTACTGGCAGCGTCAGGAAGCCACCGACGAGATGCTCGACAGCGAAGGCTGGCTGAAGACCGGTGACATCGCGCTGATCCAGCCGGACGGCTACATGCGCATTGTCGATCGCAAGAAAGACATGATCCTGGTCTCCGGTTTCAACGTGTATCCGAACGAGCTGGAAGATGTGCTGGCGGCCCTGCCGGGCGTGTTGCAGTGTGCGGCCATCGGCATTCCGGACGAGAAATCCGGCGAGGCGATCAAGATTTTCATCGTCGCCAAACCGGGCGTCACCCTGACCAAGGAACAGGTGATGGAGCACATGCGCGCCAACGTCACCGGCTACAAGGTGCCGCGTTCAGTGGAGTTCCGCGATGCGCTGCCGACCACCAACGTCGGCAAGATCCTGCGCCGCGAACTGCGCGACGAAGAGCTGAAGAAGATCAAGGCGAAAAGCGCCGCATAAAACAAAAAGCCCCGCAGATGCGGGGCTTTTTGTTGGTTTACCGCTTGATCGTTCCCACGCTCTGCGTGGTAACGCATCCCGGGACGCTCTGCGTCCCTGCCGTGCTGGACGCGGAGCGTCCGGGGCGGCATTCCCACGCAGAGCGTGGGAACGATCAGCGTGAGTGTCTTATTGACGGAACGGCGCGAAGTTCACATTGGTGCCTGCCGGGCGCATGTCCTGCAGGTACGAGTCCTTGTCGGCGCTCAGTTCCAGGCTCAGGGCGGCCTTGCGCTTGCCTTCGTTGCGGATCACCAGGCCTTCGAGTTTTTCGCGCAGGAACACGGTCGGCACTTTCAGGTGCAGCAGTTCGTCGGTGGCCGGGGTGTGCATCAACAGGTGAATCCACTCGTACTGACCGATCGCCAGGCGCGACACCGGCAAGTCGAACCACCAGATGTTGCGGTTGCGGTTCAGTTCGGCGAAGTGGCAGTTGTTGGTGCCGAGCACGGCACCGCCCAGTTCCTGGTTGCGACGGGCGATGGCCTGCTTTTTATCGAGTTTCATAACATTCCTGCGGGATCGGTTCTGTGGCGCGTGGCGCCCTTATGGTGGGCATTCTCGGGGGAACGCTCGCAAACATAAAGCCCAACCTGCACGCCGCGACGAAATGAAGCCCTGAAAATAAATGAAACTTGGCGCAAACCGGGCCAGTCAATCGTTACGTACTGACTTCTCCCCTTCAATGCATCAAGGAGAAACACCATGAGTAGCACAGGCGATAAAGTAAAAGGCATGGCCAACGAAGCCGTCGGCAACGTCAAGCAAGGTGTCGGCAAAGCCACCGACAACCAGAAGCTGCAAGCCGAAGGCAAACTGCAAGAGAAGAAAGGCGAGGCCCAGCAAGCGGTGGGCAAAGCCAAGGACGCGATCAAGAAAGGCGTCGACAAGGCTTGATCGAGCCTTGAACGAAACAACGAAGCGGCCATCCAAGGATGGCCGTTTTCGTGTCCCGTTCACATGCGGTCACGGATCACAGTGTTTCAAAGTCGCCAAGTAAGCTACTTTGATGAGAGAAAAACGGCCCCTGAGTCGCCACGACTTCAACCTGTTTTGCGGCGAAAGGAGACGCGAATGATTTTCCCCGACATGAAAGGTCTGCCCCTGCACCGGGTGATGGTGCGCACGGTCACCGAATTCGTCGATGACGAGATGTCGACCTATGCCTCGGCACTGGCCTACCAGATGCTGTTTTCGCTGTTCCCGTTCATTCTGTTTCTGATTGCCCTGATCGGCTTCCTGCACCTGCCGGACTTCTTCTCCTGGTTGCGCCTGCAATCGGAGCTGGTATTGCCGCCTCAGGCGCTGGAGCAGGTCAACCCGGTGATCGATCAGTTGCAGCAATCCAAGGGCGGCCTGCTTTCGGTGGGTATCGTCATCGCCCTGTACACCGCGTCCGCCGGCGTGCGCCTGATGATGAGCGCGATGAACGCCGCCTACGACGTGGTCGAGGGTCGGCCCCTTTGGAAGCGCTTCCCGCTCTCGATCATCTACACCGTCGGCATCGCCGGCATGTTGCTGGTGGCCGCTGCGCTGATGGTGCTCGGCCCGCAGGTGATGGGCTGGATCGCCGCGCAGGTCGGGCTGGAAGAAGTCATCGTCACCTTGTGGACCATCGCCCGCTGGCCGGTGATCGTGATCCTGATGATGGTGGCCGTGGCGCTGATCTATTACGTGATGCCCGACGTCAAACAGGAATTCCGCTTCATCACGCCGGGCTCGGTGCTGGCGGTGGTGGTGTGGATCATCGCGTCATTGGGTTTCGCGTTTTACGTCAAGACCTTCGCCAACTACAACGCCATGTATGGCAGCATCGGTGCGATCATCGTGCTGTTGCTGTATTTCTACATTTCCGCCGCCGTGTTGTTGCTCGGTGCAGAGATGAATGCGGTGATCGAACACATGTCCAACGAGGGCAAGGACCCGGGCGAGAAAGTCCCCGGCGAACTCGATGAACATCCCAAACAACACGTTTCCGGCCTCGGGCGCGATCACTCGCTCAAGCCGAACACTGACGAAGCCTGATCATGATCCGTGAAATTCTGAAGATGGGCGACGAACGCCTGCTGCGCATCGCCCCGCCAGTGCCCGCTGAAATGCTCGACAGTCCGGAACTGTGGCAACTGATCGACGACATGTTCCAGACCATGGAAAGCGTCGGCGGGGTCGGCCTGGCCGCGCCGCAGATCGGCGTCGACCTGCAATTGGTGATCTTCGGTTTCGAGCACAGCGAACGTTACCCGGACGCCGAAGCGGTGCCGCAGACGATCCTGATCAATCCGCTGATCACGCCGCTCAGCCCGTTGATGGAAGAGGGTTTTGAGGGCTGCCTGTCAGTGCCGGGCCTGCGGGGCGCGGTGGATCGTTACCAGCAGATTCGTTACGAAGGCGTCGACCCCAAGGGCGAGCCGATTGTGCGTGTGGCTTCGGGCTTCCATGCGCGGGTGGTGCAGCATGAATGCGATCACCTGATCGGGCGCCTGTACCCGTCGCGCATTACCGATTTCAGCAAGTTCGGTTTCACTGAGGTGATGTTTCCGGACCTCGATCCCAACGCTGACGACTGACTAGCCCAGGCGCGGTGCCAGCTCCATGGCAATCATCGGTTTGCTCCGCGCATAACGGCTCAAGCGCTCGGCCATGGCTTGGGGCAGGGCGGGGTCGAAGGTGAAGCCGCGTCGCTCGTAGAAACCGCGCAAGTCCGGGTGGCAGAACAACCACACCGGGGCCTCGACGTCCTTCACCGCTTCGGCAATCAACTGCGCGGCAATCCCCTTTTCGCGGCAGGCCGGGTCGACGAACAACCCGGTCAGCCAATGCCCGCCGAACACCGGCCGCAGACACAGCGCCGCCACGATTTCCTCCCGCCGTGCCACCCACAATTGCGCCTCGCGCACTGCTTTCATCGACGATTGATGCTGGCGGTAGAACTTGTTCATCAAGGGCCAGGACAGGTCGTCGAGCTGGCTGTAACGGATGTCGGTCATGAATCGGACTGCCGGTGCAAAAGCCGCGGATTATAAAACAACGTGCCCGCCGGGATAGGTGTATACCTGATCTCACATCCCCTCTGAGTGGAGTACGCATCATGTCCAAAGGTATGGATTCGAAGAAAGCCGCGAAGAAGAAACCGGCCAAGACCGCCATCGAGAAACGCCACGAGAAAAGGGCGAAAAAAGTCGACATCTTTGGCCATTGATCACGCCGTTCGGGAGCCCGGAATCGGGCTCCCGCTACCTCCTAAAAAATAATCTGCAAGAATTTCCGTTGTCGTTGCACAGAAGGAATGGACTCCTTTTCCGAGCAACGCCATGGCCCATTACTTTGACGATCACCATCGTCAGCAAATCGAAACCCTGCGCCAGCGCTTCACCGCCCGCACCGAGTGGCCGACCTGGCTGCTGCTGATCGGCGTCTACGGCGGCTGGTTCGCGATTGTGCTGGGCAGCGAACGGCTCGGCCTCTGGTGGAGCACGCTGCTGCTGATTCCGCTGCTGGTGCTGTGGTTGTCGGTGCAGCACGAGTTGCTTCACGGTCATCCGACACGCTGGACCTTCGTCAACAAAATCCTCGGCTATGCGCCGTTTGCAGTGTGGTATCCCTACACGCTCTATCGCGACAGCCATTTGCAGCATCATCGCGACGAAGACCTGACGATCCCCGGCGTCGATCCCGAAAGCCGTTACCTGAGTGCCGAGCGCTGGCAGGGCAGTTCGCTGTTCGAACGTAGCCTGCACTGGCTGAACAAGACCGTATTGGGCCGATTTATTCTTGGCGCGCCGCTGGCGTTGCTGACGCTGGCCGGTGAAGAACTGCAACGCCTGAAAAACCGCGAGCGTCAGGCCTGGCTGATGTGGCTGACCCACGGCGCCCTGACCGTGCTGATGCTGTTTTTCATCGCCCGCTACAGCGTGTTGCCGGTGTGGCATTACCTGTTTTTGATCAGCGTGCCGGCGCTGTCGATCGCGATGGTTCGCTCCTACTATGAACACCGGCCGCACACGCAACCGGAGCAGCGCACGGTGCTCAACGAGGCCGGATGGCCGTGGCGCTGGCTGTTCCTGAACCTGAATTTCCATCTGGTGCACCACGATTTGCCGAAGCTTTCGTGGTACGACTTGCCCGAGGCCTACCGCATGCGCCGGGAGCAATGGGTGGCACGCAGCGGCGGTTTTCTGGTGCAAGGTTATGGGCAACTGTGGCGCCAGCACGGCATCAAGCCGATCGACAGCCCGCAGCATCCGTTTATTTGAGGCGACCATGACGTCAGGTTACGCAGAGCTGTTGATGTACATCGCACCCGAGCCGATCCGCGTGGCGAACGAGCAGTGGCTGGCGCGGATCCTCGAACACCTCGGCCGTTCGCGGCTCGATGCCGACGGCCTGTCGCTGCTCGAACTCTGGCGCGCGCCTGAGTTGCTGCTGACCCAGACCTGCGGCTATCCGTTGATGACCGCGCTGCGTGGGCAGGTGAGGATTGTCGGCCGCCCGCGCTACGAATTGCCGGACGCCAGCGCCGGTAACCATTGCAGCCTGGTCCTCGCCCGCGCCGATGATCGGCGTCGCAATTTGGCGGAGTTCTTCGACAGTCGCGGGGTCATCAACAGCGAAGACTCCAACAGCGGCATGAACCTGTTGCGCCAGCGCCTGGCACCGTTGCACCGGGATGGTCAGTTTTTCGCTTCGGTCGGCATCAGTGGCGGTCACCGCGATAGCCTGCGCTGGTTGCGCGAAGACCGCGCCGATCTGGCGGCCATCGACAGCGTGACCTTTGCATACCTGGCGCAGTACGCCGCCGAAGAGGTCAGCGGGTTGCGGGTGGTGGCGCGCAGTGCTTTCAGCCCGACCTTGCCCTTCATCACCGCTGCCAGCACCACGGACGAGCAGATCGAACATTTGCGCCGGGCGATGAATCGCAGCCTTCAAGATTTGCCCGATGTGGCCCGCATCCTCGGTTTGCCTGAGGTTCTGCCCGCCAGCGAAAGCGATTACCTCGTCCTGCTGGATTACCAGTGCGAGGCCGAAGAGCTGGGGTATGGCCGCTTGCGCTAGCGGCTTTTTGTAATTCACTAATGGAATATAAAAATTCTTTTTAAGTATTTTTAACGCATAAGGCACCTTGCTAGGATCGCGC
This sequence comes from Pseudomonas sp. GM25, assembly GCF_000282255.1. Lineage (NCBI taxonomy): Bacteria > Pseudomonadati > Pseudomonadota > Gammaproteobacteria > Pseudomonadales > Pseudomonadaceae > Pseudomonas > Pseudomonas sp. GM25. The sequence continues at coordinate 81,094 of NZ_AKJQ01000009.1, read as the reverse complement.
CACCGGACGACCGGACATTCAGCGACCCTTTACCAAGGAGCCCCCATGTCCGGCGCCGACTCATCCCATCGCAATCATGTGAACACGTTGTTTCGCGACCATTACCAGTGGTTGTGCACACGTCTGCGTCGGCAATCGAATGATGCGGCCACCGCCGAAGACATCGCCGCCGAAACCTTCGCGCAACTGCTCGAAGCCCCCGGCCTGACCGCCATCCGCGAACCTCGCGCCTTGCTCACCACCATTGCCCAACGCTTGCTGTATGAGCGCTGGCGGCGGGGCGATCTGGAGCGTCGGCATCTGCACCAACTGCAACAAGGTGACCTCGATCACGCGCCGTCTCCCGAAGAACTCGCCGACCTGTCGCAGAGCCTCAAGCACCTGGACCGCACGCTCCGGCGCCTGCCGGGCAAGGTGCGCTCGACCTTTCTGCTGGCCCGCATCGACGGCCTGACGTACCCGCAAATCGCCGCCGAACTGGGTATCTCCCAACGTTCGGTGAGCATGTACATGACCCGTTCCCAGGCCCTGTGCAACCGCCACAGCGCCAACCAAACCCTGATTTCCTCCCAGAACAAGAGGTCCGCATGAGATCGATCAAAACCCTGCTCGGCAGTTCGCTGCTGGCCCTGACCCTGACTGCCGGCCACGTTGTGGCAGCGGAAAAAGCCGCGCCGATCCACTTCGGCGACATCACCTGGGAAAGCGGCAGCTTCATCACAGAAGTGCTGCGTCTGATCGTCGAAAAAGGCTACGGCTACCCGACCGATACGCTACCTGGCAGCACCGTCAGCCTGGAAGCTGCGCTGGCGAAAAACGATATTCAAGTGATCGGCGAAGAGTGGGCCGGGCGCAGTCCGGCGTGGGTCAAGGCTGCCGCCGAGGGCAAGGTGTTCGGCCTCGGTGACACGGTGAAGGGCGCGACCGAAGGCTGGTGGGTGCCGGAATACGTGATCAAGGGCGACCCCGAGCGCGGGATCAAACCGCTGGCGCCGGAGCTTAAATCGGTGGCCGACCTGCCGCGCTACAAGGATGTGTTCAAGGACCCGGAAGACCCGAGCCGTGGGCGTTTCCTCAACAGTCCGACCGGCTGGACCTCGGAAATCGTCAACAGCCAGAAGCTCAAGGCCTATGCGCTGAACGACAGCTTCGTCAACTTCCGCACCGGCTCCGGCGCGGCGCTGGATGCCGAGGTGGCGTCGTCGATCAAACGCGGCAAACCGGTGCTGTTCTACTACTGGTCGCCGACGCCGCTGCTCGGTCGCTTCAAACTGGTGAAGCTGGAAGAGCCGCCGTTCGACGCCGAAGCCTGGAAAACCCTGGCCGATGCCAACAACCCCAATCCGAAAGGCACCCGCTCGATGCCGGCGAGCCTGGCGATTGGCGTGTCGGCGCCGTTCAAGGCGCAGTACCCGGAACTGGTGACGTTCTTTGAGAAAGTCGATTTGCCGATCGATCTGCTGAACCAGACCCTGGCCGGGATGAGCGAGAAGCGCCAGCAACCACGCCAGGTCGCCGAAGCGTTCCTGCGCGATCAGCCACATGTGTGGAAGCCTTGGGTGCCGGGTGAGGTGGCAAATAAGGTGAGCGGGAGTCTGTAGTTCTTTTCTGATATTTGTGTCGTTTCAAAAGTTGCCATTGCGAGTCGGTCGCAATGGCAACCAACACCCCCGCCGCTGAACCGTTTCTCGTCCGCGTCCTGTCCGAACTCCCTCATTACTGGCCGACTAGTGGCCTTGCGCAAGGCTTTGCGCTGTCTATGCTCATTCATAACTAACTATGTCGAACGCCATCCAATGGGCTCCGACCGCTAGCGGTTACCGATCTCAAAGCTGCCAGAGTGCGCAATTCAAGGCACCGACACTTGACCGACAAGGAGCTGTTTTTAAATGGAAGTTCTTCTGCATGTTAGGAATGGCCCGCCCGCGGGCTATCAAGAGAAGGATGTCTTGATTAGAGCGTCGCTGCATGGACTCTTTGATTAATCATCGTTTATCACCTGACAACTTCCTCCTGTGGAGGAATGCGTGTGCCTGTTCTGTGGAACGTAGTGGTGGATTCTGAAAGACCTGAACTTTCATCAAATCAAAGAACCGCGCGGAAGGTGATAGAGACATGTTCAACCTACATCACAAGGCTGACCTGCAAGAAATCGAACGCTTCAGTTGTGCCCTGACCGAAGCCAACGCCAAGTTGGCGGCGATCAGCCGTTCGATGGCAATGATCGAATTCACCCCCGAGGGCATCGTTCTGGATGCCAATGAAAACTTCTGCAAGACCATGGGCTACAGCGCCGATGAAGTGCGTGGCAAACATCACCGGATCTTTTGTGAAGAAGCGTTTTACCGCAGCGAGGAATACGCCAAGTTGTGGCGTGACCTGGCCCGGGGCGAACCCATCAGCGGCACTTTCCTGCGCTTGAACAAAAGCGGTCGGGAAATCTGGCTCGAAGCCAGTTACATGCCGGTGTATGGCCCGGACAAACAGGTCCGCAGTGTGATCAAAGTGGCGTCGGACATAACGGCGCGCGTGAACAAGGAAAAGGAAGAAGAAAGCATGCTCGCTGCCATCGGCCGGTCGATGGCAGTGATCGAGTTCACTCCGGAAGGCAATGTGATCACCGCCAACGACAACTTCCTCAAGACCATGCAGTACTCGCTCAACGAAATCGTCGGCCATCACCACAGTCTGTTCTGTCACCGGGTCGAGGCCGAGTCCGCGCAGTACAAGGCGTTCTGGGCATCGCTCAATCGCGGCGAATATCACTCGCACCGGTTCGAGCGCAAGAACAAGTCCGGGCAGACCGTTTACCTCGAAGCCTCGTACAACCCGCTGTTCGACGCCAAGGGCCGGTTGTACAAAGTGGTGAAGTTCGCCAGCGACATCACTCACCAGATGACCACCTTGCAGACCGCTGCCGAATCGGCCCACAGCACTTCGGTACAAAACGACGCCTGCGCGCAAAAAGGCTCACAGGTCGTGCAGCAAACGGTGCAGATCATTCAGGACATTTCCCGCGACCTCAACGAAGCGGCGTTGAGCATCGATGCGGTGAGCAAGCAGTCGGACATCATCGGCACCATCGTTCAGACCATTCGCGGAATTGCCGACCAGACCAACCTGCTGGCGCTGAACGCGGCCATCGAGGCGGCGCGGGCGGGTGAGCACGGGCGTGGTTTTGCGGTGGTGGCGGACGAGGTGCGCAGTCTCGCGGCGCGGACCAGTCAGGCAACCCTGGAGATCGTCGATGTGGTGCGCAAGAACCACGAGTTGTCATTGAGTGCGGTGTCGAGCATGCAGTCGAGCCTGAGCCGCACCGGGCTCGGTGTGGAACTGGCGAACGAGGCGGGCGACGCGATCCGGGAGATTCAGCAGGGCTCGCGGCATGTTGTGGATGCGATCAGTCAGTTCAACGAGACGTTGCAGTTGAACTGACGGTTTCACGGCTGAAAAAAAGGATCCCCGTGGGGATCCTTTTTTATTGCACCGCTTTTCAGAGCGAGGCGAATCAGAGCGAAGCGAGGAACTTGTCTGCCGACTCGTCGCTGATCTTCACCGAGTTGGCGTCCTGTTTGTTCTGCTTCTCGGCTTCGGCCAGCTTCATCTTGTCTTGCAAGCGTTCGGCGATCTCTTTGCCGATGGCCAGTTGTTGGGCCGGCGGCATGGCTTTGATGTCGTCTTCGGTCAGGCCCATTTCCTTGAGGATACTGTCGCGCAGACGCTGTTCCGGCGACTTGCTCATGTAGTCCTTGAACTCGTCCATAGCCGATGAGCCCGTGGATTTGGTCGACGAAGTATCGGAGGTTTGCAGGGCGACACGGGTCTTGGCGAACGCTTCGTCGACGTTGTCGCTGATGCGTGTGGCTTCGCTGACTTGCTGGGTCGCCAGTTGAGTGGCCGATTCCTGCACTTTGGCGGTGGCTTCGGCGGTTTGCGCCTGGGCCTGGTTTTGCAGGGTCTGCAGCATCGCGCCGTGCAGTCCGCCTTGCAGACCGGCCGCTGCGGTGGCGGTTGCATCGTCATTCAGCTGCTTGGGCAGGTGGATGATTTGCTGTTGTTTTGCACTGACCAACATGATGAAAGGACCTGTAGGTAATGACTGTCAGCCCTAGGCAGCAATTACCGTGCCTACCGAATAAGTCCTTTTATTTCAATGGTTTGTGGTTTTGCGTGAACAGGCAAAGCGGTCATCCCTTGCCGGTGGGCGGCAGAGGATGACCGTTGTCCGTCAGCGATGGGCGATGTTTTCCAGCGCCAGGTTGCGGGTGCGGGGGCCGAAATAGCCGATGGTCAGCATCACGATCAGCATGCTGGCGACGATGAACGCCAATACGCCTGGCGTGCCGAAGTGATCGAGGAACAGACCGATCAACAGGCTGCTGAATACCGTCGACAAGCGACTGAACGAGTAACAGAAGCCCACCGCCCGGGCGCGGATGTTGGTGGGGAACAGTTCGCTTTGATAGGAGTGATAACTGAAGCTCAGCCAGGCGTTGCAGAACGTGATCATCACACCGCAGAAGATCAGGCCAAATGCGCTGGTCTGCAACGCGAAGAGGGTGCCGAAGGTCATCGCGCCGAGGGCCGAGCCGACGATTTGCCACTTGTTCTCGAAGCGGTTGGCGAATTTGACGAACAGCAACGGCCCGAGCGGGTAGGCGAGGGTGATGATGAACGCGTACATCAGGCTGTGAGTGACGCTGACGCCTTGACCGGAAAGCAGCGCCGGCAGCCAGTTGCCGAAGCCGAAGAAACCGATGGCCTGGAAAATGTGAAAGACGATCAGCATCAGTGCGCGGCGGCGGTACGGTGGTTGCCAGATGTCGGCGAAACGGCCCTTGCCTTCGACATCGACGGCTACCGCTTCCGGCGCGTCCAGTGGCTGGCGGTGATCTTTCTCGCAGCGTGCCTCGATGCCGTCGAGAATCCGGTTGGCCTCATCGAACCGGCCATGCTGGGCCAGCCAGCGCGGCGACTCCGGCAGACGCTTGCGCAGCCACCAGATGAACAGCGCAAACACTGCGCTCGCCAGAACCACCCAACGCCAACCGGACACCCCGAACGGCGCCTGTGGCACCAACCACCAGGACATCAATGCCACCGCCGGCACCGACAGGAACTGCACGAAAAATGCGAAGGCAAACGCCGAACTGCGCATGCGTTTGGGCACCAGTTCCGAGAGGTAGGCGTCGATGGTCACCAGCTCGATACCGAGGCCGATGCCCACCAGAAAACGCATGCAGATGATTCCCAGCGCCGAACTCTGCACGCCCATCAGCACCGTGGCTACGGTGTACCAGACCAGCGCGAAAGTGAAGATCGCGCGCCGCCCGAAGCGATCCGCCATCGGGCTCAGCAGGCTGGCGCCGAGAAACAGGCCGAGGAACGTCGCTGAGGCAAACGCAGCCTGATCGGAGAAACCGAACACGCCCTGATTGCCGGTGGCGAAGATGCCGTCGCGGATCAGGCCGGGGCTGATGTAGGCGGTCTGGAACAGGTCGTAGAGTTCGAAGAAACCACCGATCGACAGCAGCGCCACCAGCCGCCAGATCGTGGCGACGGCCGGGAGGCGGTCGATGCGGGCGGAAATCTCGGCGGCGCGTATCGGGTCGATGCCGTCGCGTTGCGCGGCGGGGGCGTGTGCAGTCATGGGCTGATCCATTTTTCATTGATGGAAAAGCTTAGCCTGCTATCGGAAATCAAGGATTGTTTATATCGGCGGTTGGCGCGTTAAAACCGCCGATTTCTTGCAATATCCGCTTACCAATTAACGATTTATGTCGCGGGCGTCGGATCGGGCAGCGCAGACGCCGGCAAGCCGAACACCCGGTCGAACAACCAGTTGAACGCGAAGGTGTAGCAAGGGATGAACACGATCAGCGCCAGATCCAGCAAAAAGGCCTGCACCAGACTGATTTTCATCCACCACGCGATCAGCGGAATCAGGAACACGATCAGCGTCAGCTGGAAGCCGACGGCGTGGGCGATGCGCCGTTTCACCGTGCGGGTGCGCGACATCTGACGGCTTTCCCAGCGCTCGAACAGCGAGGTGTAGATGAAGTTCCAGGTCACGGCGATGGTGGTGATGATCACCGCCAGCGGGCCGGTGCTGCCGGGCGAAGTGCCGGACAACAGGGCTAGGCCGAGGGCCGAGAAGGTCATGCCGATCACTTCATAGAGCGACACATAGACCAGTTTGCGTTTGACGCCTTGCATGGGGAATCGCCTCTTTCTTGCGACTTGTGGCCAGTGGGGCTGGCGAAGGCGACGAAAGATAGCTTCAATGGTGGTGACAGAAAAAGTCAGTAGCTTTCAGTTTTATTGATAGGTGTGAAAAGTGAATTTCAACAGCGAAAGCATCGAGCTGTTTCTCGCGGTGATCGAGCGCGGCTCGTTTTCTGCCGCGGCCAGGGCATTGGGCAAAGTCCCGTCGGCGGTGAGCATGGCCATCGGCAATCTCGAGGCCGATCTCGGTTACTCGCTGTTTGATCGCAGCCATCGCGAACCCCAACCCACGGCGATGGCATTGTCGCTGGTGCCCCATGCGCGGTTGATCGCCGATCAGCTCAAGCAATTGCAGGTGCACGCGGTGCAGTTGTCGCTGGGGCTGGAGAGCAAGTTGTCGATCGGCGTCGCTGCGGATATCGATCGCCGACGGTTGCTGACGGCGATCAAGGATCTCAGCGAGCGTCATCCACTGCTCGACATCGAAGTGCTGACCGCGCCGCAGGACGATGTGCTGGCGATGCTCCACAGCGGCCGGGTCTGCGTGTGTCTGGCGTTCGCCGGGTTGAGCGTGAATGTGCTGGAGCGCTTTCAGTTTGTCGGCAGTGAACGGATGATCGCCACGCTGGCGGCGGACAGCCCGTTGTTGCAGGGGCAGGATCTGTTTCTCGAGGATCTGGTGCATGTGCGGCAGATCGTCGTCGGCAGTCGCGATCTGCCGATCAGCGAAACCCGGCCGCTGGTGGCCGAGTCCCACTGGCGCACCGACAACCTGGAGACCGCGCTGGAAATGGTCGAGGCGGGATTGGGCTGGGGCAATTTTCCGCTGTCGGTGGTGCAGCCGTGGCTTGATAGCGGACGGCTCAAACGACTGAATTTTCGCAACATCGAAAACGGCCTGGTGCTGCCGGTGCACGCGGTGTGGCTCAAGAGCCAGCCGCTGCAGAAGGGTGCGCTGGCGCTTGTCGAATTGCTCGGAAGCTGATCCGTGGTGATATTTCGAGGGCACTGCTGCGGCTCTCTAGACTAATCGCCCCACCCAAACAGGGCGACTGTCTGGATTGCTTCCGAAGAAAGCTACGAACTCAGCCGGGGGCCGCGCAGCCTAGATATTCGTGAGATCGAATTTTGCGCTAACAATGGCATGCTTCGTAGGATTTGCGGCGTCTCTGGCGATAAATTCAATTTTACCGCTTGCCGATTTATTGATATCCACTGCGATCACAGTGATTTCGCCCGACACCGCATTCCAGGAACTGTCACCCGGTTTTCCAGTGTTGTAAAAAGCGGACGCGCCGCCACCAATCGGGAAAACACCAGGGTTGATAGCGCCTGACAAATCACACTGGAGCCCTTGTTCCGGTTGCGTTGAACCCGGTACGAACCCGGCAACGCTCAGCGTGCCGGTTGAAAAATCGAGATAGAGGGTGGTGAAGTCGAGGGATATCTCTGCACCGTCGTTTTCCTGGATCTTCGCGTTGATAGTTCCTGTAGCGTTTGATTTTTTCATGATCACATCCTTGGTGAATAAGGGAGGGCGCGTCGTTGATCGACGCGGCAGCCACATGATTCTCCCCGCTCAGAATGCTGTCTACTGTCAGAACTTACAGGTGGCCCCTGTCAGGTGCTCTCGCGGATCTTCAATTCAAAGCCCATGTCCTCGACCGGACGCGCCACGCTGTTGCCGGCCATCAGCGTCAGCATCTGCTCCGCCGCACGTTTGCCGATCGCTTCGCGGGGCGTGTTGATGCTGCTCAGGCGCGGCACCATGTGTTCCGACATCGGCAGGTCGTTGAAGCCGAGGATCGCCACTTGCTCGGGAATCTTGATCCCGTTGCGCAGCGCTTCGAGCAGGGCGCCCTGGGCCAGGTCGTCGTTGCCGAAGAAGATCGCATCGACATCCGGATGCGCCGCCAGCAGTTGCAGGAACAACTCGCCGCCCAGGCCCACGGACGATGAGCGCGGGGTCAGCACTTCCAGATCCGGGTCGTAACGGCCGGCCTTCTGTAGCGCTTTGCGAAAGCCTTCACCGCGCAGCAGGGTGCGCTGATCGAGCTGCGCACCGATGTACGCCAGCCGCTTGCGGCCACGGGACAGCAAGTGCTCGGCTGCCGTTTCGCCGGCGCTGAGCTGCGAGAAACCGACGCAGTTCACTCCGGCGGCGCTGTCCAGTTCCATCATGTACACGCAGGGAATGTTGCTGGCCTCGATCATCCGTCGCGAACTTTCAGTGCGGTCGAAGCCGGTCAGCAGCAAACCGCGTGGCTGATAGGCCATGTAGTTGCGCAGCAGGTTTTCTTCTTCGTCGCGGGAATAGTGGAAGTTGCCGATCAGCACTTCGAAGCCTTTGGGGGTCAATACCCGATGAATGGCTTCCAGGGTGTCGATGAACAACAAGTTGGACAGCGAAGGCACCAGAACCACCACCGAATGGCTCTGCGCCGAGGCCAGTGCGCGGGCGGCGGGGTTGACCACGTAGTTGAGTTCCAGCGCGGCTTTCTGGACTTTTTCCACCAATTCAGTGGCAACCGTGCTGACCCCACGCAGGGCGCGGGAGGCGGTAATCGGGCTGACGCCGGCCAGACGGGCGACTTCATTAAGGGTGGGACGGCCGGTGGTGCGGGTGTTTTTATCGTTTTTAGGGGTGGTCATCGGGCGGCTTGCCAAACAAAAATCAAGGCACTAAGGTAGCGCTGTCCTTATGCAGCTGCAAATGCGTAAGCGAGGTCCTGCCTGATCCTCGCTTTTTGGCGTACCGACAAAACCTGCTGCAACCCAAAAAAACGACAAGAAGGCGTCGGCAACTTCTGCCTGTGCACTAGAGTCATAGCTAGCAAAGGTAGCGCTGTCTGCGCGCTGAGGTGTTACATGAATCATCCCATCACCGCCCTGGTCATCATGGGCGTTGCCGGTTGCGGCAAGACGTGCGTCAGCGAGGCCCTGTGCCAATTGAGCGGCGCCACTGCCATTGAAGGCGATACTTTCCATCCGGCCGCGAACATCGAAAAGATGAGCGCGGGGATCCCCCTGAACGACGAAGACCGTGCCGGCTGGCTCGACAGCCTGTGCGACGAACTGCGTCGCGTCGATGCCCTGGGCGAACGCCCGGTGCTGACCTGCTCGGCCCTCAAACACATTTATCGTGAACGCCTGCGCAGCGCCTTGCCGGGCCTGGGCTTCGTGTTCCTCGAATTGACGCCGGAAGTGGCCGCCGAACGTGTGTCCCATCGTCCGGGCCACTTCATGCCGGCCACCTTGATCGAAAGCCAGTTCGCCACCCTCGAATCGCCCAAGGGCGAGCCGTTGACCCTGGCGCTGAATGCTTCGATCCACAGCGTTGAAGAACTCGCATCGCAAGCTCACGTCTGGTGGCAGGCCCATGGCCTGAAACAGGCGGTATGAGTGTGATTGCGAAGATCGCGCTGTCCTTTCGACTTCTGATTAACCCGCTTTAATAACAACAACAAACCAGGAGACACCCCCAATGTTTGGCATGTCCCATGACGCCTATCTGCTGCTCGATGCAGTGGTCACGGTGATCGGACTCATCGTCCTGATCACCAAATTCAAGATTCACCCCTTTATTGCCCTGACCATCGCCGCTGCGTTCCTCGGCCTGACGTCCGGCATGCCGATCGGCACCATCATCAAGGCGTTCCAGGACGGCTTCGGTGGCGTGCTCGGTTTCGTCGGCATCATCCTTGCGCTGGGTACGATGCTCGGCAAGATGATGGCCGAATCCGGCGGTGCCGATCAGATCGCTCAGACCCTGATCCGCGCCTTCGGTAAGGACAAGGTCCAGTGGGCGATGATGTTCGCCGCGTTCCTGGTGGGCATTCCGCTGTTCTTCGAAATCGGCTTCGTGCTGCTGATTCCGCTGGTGTTCATCGTCGCTCGCCGCACCGGTGTGTCGATCATCAAGATCGGTATCCCGCTGCTCGCCGGCCTGTCCGCCGTGCACGGCCTGGTGCCGCCGCACCCGGGCCCACTGCTGGCCATCGGCGTGTTCGGTGCCGACATCGGCAAGACCATTCTGTACGGCCTGATCGTCGCGCTGCCGACCGCCATCATTGCCGGCCCGATCTTCGGTACGTTCATCGCCAAGCACATTCCCGGTACGCCGAATCAAGAATTGGTCGATCAACTGGCCCGTGAGTCGGACTCGCAGGAGCTGCCAAGCTTCGGCATCACTCTGGTCACCGTGCTGCTGCCGGTGTTCCTGATGCTGCTGAAAACCTTCGCCGACGTGGCACTGCCGGACGGACATTTCTTCCGTACCTGGATGGACATGATCGGTCACCCGATCTCGGCACTGCTGCTGGCATTGCTGCTGTCGCTGTACACCTTCGGCTACAAGCAGGGCATCGGTTCTCAGCAGATGCTCAAATGGCTCGACGCGAGCCTGGCGCCGACTGCCGCAATCATCCTGATCATCGGTGCCGGCGGTGGCTTCAAGCAGATGCTGGTGACCAGCGGTGTGGGTGATGTGATCGGCCACATGGCGGTCAGCGCGCAGATCTCGCCGATCCTGCTGGCGTGGCTGGTGGCGGCGGTGATCCGCATCGCGACCGGTTCGGCCACCGTGGCGACCATCACGGGCGCGGGCATTGTGGTGCCGGTGGTCGGGATGATTCCGGGTGTGAACCGTGAGCTGCTGGTGCTGGCCACCGGTGCCGGCTCGCTGATCCTGTCCCACGTCAACGACGCCGGTTTCTGGCTGGTGAAGCAGTACTTCAACATGACCGTGGCCGAGACCTTCAAGACCTGGACGGCGATGGAAACCATCCTGTCGGTGGTGGGTTTGGGCTTTATTTTGTTGTTGTCGCTGTTCGTTTAACCTCGAACGCGAGACACAAAAAAACCGCAGCGATGCGGTTTTTTTGTGGGTGATGACTTGGATCGTTCGAACGATCATGTGTCCAGGATCAGGATTTGGTCACCAAGCCATCCGCCCGGAACATCCCGCGAATCCCGCGTACTGCCTGACGAATCCGGTCCTGGTTCTCGATCAGCGCGAAGCGCACATGATCGTCGCCGTACTCACCAAAACCGACACCCGGCGAGACGCAGACCTTGGCCTCGGCCAGCAGTTTCTTGGCGAATTCCAGCGAACCGAGGTGCGCGTAGGCTTCGGGAATCTTCGCCCAGACGTACATCGAAGCTTTCGGATTTTCGACCATCCAGCCCAGCTCATGCAGACCTTTGACCAGCACGTTGCGGCGCTGGCGATATTGCTCGGCGATGTCGCGCACGCACTGCTGATCACCTTCCAGCGCAGCAATCGCGGCCACCTGCAGCGGGGTGAACGTGCCGTAGTCGTGGTAGCTCTTGATCCGCGCCAGGGCGCTGACCAGTTCCGGGTTGCCGACCATGAAGCCTATCCGCCAACCCGCCATGTTGTAGCTCTTGGACAGGGTGAAGAACTCCACCGCAATGTCCTTGGCGCCTGGCACCTGCATGATCGACGGGGCTTTCCAGCCGTCGTAGACGATGTCGGCGTAGGCCAGATCGTGCACCACCAGCACGTCGTACTGTTTGGCGAGGGCGATCACGCGCTCGAAGAAATCCAGCTCCACGCACTGCGCGGTCGGGTTGGACGGGAAGCCGAGGATCATCATCTTCGGTTTCGGGATCGAGCCGCGAATCGCCCGTTCCAGCTCGGCGAAGAAGTCCACGCCCGGCACCAGCGGCACCGACCGCACCTGGGCGCCGGCAATCACGGCACCGTAGATGTGAATCGGGTAGCTCGGGTTAGGCACCAGTACCGTGTCGCCCTGATCCAGGGTCGCCAGCATCAAGTGCGCCAGGCCTTCCTTCGAACCGATGGTGACGATGGCTTCGCTTTCCGGGTCGATCTCGACCTCGTAGCGTTCCTTGTACCAGTTGGAAATCGCCCGGCGCAGGCGCGGAATGCCCTTGGACGTGGAGTAACCGTGGGTGTCTTCGCGTTGTGCAACCTGCACCAGTTTTTCAACGATGTGCGGCGGCGTGGCGCCGTCGGGGTTGCCCATGCTCAAGTCGATGATGTCTTCGCCACGACGTCGGGCGGCCATCTTCAGCTCGGTAGTGATGTTGAAAACGTAAGGGGGGAGTCGATCTATGCGCGCAAAGCGGCGCGGCGAACCTTGTTCAGCCATTGTTGCCTCGGATAACGTAAGCGCCCGGAACCGTCCGAGCGACGCTGGTCACTGCGGTGACCTGTGGCGGACGATAAGGTCAGCGATGGCATACTGTCCAGAGCCTTTGTAAACAAATTTTTCCCAAGGAAATCGGTTGATGGAATTTACCAGCGGCTTCTTGCTGAGCCTTTCGCTGTGCCTGGATATCGGCGTGGCCAACATCGCGATGATCACCCTGGCGATGCAGCGCGGCTATTTTCAAGGCTTCGCGCTGGGCCTCGGCACCTGCGTCGGCGACCTGATCTACGCGGTGCTGGCGCTGGCCGGGATGACCGTTTTGCTGCAATACGAAACCGTGCGCTGGGTGCTGTGGATCGGCGGTTCGGCGCTGCTGATCTACTTCGCGGCGAAGATGATCTATTCGGCGATCCACCACGAGGCGCAACTGGCGGCGACCGCCGAGGTCGGCCAGAACTCCCATCGCAAGGAATTCTTCCGTGGGATTTTTCTCGCCATGTCGTCGCCGAGCGCCATCCTCTGGTTCGCGGCAGTGGGCGGCACGTTGATCGCCCGTTCGGGCGGCGGCGGTCCTTTGAGCTCGGCGCTGTTCCTCGGCGGTTTCCTGTGCGCCGGGCTGCTGTGGTCGGCAGGCCTGTGCTTCGCCGCGAGCCATGGCGGCAAGTTGCTCGGCGACAAACTGCTGCGCTATTCCTACATGGCATCTGCAGCGATCTTCTGCTATTTCGCGGTCTATGTGATCGTATCCGGTTATAACGAGTTCGTGAGTTCAGGCGCCGCCGAGGCCCTGCATACGCTGTAAATGTGCGAATCGGGTTTGGCTTCTATACTCCCAGCCGAACCCACTTTTTTCGTTCAAGGAGTCGAGTCATGGATGAGCAAAAACGCGTCGAAGTGGCTGAACCTCGCTTCGAACATGGACACTTCCTGCTGATTGCAGGTTTTCGCGATCGCTTTACCAAAGAGACCGTTCAGGACATCCCTGCGCTGTGGGAAAAACTGATCCCGCACATCGGAAGTATTCCGGGGCAGAAGGGCGAAGTGACCTACGGCGTTTGCAGCAATTTCGACGGCAACGGCGGTTTCGATTACATGGCCGGGGTCGAAATCCGCAAGCTGGATGACTTCCCGCAGGAAAAGTATCCGTGGATCGAAATCCTCCCGCGCCAGTACGCAGTGTTCGAGCACAAGGGTTCGCTGGATCTTCTGCCGCAGACCATCGAGTACATTTACAAAACCTGGCTGCCGGCCTCCGAATACAAGGGCCTCAACGCCCCGGAGCTGGAACGCTACAGCGCCGATTTCAACCCGAAGCTCAATACCGGCAAGCTGGAAATCTGCGTCCCGGTGGAAAAGAAAACCTGATCGGCAACCGGCAGCGCGAACCCGCTTCGCGCTGCCGGTCGAGTCTCACTTGCCCTTGATCCGTCGTGCCCGCAACAGGTCGATGCCCAGGGTAATGAAGCCGAAGAAGCTGATGCCCAACACCATCAACAAACCGATTTCCACGCTGCTCATAAACGGTTCCCCCCTCGGGTGATCAGAGACAGGCGTCAGAAATAGACCGTCCCGAATCCGAAGAAAAGCGCTTATACGCAGGCTTTACGCCGCCCGTGCGGATCGATATGAACACCTTATTCCTTTATCCTTGGCAGCCTTGTTTCCACTGATTTCGAGCCGCCATGAACACCGTCATCCGCCACGTCACCGCCGCCGACCTGGACCGCTGCTACGCCATCGAAACCCTCGCCTATGAGGGCGACGAAGCCGCGACCCGCGAGAAGATCGCCACGCGCATCGCCACCTGGCCGGACGGTTTCATCGTCGCCGAAGTGGACGGGCAGGTGGCCGGCTTCATCAACTCCGGTGCGGCGTTTGACGTGCAGATGTCCGACGAGGCGTTCAAGGAACTGATCGGCCACGATCCGGCCGGGCCGAACGTGGTGATCATGTCGGTGGTGGTGCATCCGGATTATCAGGGCCTGGGTCTGGCCAAGCGTCTGCTGGGTGAATTCATCGAACGCATGCGCGAGCAGGGCAAGGCGACGATCCACCTGATGTGCAAGGAGCGGCACATCCCGCTGTACGCCGGATTCGGTTTTGCCTACATCAAACCGTCCGAGTCCGACCACGGCGGGATGGCGTGGCACGAGATGATCCTGACGCTGTAACCGCGTCAGTAGAGGGTGTCACGCACCCTCGTCGGAGCCTCGCGATCATAAGCCTCGGCATCGAACTGCCCATCATTCAGACGCTTGTGAAACGCGCCCGCCGTCGGCAGCGCCGAGCGCGGCAAGTGGGTTTCAGGGTTCCACGCATCCGAACGCACGAATGCCTTGGAGCAATGAAAGAACGCCGCCTCCACCGTCACCAGCAACACCGTGCGCGCTGGTTTGCCGTTCACCGCGAAGCTTTCCAGCAACCCAGGATCAGCGCTGATGGTCGCCGTACCGTTGACCCGCAACGTCTCGCCAATCCCCGGAATGATGAACAGCAGCGACACCCGCGGATCGTGCAGCACGTTGCGCAAGGTATCGATGCGGTTGTTGCCCGGACGATCCGGCAGGGCCAGGGTGTGCTCGTCAATGATCCGTACAAACCCCGGCGCATCGCCGCGCGGTGAACCGTCGATGCCTTCGGCACCCACCGAGCTGACAATCACCAGCGGCGAGACCCGGACCATCGCCTGATAGTCCTCGTTGAGAAAGCCGATCTGCTTGCGCACCGCCCGTTCGTGGGGCAAGCCGTAGATGGCTTCCAGCGCTTCGATTGAATCGATCATCGTTGCTCCCTCGACGATTAGAAGAACAGCCCCATGCGCCGCTCGTATCCAATGCGGCCCTTGTAGGCTTCGCCGCTGTCGACGAAACCGTACTTGGCGTACAGCGCAATCGCGGCGTCATTGTCGGCGTCCACCGACAGTTCCAGCCCTTTGATCTCCGGCCAAGCCTGACGCGCAACTTCCGGCAACGCCAGCAGGCAGGCCCTGCCGTAACCCTTGCCCTGGGCGCGGTGATCGACCTGCAACGCATGCAGGGTGGCGCTGTGTTCATCGGCCCATTCCGGCAACACGGGCGGGCGCTTGAGCAGCAGAAAGGCCACCGGCACGTCTTCGGCCAGCAGCGCAAAACCTTTCACGCCGGGGCCGGGTTTCGACAGCAGCGTGTGCAGGGCGCCGTGGATGTCGCCGGAGAACTTGATCTGCTCGGCGTGGATTTCAATGGCCTCGACCTGTTGGCGTTGGGTGGCGTTCAGGCTTTCGTAAGGCACGAGTCGAGCTGACACGGGAATTTCCTTTTTCCTACAAAGATGAGCCTCGGATTCTAGCGAGTTTGTCTTCTCCGGAATTTTTTTGTTTCAACTGTCGATCCGGCAAATCGCCGAACGACTAAGGGTGTCTTCACAACAAAAACCAGGGAGAAACCCCATGAGTACGCAAGCGCAGATTCAAACCCTGATCGACACCTACCGCGAGGCGGTGATGACCAAGGACGTGGAAAAAGTCATGGCCCTGTACGCCGACGACATCGTTTCCTTCGATGCGATCAAGGCCCTGCAATTCAAGGGCAAACCGGCCTACCGTGCGCACTGGGTGGATTGCATGGAAATGTGCCCCGGCCCGCACATTTTCGAATTCCATGAAATCGCCATCGAGACCGCCGACAACATCGCTTTCGCCCACTGGGTCGCCAACTGCGGCGGGACCAATGAAAAAGGCGAAACCCAGAGTTGCTGGATGCGCGTCACCGCGTGCTACCGGCAGATCGGCGGGGCGTGGAAGATCGCCCACGAACACTGGTCAGCACCGTTCGACCCGATGAGCGGCGCGACCCTGTTCGATGTGAAACCCTGATCTTCAGCCATAGTTGATCCGTCCGATTCAGGAGAACGCCATGAAGTATTTATGCCTGGTCTACAGCGATGAGCGCCTGCTGCATTCGTCGCCCGACAGCCCGGAAGATGCCGAGTGCTGGGCCTACGCCGAGTCGATCCAGGGCAGCGGCCGGATGGTCGCCGCCGAAGCGCTGGAGTCGGTGCAGACCGCCACCACGGTGCGCATGCGCAACGGCAAGCTGTCGATCACCGACGGCCCGTTCGCCGAGACCAAGGAGCAACTGGCGGGTTTCTACCTGATCGACGCGCGGGACCTCAACGAAGCGATTCAGGTCGCCGGCAACATTCCGGCGGCCCGGGTCGGCAGCGTCGAAGTGCGTCCCGTGCGCCAGTTGAATGTCTGAGGTTCAAGCGCGGGTCGAGCAGGTCTATCGCGAAGACTCGCGGCGGATCCTCGCGACCCTGATCCGCCTGCTCGGCGATTTCGACCTCGCCGAAGAAGCCTTGCACGAGGCGTTCTTCGTCGCGGTCGAGCGCTGGCAGCGCGACGGCGTGCCGGACAATCCGCGAACCTGGCTGGTGTCCACCGGGCGTTTCAAGGCGATCGACGTGTTACGCCGTCGGGCGCGGTTCAAGGCCTCGCAGCCGTTATTGCTGGCGCAACTGGAAGAACTGGAACAGTCCGAATGGGACGCCGAAGACGTGGAAGACGATCGCCTGCGCCTGATCTTCACCTGCTGCCACCCAGCGCTGGCGGCCGACGCGCAAGTGCCGCTGACCCTGCGTGAAGTCTGCGACCTCACCACCGAGGAAATCGCCCGGGCATTCCTCTCGGCCCCGGCGGCGATTGCCCAGCGCATCGTGCGCGCCAAGGCGAAGATCCGCGATGCAAAAATCCCCTATCAAGTCCCGAGCCTGAGCGAATTGCCCGAGCGCCTCGACAGCGTGTTGCGGGTGATTTATCTGGTGTTCAACGAGGGTTATTCGGCGTCCGGCGGCGCCCAGGTGACCCGCGAAGACCTGACCCGTGAGGCGATCCGCCTAGGGCGGTTGCTGCTGGAGTTGTTGCCGGATCCGGAGGTCATGGGGCTGCTGGCGTTGATGTTGTTGCATGAGTCGCGGCGGTCGGCGCGGTCCACGGCTGATGGAGAACTGATTCTGCTGGATGATCAGGATCGCGGATTGTGGAATGCCGAGCTGATTGCCGAAGGCTGCGAACTGGTGGAAAAAGCGCTGACCACGGGGCGCTTCGGACCGTACTGCCTGCAAGCGGCGATTGCAGCGGTGCATGCCGAAGCGCCCACGGCAGGGGAGACGGACTGGGAGCAGATCGTCGGGCTGTATGACGTGTTGCTGCGGGCGGTGCCGTCGCCGGTGATCGAGTTGAACCGGGCGGTGGCGGTGGCCAAACGTGATGGCGCGCTGGCGGGGTTGACCCTGGTTGAAGGGATTCTGGGGCGCGGGGATTTGCAGGATTACCACCTGGCGCATTCGGCGCGGGCGGAGTTTTGTCGGCAGTTGGGGCTGGTTGAGGAGGCGCGGGCGGCTTATTTGCGGGCGCTGGAGTTGACGCGGCAGGAGCCGGAGCGGCGGTTTATCGAGGGACGATTGCGCGAGCTGACGCCGCGCAATCCTCTTTAGTAAACGCCAGTCAGGCCTGCTGACGCGTAGCCGCCATCACAATCTCCCGAATACAAACCCCCTGCGGCTGCCCATACGCATAAGCAATCGCCGTCGCCACATCCTCGGCGCTCAACACCGTCCCACCCATGTCCTGCTTCCAAGCCTGATACCCAGTCTTGATCGCCTCATCCGTGGTATGGCTCAACAATTCGGTCTCCACCGCACCCGGCGCAATCGTGGTCACCCGAACATTATGCGGCGACAGCTCTTCACGCAGGTTCTCCGATAACCCGTGCACCGCAAACTTGGTGCCGACATACGCCACATGATTCGGAAACGTCTTGCGACCGGCCACCGAGCTGACGTTGATGATCGTGCCGTGCTTGCGCTCGATCATCCCGGCGACCACCGCGTGCACGCCGTTGAGCAGCCCCTTCACGTTGACGTCGAGCATCTGGTCCCACTGCGCCGGGTCCTGCATGCTCATCTCGCCCAGCAGCATCACCCCGGCGTTGTTGATCAGCGCATCGGCCGGACCGAATTGCGCTTCCGCCTCGGCCACAGCGGCCAGCAACGCGGCGCGGTCGGTGATGTCGACGCGGCGGCTGAGGGTGTTCGGCAGGGCCAGTGCTTCAAGGCGTTCGATGCGCCGGGCCAGCAACAATAGAGGATGGCCGGCAGCGCTCAAGCGGCGGGCGGTGGCTTCGCCGATGCCCGAGCTGGCGCCGGTGATGATGATCAATGGCTTGCTCATGGTTGAACTCCTGAGATAAGAAAAACAAATAACCAGATTCGGGACGCAGTATATTTAGCCCGCTGGAGGCTGAAAAATGCCTTATTCCTCTGTCTGCTATCGGAATCTCCTATGGATATCCGCCATCTCAAAGCCTTCCTCGCGGTGTTCGAGGAACGCAACATCACCGCTGCCGCGCAACGGCTGTTCATCAGTCAGCCCACGCTGTCGGTGACCATCAAACAGCTGGAAGAAGAACTCGGCGCGACGCTGTTCGTGCGTCAGCCCCGTGGTGTGGAAGTCAGCGACGAAGCGCGGCTGCTGTACCCGCAGGCGCGCCGGATGGTGGCCGAGTCCGAGGCACTGAGCCGGATGTTTCGCGGCCGCGAAAACCGTGCGCCGCTGAACCTCGGCATCGAGGGCGACATCGCCGCCAGCCACATCGAAGCCTTTGTGCGCATGGCCCATCAGGCGTTGCCCAATCTGCTGCTGACCCTGGAAGAGGGCTGTCATGGCGATGGTCGATTGGCGGTCGAGGAAATGTGCTGCGAGGACGAACTGTTCCTGCCGCTGTGGGAAGAGTCCTATGTGATGGCGCTGCCCCTCAATCATCCGATGGCCAACGCGCAAGCAGGCTGGGCGCCGATCGAAGACTGGATCACCTGTCCGCAGCATCCGTCCCATCAACGCTTGATGGCGCTGTACGGACGCTCGCCGGAAGCGGTGGCGGGACATGCCGGTTCACTGCAACAGGCGTTGCACATGGTGGCGGCGGGTGTCGGTGTGGCGATGTTGCCGCAGTCGCTGGTCAGCGGGCATGAACGCATCGTCGTGCGCGCGCTGCACCTGCCGGCGCCGACCCGGCGGGTGGGATTGTGTTATGCGGCGCAGGCACTGGAACTGCCGACGATGCGCGGGTTGCACGAGTATTTTCAGGTGAACCGCCCGGTCGATATTGCAGCGGCCTGAGCTGCCGCCATCGCCAGCAGGCTGGCTCCCACAGGTCCGGTGTGGGAGCTAGCCTGCTAGCGATTGAGGGCACCGCTATTCCAGCATCTTGCTCAGCAACCAGCTCCCCGCCGGCCCCGGCGGGTACAGCCGCGACCACAGCGCATCGACGAACACCGGTTTCGGCCAGCCGCGCACCTTCAGTTCCACCAGCAAGTCATTGCCGAAACGCTCCACCAGCCAGCGCGGCAGCGGCGCCCAGCCAAAACCTTTTTCGGCCATTTCCAGCAGCATCAGGTAACTCGGCGCCGACCACACCCGGCCTTTGCCGCGACTGTCATAGGGATTGACGATGGTTGCCAGGCGCAGCTCGCGATGTTGTTCAAGGACCGTTTGATCGATGGAGTCGTGAGTCGCCAACGCATGCCCACGACCCACGAACAAGGCGATTTCCGTACGCTCGGCGACGGTCGCGGTCGCCAGGTCCGGCGGGTAGTTGTCCTGCATTTCGGCGAACGCCAGATGCGCCCGGCCGCGCTGCACCAGTTCGACCAGGTCATCGCATTCGGCGATCAGGCATTCCAGCTCCAGATTCGGATAGCGCTGCTCGAAGCCCACCAGCGCCGCCTCGAAACGGTCGGACTGATAAGTGTCGGAAATCGCCACCGTGAGTTTCGGCTCTACGCCCTGCGCCAGTTGCCGGGCGGTCATTTCCAGACGGCTGGTGGCCGACAGAATCGCCTCGGCCCGTTGCAGCATCACGTGCCCGGCCGGGGTCAGCGTCGGCTTGCGGCTGCTGCGGTCGAACAGGATCAGATCCAGATCAATCTCAAGACTGGCCACCGCCGCACTCACCGTCGACTGACTGCGCCCGAGTTTGCGCGCCGCTGCCGAAAAAGAGCCTTGAGTCGCCGCCTGGACAAATGCCAGCAAAACTTCCTGAGAAGCCATGAACTATCGCCTTGATCGATGGTTATTGGTTATGAAGTATCGGTGTGGTGCTGGATCATGGCAACCATCTTCACAGAGGACTTCGGCCATGACTGCCAACAAATCCATCACTGAACGTATCTTCCAGGCCATCGGTTTCGAACTGCTGGCGATCCTGATCTGTACTCCGCTGCTGGCGTGGATCATGGGCAAACCGCTGGTCGAAATGGGCGCCGTCACCATCGCAATCGCGATGCTGGCCCTGGGCTGGAACGTGGTGTTCAACGGCTTCTTCGACCGCATGCTCAAGCGCTGGAACATCGCCCACAACGCCTGGGTGCGAGTGGCGCACGCGCTGCTGTTCGAGGGCGGGTTGATCGTGATGGGCGTGCCGCTGATTGCCTGGTGGCTGTCGGTCAGTCTGTGGCAGGCGTTCCTGCTCGACATCGGCGTGTTGCTGTTCTTCCTGCCGTACACCTACATCTACCATTGGGGTTATGACGTGGTGCGCGAGCGGTTGGTGATGCGCAGCGTATGCCAGAACTGAAAACAAAAATCGCAGCCGGCGAGGGCTGCGATTTTTTTTGTCCGGGATTTCTTCGGGCTTACAGAAACATCCCGCCCGACGCTTCAATCCGCTGACCATTGATCCACTGCGCGCCCGGCGACAGCAACAGTGCCAGTGCGCCGCCAATGTCATCCGGCTGCCCGGCACGGCCCAGCGCGGTGTTGCTGGCGACCATCGCATTCAGTGCAGAGTTGTCGCGCACCGCGCCGCCGCCGAAGTCGGTTTCGATGGCGCCGGGTGCCAGGATATTCACCGCGATCTGCCGCGCACCCAGCTCCTTGGCCTGATAACGGGTCAGCACTTCCATCGCGCCTTTCATCGCAGCGTAAGCGGCATAACCCGGCAGGGTGAAGCGGGCCAGACCGCTGGAGATGTTGATGATCCGCCCGCCATCGTTGATCAGCGGCAGCAATTGCTGAGTCAGGAAGAACGGCCCTTTCAACTGCACGTTCATCAGCAGGTCGAACTGCTCCGGCGTGGTGTCGGCGAAGGACGCATGCACACCAATCCCGGCGTTGTTGATCAGGAAATCGAAGCGCGGACGATCAAGCTGTTGCAGCGCCTGCTCGACCCGCACGGCGAAATCGGCAAAGCCTTCGCTGCGGCCGACATCCAGTTGCAGCATTACGGCGTTGGCGCCGAGGGATTTCAATTCCGCGACCAACGACTGCGCTTCATCGGCGCGGCTGTTGTAGGTGCCGATGATGTGCACGCCTTGCGCGGCGAGGTGCAGGGCGGCGTTCTTGCCGAGGCCACGGCTGGCACCGGTGATCAATGCAATTTTGCGGTTCATGGGTCTTCCTCGATGGCGGTGACGGTGATGCAGCAAAGTTTATTTATCCGCCATGAGGTGATAAACAGACTGAAACCGGAATCACTGGTCGGATTGTCCGAACAATCAATGGGTGACCCATGAACAAACTGGAACTGCTGCGCACCTTCGTCCGGGTCAGCGAATTGTCGAGTTTCACGATGGCGGGGGAGAGTCTGGGGTTGCCGCGCTCGACGGTGTCCGAGCAGGTGCAGGCGCTGGAAAGCCTGCTCGGCACGCGCCTGCTGCAACGCACCACGCGCAAGGTCCAAGCGACTCAGGACGGCCTCGCGCTGTATGAGCGGAGCAAGGATCTGCTGTCGCACATGGACGAAATCGAGAACCTGTTTCGTCAGGACGAAGCGTCGCTGACCGGGCGGATCCGGGTCGATATGCCGAATATTCTGTCGCGGCGGCTGATCATGCCGAAGCTGCCGGAATTCATGGCGCGCCATCCGAATCTGGAGCTGGAAATCAGCAGCACCGATCGCCGGGTCGACCTGCTCGCCGAAGGTTTCGATTGCGTGGTGCGCATCGGCGCGCAGCCCGATCAATCGGTGGTGGCGCGGCACCTGGGGGATTTCAGCATGATCAACTGCGCCAGCCCTGCGTATCTGGAGCGCTACGGCGTGCCGCAGACCCTGGAAGATCTGGCGCAGCATCGGCTGGTGCATTACGTCGGTGTGCTGGGTTCGCGATCGGAAGGGTTTGTCTACGAGCAGGACGGGCAGGTTCACAGGGTGCCAATGGCGGGCAGTGTGACGGTCAATAGCACCGATGCCTACGAGTCGGCGTGTCTGGGGGGATTTGGTCTGATCCAGGTGCCGCGTACCGGGATGAATACTTATCTGGATACCGGCGAGGTGGTGACGGTGCTGCCGCAATACACCGCGCCGGCGATGGGCATTTCACTGTTGTACGCGAGGCAGCGGCATCTGCCGTTGCGGGTGCGGGTGTTCATGGATTGGCTGGGGGATTTGATTCGTTCGACGCTCTGATTCCTGCGGCAAATCCCTGTGGGAGCAAAGGCTCTCACAGGGATTCGGCTGGATCAGAAGATCTGGGTAAACAGCCAATACAGACTGCCTGACAGCAGAATCGCCGCCGGCAAGGTCAGCACCCACGCCATCAGTAGATTGCGGATGGTCTTCATCTGCAAGCCGCCACCGTTGGCGACCATGGTCCCGGCCACGCCCGAGGACAACACGTGGGTGGTCGACACCGGCAGACCGAACATGTCGGCGGCGCCAATGGTCAGCATCGCTACCGTTTCCGCCGAAGCGCCCTGGGCGTAGGTCAGGTGGGTCTTGCCGATCTTCTCGCCGACCGTGACCACGATCCGCTTCCAGCCGACCATGGTGCCCAGCCCCAACGCAATCGCCACCGCGATCTTCACCCACAGCGGAATAAACCGGGTGGCGTTGTCGATCTGTTGCTTGAACAGTTGCAGCTTGCCGCTGGTGTCGGCGTCGAAGGTGCCGACCTTGTTCTTGTCCATCAGGCGAATGGTTTCGCTGGCCAGGTACATGTCGTTACGGACGTTGCCCATGGCCTCGGCCGGGACTTTCGCCAGCGAGCCGTAGCCCTTCACTTCTTCACCGATGTGCCCGGTCAGGGAGGCGAGGGCGGGGATCAGTTGCGGCGTGGCTTCCTTGCTGCGCACGTAGTCGGAGAGCACTGCGCGCGGATCGGCCGGTGCCGGCAGTGGCGCACTTTTCACCAGTGCTTGCTGGGTCACTTGGGCGACAGCGGCAAATTGCAGCGACTGTTCTTCCGGCATGGTGCGGTTCAGCGCATAAGCCATCGGCAGGGTGCCGACCAGAATCAACATGATCAGGCCCATGCCTTTCTGGCCGTCGTTGGAACCGTGAGCGAACGACACGCCGGTGCAGGTCAGGATCAGCAGACCGCGAATCCACCACGGCGGCGGGGTGTTGCCTTCCGGTGCCTTGTACAGCGAACGGTTCTTCACGAACGCGCGCAGCGCCAGCAGCAACAGCGCCGCACAACCGAAGCCCACCAGCGGCGACAGCAGCAGCGCGTAACCGATCTTGGTCGCTTGGGCCCAGTCCACACCGCTGGTGCCGTCGCGGCCGTGCATCAAGGCATTCGCCACGCCGACGCCGATGATCGAACCGATCAGCGTGTGCGACGACGAGGCCGGCAGGCCCAGCCACCAGGTGCCGAGGTTCCACAGGATCGCCGCGATCAACAGGGCGAAGATCATCGCGAAACCGGCGGACGAACCGACTTGCAGAATCAGCTCCACCGGCAGCAGCGCGATGATGCCGAACGCCACCGCGCCGCTCGACAGCAGCACCCCGAGGAAGTTGAAGAACCCCGACCAGACCACCGCGAAATGTGGTGGCAGCGAATGGGTGTAAATCACCGTGGCCACGGCGTTGGCGGTGTCGTGGAAACCGTTGACGAACTCGAAGCCCAGCGCAATCAACAGCGCCACGCCGAGCAGCAGAAACGGCGTCCAGGTGGTGACCACCGTGCCGAGTTCGTGCATGTCGTGCATCAGGCTGTAGGCGGTGAACAGCAGCCCCATCGCCAGCACCGCGAAAAACACCACGTAGGTGAACGGGCCGGTTTTCTTGTCGAGGGCCGGCCTGCCACTGGCAGCGGGGGCCGGGCTGGCGGTCAGGGAGGGAGTAGCCATGGGAGGACAATCCTGAGCGGGGGAAGGAGTGTCGCCCATGATCGTTGCTAAATATTACAGAGAGGCTGCGACAGATCAGTGTTTGGCGGATTAGCCACACCGTTGGTCTTCTGACTGAAGATCGTTCCCACCGAACGAGGTCTTAATAATCCCGCCGCTTGCGAAACGCCCAGCGCCCGGCAATCACGGTGAACGTCACCACCAGCGCCACCAGAATCCAGAACCCTTCGGGATCAGTGGCCAGCGGCACACCGCCGACGTTCATGCCGAAGAAACCGGCAATGATGTTGATCGGCAGCGCCAGCACCGTGACCACGGTGAGGGTGAACAGCGTGCGGTTGCTCTGTTCGTTGAGGTTGGCGGCGATCTCTTCCTGCAACAGCTTGATCCGCTCACCGAGGGCGGTCAGGTCGTTGATGATCAGTGCGAACTCCTCGGTGGATTTGCGCAGCTCCTTCACGTCTTCCTTCTGCAACCACGGCGGCGGCCGGTTGAGCAGGCGCAGCAGCGAACCCGGCTCCAGTGCCAGCAGCCGTTGCAGGCGCACCAGCACTCGTCGGTTGGCACCGAGTTCGGCGCGGTTGGTCGACAGTCGCGAGGACAGCAATTCGTCCTCGACCTGATCGACGCTTATGCTGGTCTTGCGCACGATCTGGGTCAGCACTTCGCCCTGATCGCGCAGCAGATGCACCAGCAGTTCCAGCGGCGAACGGAAGCACTCGCCGGACTTCACCGACGAACGCAACTTGTCCACCGAGTGCAGCGGTTGCAGACGCGCACTGACGATCAGTTTGCTGCGCACACAGACCCACAGCGTCGACACGTCCGACGACACCATGCTGCTGAGGTTGAACACCACGTCGTTGACCACCGCCAGCAACGCCGAATCGACATGCTCGATGCGGGTCGAGCGCGAGCCTTCGTGCAGCGCTTCGAAAAACTCTTCGGGCAGTTGCAGGTGGCTTTTCATCCAGCGCTCGCACGCGGCGTGCGCCAGGTTCAGGTGCAGCCAGAGAAATTCATCGCCCTCGCTGTCGTCTTGCAGGCAGCGCAGGGCGGTCGCCGAATCCACCTCGCGCCCGCGTTCGCCGGGGCGAAACCGAAAGCCGTAAAGCAGGCCGAACAGGTCAGGATCACGATGACTGATATCGAGGCTGTGGTTCATGAAGGCTCGCTGCGAGGAGGCGTCTGTCGCGGGATTTGCAGATTCACCTGAGCCGCATCATCGCAATGTCACATGACGTTTGTGTGACAGTAAAATGACGTCAAATCAACGCGTTACCGGCGGTCGGATTTTTCTCAAGAAGGGCTCTGGCACGCCGATCACGCATGAGTTAGGTTGCGCGCCTTCGGCCAAGAGCCAAGGTCCGCCGACACGGATGTCCGGCCAAAAAATCACGTCTTACCGGACGTGCCTCATCCCTGTCCCGAGTACCTGCGATGCTGCAAAAATCCCTGAGAGCGCAAATTCTCGCCCTGCTGAGCGGCAGCCTGCTGGCGATGCTGTTGATCGCGCTGGCCTGCTTTCACTTCCTGTCCAACGGCGTGCAGAGTTACAGCCAGTTGATCGCCGGCCCCTTGCACACTTCGCAACTGATCGACGAAGCCAACCTGCAATTCAAGGTGCAGGTCCAGGAGTGGAAAAACGTTCTGCTGCGCGGCAAGCAGCCGGCGGATCTGGCCAAGTACTGGGGCCAGTTCGAAGACCGTCAGCGCGATGTGCAGGGCATCCTCGGTGAGCTGGCCAATCAGAAAGGCCTCGAGCCTGCGCTGAAAACCCGCATCGAACGTCTGCGCGAAGAACATCGTCTGCTCGGCGCTGCGTACCAGAAGGGCCGTGATGCCTACGTCGCCGCCGGTGCCGATCCGACTGCGGGCGACGCTGCTGTCAAAGGCGTCGACCGAGCTGCCAGCGATCAGATGAGCGAATTGGTAGCCGAGCTGCGCAAGCAGGGCACCGAGCAATCGGCGCAGATCAGCGCCAGTGCCGATCGCACTGTGTGGTTGGGGCTGCTGGTGATGCTCGCGTCCGGTCTGTTGATCGGTCTGCTCAGCCTGTGGCTGGTCAACCGCAACCTGGTCGAGCCGATCCGCAAACTCATCGACTACGTCACCCAGTTGAGCAAGGGCCGCTTGGTCGAGCGCGTGGCCAGCGACCGTCAGGACGAGTTGGGGAACCTGGCGGCGGCCGCCAACACCCTGCGCGATTTCCTCGCCGAAACCTTCAATCATCTGCAACGCAGCGCCAAGGATCTGGACAGCGCCAGCGGCGAGTTGAACGCCATCGCCACGCTGATGGCCGGCGGCACCAACGAGCAGTTCAACCGCACTGATCAGGTGGCCACGGCGATGAACGAAATGTCCGCCACTGCCCAGGAAGTCGCCCGTCATGCAGCCGACGCGGCGCGTGCGGCCGACGATGCCGACCAGTCTGCCCAGCAGGGCGAGAAGGTCATGCAGAGCACCATCCACAGCATCACCCAGATGCGTGGCGAAATCGCCAACACCGCCACGGTCATCCGTCGTCTGGAAGCCGACAGCGGTCGCATCGGCAAGGTGCTGGAAGTGATTCGCGGGATCGCCGAGCAGACCAACCTGCTGGCGCTCAACGCCGCCATCGAAGCGGCCCGTGCCGGTGAAGCCGGGCGTGGTTTTGCCGTGGTCGCCGACGAAGTTCGCAACCTCGCGCAGCGTACGGCGGAGTCGATCATCGAGATCAACCAGATCATCCACAGCGTGCAGACCGGCGCGGTGGACGCGGCCCAGGCCATCGACAGCGGCCAGACCCGCAGCGATGAAAGCGTCGAGCAAGTGACCCAGGCCGGCGCCATGCTCGAGCGCATCACCCACGCGGTGGAAGCGATCCGCGACATGAACCGCCAGATCGCCACCGCCGCCGAGGAACAGACCTCGGTGGCCGAAGACATCTCGCGCAACCTGACCGAGATCACCTCGATCGCCAGCACCAACCTCGACAACGTGCAGCGCACCGAAAGCGCCAGCCAGAACCTGCACGGCCTGTCCGGCCAACTGAACGACGTCACCGCTCGCCTGAGCGTCTGACCGGCCAGTGACTGTGTACCGGTTTGGTTACCGAGTCGGTACACAGTCGATCTCAATTCGCGCAGACCGCCGCCGATGCCCGGTTATCTATAACCGGCATTGGAGATTTCCCATGGTCAGCATCACGTCTGTTTCGATCAATCAGACCGTCACCACGCCCACCAGCAAAACCTCGATTGCCGACTCGGGCGACGACACCTCAACCACCGCGGCGGCCAGCACCGACGTGAAGGCCGACACCAGCAAAGTCGCGGCGGGCGGTGGGGCGGCGCCGGCGGGGGACAGCAGTTCCAGCAGCGATGAATCGGATACCGTGAAAGAACTGCGCAAGCAGATTGCCGAGTTGCAGAAGCAGTTGCAGGAAGAGCAAAAGGCGCTGCAAGCGGCTCAGGCGAAGCAGGAAAGTCAGGATGCCAAGGCGGCGGATGTCGCGGCTGCGCAGTCGCAGATCGCGACGACGTCGGCTTCGTTGCAGACGGCGACGGCGGCGTTGTTGGCGGCGTTGCAGGATTCGGATTCGAGTACGTCGGGCTCGCTGGTCAGTACCTCCGCATAAATTGCAGACACAAAAAAGCCGCACAACCCAAAAGTCGTGCGGCTTTGTTTTATCAGCCAATCAAGTGTCTTGCTTGTTGGTCAGCACCTTGCCAGTCGTCGCATCGAAGTCCACATCGAACTCCTTGCCATCCGCAGTACGCAACTCAACTTCATACTCATAACCATTGAAGTGATTATCCAGGTCGGTATCGGTAATGGTCGCGCCCGGATGCAGTTTCAGCGCTTGTTCGTTCATCGACTCCAACGACTTGATCTTGCCCTCCTTGACCAGTTGCGGGATCTGGTCAACGCGAACGTCAGCCTGGGCGAGGCCGGCGGTGAGGGTCAGGGCGGCAGCGGTAAACAGGGCAGTCAGGGTTTTCATCGGTTATTCCTTTGGGTGATTCGTTTAAGTGAGTTCAGGTTAATCGCCGCAACTTAACTCACCCTTAAAAACACCCGGCCGGTTTGCGTCGTTTGTTCAATTGCGGTTCTGCGCAAACTTTCATGCTTAGCCTTCGATAAATGGAGGTGAGCATGAAACGCATCTTTTCGTGGCTGTACGCGCCGTTGTTCTGGGTTGGATTTATTGGCGGCGCAATAGGGTTGGCGGGGTATTCGCTGCTGTGGTTGTTGCCGCTTTTTGTTTTAGCGCTGGCGGTGTCGTTCGCGGGTGAATGGCTGTTGCCGTATGAAGTGAACTGGAACCGACCCGCCGGTGACCGTCGGCGCGACATCCTGCACGCGCTGGTCAACGAAGCGCTGAATGCTGTTGGCCTGCTGGCATTGCCGGGGCTGGTGGCGCTGCTGGCGATTGATGGCGCGTGGCCGTCGAACTGGCCGCTGTGGCTGCAAGTGGCGCTGGCAATTTTCATTGCCGATGCGGGCGTGAGCCTGATGCATTACGCCAGCCATCGCGTGCCGTGGATGTGGCGGCTGCACGCGATTCATCACAGCGTCGAGCGGCTCTACGGGTTCAACGGTTTGATGAAGCATCCACTGCATCAACTGCTGGAGGCGACGGCGGGGCTGTTGCCGTTGCTGGTGCTCGGCATTCCGTCCGAGGTTGCGGTGTTGCTGGCGTTCGCCATTGCGATCCAGCTGTTGTTGCAGCATTCGAACGTCGACATGCGCGTCGGCCCATTGCGCTGGATCTTCGCCTGGGCGCCGCTGCACCGGTTCCATCACATGAAGTACGGGTGCGCCGGTGACGTCAATTTCGGGCTGTTCTTCACGCTGTGGGACTGGCTGTTGGGGACAGGTTTTTACACCGAGAAATACCGGATCGGCGAGGGCGATCTGGGCATCGGCAGTCGTCCGGATTTTCCCCGTGATTACGTGGCGCAGTTGCTCGATCCGTTTGAGTTAATAACGCTGCGCAACGAACCGAAAGTGCCGGATGGCTTGAGACGTTGAATCAATCCAGCAGGCGCAATTCGATGTGCTGCAACGCCTGACGCGCCGTCACGCCGAAGAGTTTTTTCAGGCTGCGGGAGAAGTGCGCCGAATCGGCAAATCCGGCCGCGTGAGCAGCATCGGTCACCGGGCTACCCGCCAGAATCGCAGCCATCGCCAGCCGCAACCGGCGCCACAGCACCAGCCGACGCACCGGCAAACCGACCTGACTGACGAACAACCGCTGCAACTGGCTCAGCGACACATGGGCGGAATCGGCCACGGCGCTGGCCGCGACTTTACTCGACAGCGAAGCATCGACATTGGCGAGAGCCCGTTCGATTCGCGGGTCATTCAGAGGGCGACGCGGGCATTGGCCGATGGCGTGATCCAGAGCCGGCAGCGACCACTCGATGTCGAACAGCGCATCGCGCAATGTCTCGGCATCAAACCGCAACGGTTCGGCGTACACGGTGAACACGGGATCCGGCGCCTCGACAATCGCATGCCGAGTCTGCGAGGCAATCAGCAGGCGGGAAGTGGTGACGGGGTTGTCCTCGACCAGCACAGTCACCGGGCGGTCAGGGGCAAGAATCAGTTGGTGGGCGTAGTGGGAGTGGGGCGCAGTGCGCCCCGACATCCCGTGGATCAGGCCATGGTCGTACCCCAGCCAGAGGCGGCCTGTCCACGGGGTGTCCGGTTGCATCAGAAGCCGTTGTTCTTCAACACCTGATCCACACTGGCGGCGGCCGGGCGTTTGTAGAACTTCAGCAGCTCGCTGGCGCGGTTGGTGAAGATGCCGTCGACACCAGAAGCCATGACTTTTTCGAAGTCCACTGGCTCATCCACGGTGTAGACGTGCACCAGCAGGCCCTGATCGTGGGTGTATTTGTTCATCCATGGCTGCACCAGATCCGAATAGCTCTGATCGCCGCCGTGGGTCAGCTTCGCCGAAGGGCCGGTGCCGATGGCGCCCTGAGCCTTGGCGTAGTCGATCCATTGCTTGAATTCAGCTTCGGATTTCGGCTCTTGCTTGCCGTAGAACGCGTTCTTGTCCTTCTCGCCGGATTCGGTAAAGGTCACTTTGGATTTCGGCTCGATGCTGCCTTCGCCCACCCACAGCAACAGGATCTTCGGCACCTGCGGCATTTCCTTTTGCAGCATTTCAAGGCTGCTCTTCTCGAAGGTTTGCAGGATCACCTTGCCATTACTCTCGCCGACGCTGGCGACGTTTTTAGCCGGTTTGGCGCCGGCCGGGATCAGCCAGCCGCGGGCCTGGAGTTTTTCCTTCAGGTCATGCTCGATCCCCGGGAACAGCTTCGGCTCCTTGGTTTCGATGTACAGGCCCGGCTTGTGCTTCGGATTGGCCTGGGCGATGTCGATGATTTCGTCGAGGGTCAGAATCTTCAGACCGACGTAGGACGGCCGCGCGCGATCCGGGTACTTGGCGTTGTACCAGCTGCCGGCGTCGAGGGTTTTCAGTTCGGCCATGGTGAAGGCATTGGCCGGGCTGTCCTTGCGCTCCGGGAACTTGGTGGCAACGTCGGTGGTGCGCTGCAGGTTGTCGTCGTGCAGGGCGAACAGCACGCCGTCCTTGCTGCGCTGCAAGTCCATTTCCAGGTAATCGGCGCCCAGGTCGCGCGCCAGTTTGTAGGAGGCGGCGGTGGATTCAGGGGCATCGAAGGACGCGCCACGGTGGGCGATCACCGCCGGGTGCGAAATGCCCTCGGAGGCAGCGAGCGCAACAGGGTTTGGCTGGCTGGCGGCGTGGGCCTGGCCGAGGCCGAGCATCAGGCTCAGCAGCAGAGCGCTTTTGGTGAACGTGGCGGGCATGTCGAGGTCCTTTCGCAGGTATTTTCGAAGATGTCCCTTTTAGCAACTCAAACGAAAACGTGCTATCGCAAGACCGACATAAACGTACTGAAAGCGAAAATTTCCGCACTTTTGTGCGTTTGTTTGCAGTACGCTTGGCCACGACAACCGCCCCGGCAGAGGGCGCGCCACTCATTGCCCTGCGTGTAGACCATCGATCCTTTTCGTGAGGTTTACCATGCGCATCACATCCCAACTCATCTGCCAGGCGGCCGACGACCTCAAGGGCTTCGTCGGCCTCAACCGCAAGACCGGCCAGTACATCGTGCGCTTCAGTGAGGATTCGTTCGGAATGGACGTGGCCGATGACGGCATCATTCCGTGCAGCGAATTCGTCTGGGCACCGACCACCGAACAGACCATGACTCTCAAGCGTGAGCTGATCCAGTTATTGCTGGATCAGAATATTGATGACCGGATCAACATTACCGAGCCGTTGCGCGTTTATATGAATAAACGCGAAGTGCCGGAGATTGAGGCGGTGCGTAGTCTGGTGAAGGGCTGAGGTTCTGCTGCGACTGTTCCGGCCTCTTCGCGGGCAAGCCCGCTCCCACAGGTACCGCGTGATCTTGAGAACAGCGCACTACCCGTGGGAGCGAGCTTGCTCGCGATGAGGCCAGTGAGTACACCCAATACTCACTGGCCAAACCGATACTCCCGCTCCACCCGACACACCCGCGTCTGAAACGCCGAATACCACTCAGCCCGCCCGCGCGCCTGAATCACCCGGTGTTCCGGATGCTCGCGCCAGGCCAGAATCGCCGCCTCACTCTCCCAGTACGAAACCGTAATCCCCACCCCGTCCGCGCCCCGGATCGAATCAATGCCGAGAAACCCCGGTTGCTCGGCAACCAGTTGCATCATGCGCTCGGACGCTTCGGTGTAGCCGTTGTCACCTTCGGTGCGGGTCGAAGTGAAGATCACGGCGAAACACTCAGTGTTCGGTTTCATCGACATTGCTCCGAGCACGCTTCAACAAATGCCCGCACCAGCGGCGGCAATTGCCCCTTGAGCGCTGCGCGTTCCGGCTGGAACAGCGTGGCGACAAAGAACACATGGTTTTTCAGTTCGATGGCGCGCAGATCGCCTGCCGAATCGTGCCCCACGGCGTGTAGTTCATGGGTCAGCAACTCCCGTTCGAACTGCGGATTCACACCGTAGCGGCAGCGATAGCCTTCACTAATCTCCGACGTTTCGTACGCCCTGGCGATCAACGAGCCGGGCACCAGATGAATGCTGTCCACCGCTTCCACCAGTGAACACGTCAGCGGTGTGAGCACTGCGCGGCTCGAGTCGGGCGAGGTTTCGCCATGCTCGGCATCGGCCCAGCCCAGCACGTGGCGGGAAAACTCCAGCACCGTATGTTGAAAACCGCCGCAGGTGCCGAGGAAAGGGCGCTGCTGCTCGCGGGCAAAACGGATGGCCCGCAGGGCGCCGTCTTCGCTTTTGTAGGGGCTGGCCGGGACACACCAGAAGCCGTCGAAATGTTCCAGCGGCGTCTCGGGCAGGATTCGGTCGGTGGCCAACCATTCGAATTCGACCGGACGGCGAAGGTGTTCCGCCGCCAGTCCGAGGGCGACCGGGATGGCTTGGTGGGCGGTGACTTGCGGATCGAAATCACCGATCAGGGCGATGCGCAGGGCTCTGGATTCCATGAGTACTCGCTGTGCTTGTTGAGGGATGACGCTCACTATAGATTGGCGTTCACGCACTCTAAATTGGCGTTTGCCCAAGTGATCAATGCAGCCACGCAATACCAACTGGATTTCCCGGATCTGGCCCTGATCCTCGCCTTAGTGCGCGGAGGCTCTCTGGCCCGGGCCGCGCAGCTGTTGAAGGTCGATGTATCGACGGTGTTTCGCGCCGTACGCCGACTGGAAGCCGCACTCGGTCAGCAACTGTTCGAAAAAGGCCGCTCCGGTTACTTGCCCACCAGCCTCGCTCAAACCCTGGCCGAGCAGGCCGAACGCGCCGAACAGGCACTGGAAGCAGCGCGAATCGGAGTGGAGCAGGGCGGCGAAGTGGTCAGCGGCACGGTGCGCCTGACCTGCACCGACTCGGTGTTGCAGGGTCTGTTGTTGCCGGCGCTGGCGCAGTTCATGCCGAACTATCCGGCGCTGACCATCGAGCTGAGCACTTCCAATGATTTCGCCAACCTCAGCCGCCGCGATGCCGACATCGCCCTGCGCCTGACGCGTACACCGCCGGAGCATCTGGTCGGACGGGAGCTGGCGAAGATTTCCTACCGGGTCTGCGCCAGTCAGCGTTATCTACAAAAGGTTGAAGCGGCCGATCTGGCAGCGCTGACCTGGATCGCCCCGGACGACTTTCTGCCCGATCACCCGACCGTCGCCTGGCGTCGTCAGCAGTTGCCGGGTGTGACACCGAGCTATCGCTGCAACAGCATGCTGTCCGTGACCGAACTGGTCCGCGCGGGGCTGGGCGTGGCGGCGTTGCCGGACTTTCTCATCAACGAAGGGCTGCAAGCCCTGAGCGAGCCCTTGCACAGTTACGACACCGCGCTGTGGCTGCTGACCCGCCCGGACTGCCGCGCGTTGCGCTCGGTGGTCACGCTGTTCGATGAACTGGGGCGGGCGCTGCGTTTGCCGTAGTCGTGTTTAACCGGGCGCCCGGTCATTGGCGAACATGCTCACGGCTTCCACCGCTTCGCTGGCGCCGTCCCGGATCTGCAGAATCACCGTGCCGGCCTGATCCGCCAGTTCGACACCCTGCGCCGCGCGACCACGGGTGCTGTCCATGCTCTTGATCGCCTGACGGGTTTCGCTCTGGATCAGGCCGATCATGTTGGAAATCTCTGCCGTCGAGCCGGAGGTGCGCGCCGCCAGCTGCCGCACTTCATCGGCCACCACGGCAAAGCCGCGACCCTGCTCGCCGGCACGGGCGGCTTCGATGGCAGCGTTCAGGGCCAAAAGGTTGGTCTGATCGGCAATCGCGCGGATGGTGTTGACGATGGCGGTGATCTGTTCGGAGCGCTCGCCCAGTTGTGCGATCAAGGTCGAGGATTCGGCAATGTCGTCGGCGATGTCGCGCATTTCACTGGCCGCTTGCTGGATCACTTGCGTACCTTGCTCGGCGACTTTTCGGGTGGCGACGGAGATGTGATAGGCGGCGCTGGCGCTGCGTGCATCCTGCTCGTGCTGCTCGACGCGGGCGGTGACGTCCGAGGCGAACTTCACCACTTTGCACAATCGGCCAGCAGCGTCATAGACAGGGTTGTAGTTGGCTTCGAGCCACACGGTCTGACCGCGTTTGTCGATGCGTTCGAATTGACCCTGGAAAAACTCGCCCTGATTCAATCGGCGCCAGAAGTCCTGATAGTCGCTGCTGTTGACCAGATCGGCAGGGCAGAACAGCCGATGATGTTTGCCCTTCAGCTCGGCGATTGTGTAACCCATGCGCGTCAGAAAATTCTGATTGGCCGTGAGAATGCTGCCGTCGAGGTCGAATTCGATCACTGCCATGGCGCGGTCGATGGCCTGCAACTTGGCGTTGGCTTCACTTTCCTGCTGAACTTTGGCGGTGACGTCCATGGCGTACTTGACCACTTTTACCACGCGTCCAGACGCATCCTTGATCGGGTTATAACTGGCTTCCAGCCAGACTGGTCGGCCCTGGCTATCGAGCCGTTCAAAAGTGCCGGACTGGAACTGGCCGTTTTTCAGCTTCGACCACAATTCGGTGTACTGGCTGCTGCGGGCAATCTCGGGCGGGCAGAAGCGGCGATGGGGCTGACCGATTACTTGTTCGGCCTCGTAGCCCATGGTGTTCAGGAAGTTGTCGTTGGCGCGTAGCACGACGCCGTCGAGATCGAACTCGATCACAGCCATGGAGCGGTTGATCGCTTCCAGCAGGCCGGTCTGTTCGGTAATGGTGTTCTGGAGAGCGTCGAGGGTGGACTTGTGGCGGTTGAAAAACATGCTGGCGGCACTCTGGAAATAGGGCTGAAGGTTGGTTCCCTGTTCCCGCGCCGGCTAGCCGGACGTGCTGATGATTAGCAGCAGTGTGCCAGCATCCAGGCTGACGGATTCACTTATACAAAACTTTATAAAGTTGTACAAGAAATCGATATTTCTCCAGTTTGTACAAGTTTTTTCAGGCGGTTGAGCGACTCAACGCGACGCTGATCGTGTTGCGTCCCGCGTGTTTTGCGCTGTACAGCGCCTTGTCGGAATCGTCGAACCACTCGAGGGCGTCGGCGTAGACGGACTGATAACGGGCGAGGCCGATACTCAGGCTGACGCGTAGCTCGGGGACGTCGGGATGACGGTATCGATCCATTCCTTCACGCAATTGCTCCATCAGCGCTTCGGCCTTGTTCAGTGGCAGGTTGGGCAGGATCACGCAGAATTCGTCGCCGCCATAACGCCCGGCCAGCTCGCTTTCGTCGAGCACGAATTTCAGCTCGCGACTCAATTGTCGCAGCACCGCATCGCCGACAATGTGCCCGTAACTGTCGTTGATCGACTTGAAATGATCGATGTCGATCAGCGCCAGAATGGCTTGGGAATTGTGCTGCCGGCACTGCTGAAACTTGAGGTGCAGCAGGTCTTTCCAGGCGCCGTGGTTGAGCAGGCCGGTCAGGCTGTCGGTACGGCTCAGGGCGCTCAGGGTGCGCTTGTGTTCGGCGAGTTTGATCGCCAGCCGATAACAGACCATGCCCAGTGCCAGCGGATAAAGGGTCAGCATCGGCAGGCAGGCCCAGACCTGAGTTTGCGTAGCCGTCAGGGTGAAATTGACGCCGAACACCGACCAGCCCAGCAGCACGCCGATTACCTGCGCGAGAGCGCCGAGCAGGAACAGACGCTGGCCGCCGGCGGCCACGTTGTTCATGGTCATCATCGACAGGATGGTCACGGTGGTCAGCGGATTGAACTGGAAACACGCGGTCCAGAAACCGCCGCACACCGAGTCATAGAGCAGGTTGCGGCGTTCGGCACGATAGGGGAAAGCCGAGCGGGTCGAGCATTGATAGGCCACGTGCGGCCAGAGAAAACCGTTGAACAGCAACAACGCCCAGAGCCAGCCCGGCATGTTCAACGGATACAGCGCGGCCCCGACACTGAAAAAACCGATGCCCAATCCAATGGCCCGTGGCAAATAAATGCGCCTGGCGAATGACAAGCCTTTGCCGCGTTGGTTTTCCATGATGTTCTGCGCCAGATTCATTCTGAAACACTTTGCAGTGTAATACTTCAGACAGACCGTTCATCGGCCAATGACAGACATTGTCATTTATTCCAGCGGGAAAATTCAGTGTCCTTGTGAGCCATTTACCGTGGCGCAGGCCTTGTCTAGAGCTGATAGCAGGCCAGAAACATATCCAGTGCAGAATCGACCACGGCATTTTGCGTGGTGCTGTCGAGCGAGGGCTGGCCCATGGAGATCTGCGGCCAGAAGGCAAACGTCTTCAACAGCCCCTGCACCTGATGCGCGGCGAATTCCGGATCGACCGGTTTCAGCCGACCGTCCGCCTGGGCCGCGCGAATCCACACGGTCACGCTTTCCTCACGTTCGCCCATACGCGCCACCATGTTCTGCGCACGCTCCGGCGAGTGGATCGCAGCCGCGATAGCGACACGGGCCAGGTTCATGAAATTGTCGTCCGCCATCATCTGCAGTTTGGCCAGCAGCATCGTTCGCAATTGATCGCGCAAGGGCTGATCAGGCTGATACGACACGGCTTGCTCGGTGCTGATTCGTGCCCACAACTGATTGAGAATTTCGGCGAACAGCTCTTCCTTGCTCGGAAAATGGTTGTACACCGTGCGCTTCGACACCCCGGCAGTGGCCGCGATCTTGTCCATGCTGGTGACCTCGAAACCGTTGGTACGGAATTCGGCGATCGCGGCCTGGATGATGGCTTCGCGTTTACGGTCGGTGAGGCGCTGGGGAGCTGTCATAAATTCGATTCGGCAGGAAAAGGGTGAAATTACACTCGGCAGTTTACTTGTCATCAGGTTTGATGCAACCTAGAAACTACACCGATCAGTGTAATGTTGCGTTAATCGGTGCACCCTAAAACCAGATGTCCGGCTGATGCGTGCGTGCCTTGGCCATTTATCGTCCCACCGTGGAAAGCCGTGAATTGCGCGGTGTTTCCGGAGTCATTCAGTCATGGCCAAATCCATTGCTTCTGCGGGCAGTCAAACCCCTGAACCTTCGCGTCAGGCCCAAGGCGTATTCCGCAACCACGCGCCGGTGCAGCGCGAAGGTGTGCGCAAGATGCTGCGCATCATGTGGAACATGATCTTCCACAAACCGCGCAACACCCGGCCGGCGGCGGCCATTCCGGTGCAGTCACTGACCCGCGCGGACCTGATCGCGGCGCCCAATCACAGCGTCTATCGCCTCGGTCACTCGACCTTGCTGCTCAAGCTGCAGGACAAGTTCTGGATCACCGACCCGGTGTTTGCCGAGCGCGCTTCGCCGGTGCAATGGGCCGGGCCGAAACGCTTTCACCAGCCACCGATCAGCATCGACGAATTGCCGCCGATCGAAGCTGTGATCCTGTCGCATAACCACTACGACCACCTCGACTACGAAGCGGTGTTGAAACTGGCGGACAAGGTCAACGTGTTCCTGACCCCGCTGGGTGTCGGCGACACGCTGGTCAAATGGGGCATCGATGCCAGCAAAATCCGCCAGTTCGACTGGTGGCAGGGCACCGAAGTCGCCGGCATCCGCTTCATCGCCACCCCGTCACAACACTTCTCCGGACGTGGCCTGTTCGATGGCAACCAGACCCTGTGGGCGTCGTGGGTGATCATCGATGGCGACACGCGAATTTTCTTCAGCGGTGACAGCGGCTACTTCGACGGTTTTAAACGCATTGGTGAACAGTTCGGTCCCTTCGATCTGACCCTGATGGAGACGGGGGCCTACAACGTCGAGTGGCCTTACGTGCACATGCAACCGGAAGAAACGTTGCAGGCCCACATCGACCTCAAGGGCCGCTGGCTGTTCCCGATCCACAACGGCACGTTCGACCTGGCAATGCACGCCTGGCATGAGCCCTTCGACCGCATTCTTGCTTTGGCCTGGGAGCGCAGCGTGTCGATCACCACGCCGAAAATGGGCGAGGCATTCAACCTGATGCAACCGCAACGAGGGGACGCGTGGTGGTTGGAAATGGAACAAGAGATGTCAGAAAAAGGGCGCGTTGCTTGTAGCGGCTACAAGGCTGGGTGAGTTTTCCTACCAGCACTGGTTCTTGTTGCTGACAGCCGTTTCCTGCGGCTTCGGTAGGCTTGGTCGCGAGTGAAATGACTCACTCGTGATTGGCTTAAACAAGGACTAGAAAATGAAAATTCGCTTTAAACGCAGCGCGAACACGCTGGCGCAGGCCATCCTGCTTTCGCTGACCAGCAGCGCCGCTTTCGCGGCGCCCTCCAGTGCAACACTTGAATACGCCAGCGCCAGCGAGCTGAGTGCAATGATGGTCAGCAACGAACTGACCTCGGTCGCACTGGTTCAACATCTGATCACGCGCATTGCGGATCTGGACAAGCAAGGCCCGACACTCAACGCCATCATCGAAATGAATCCTCAGGCTCTAGACATCGCGACCGCGATGGATGAAGAGCGTGCGCAAGGCAAACTCCGTGGTCCGCTGCATGGCATTCCTGTTCTGTTGAAGGACAACTTCGATACTGCCGACAGCATGCAAACCAGTGCCGGCTCGTTGGCCATGGTCGGGCAACCGGCAGCTCAAGATGCATTTACGGTTAAACAACTGCGCGATGCCGGCGCCATTCTTTTGGGCAAGGCCAACATGAGCGAGTGGTCAGGGATGCGTGATATGGCCGTGCCCTTGGGGTGGAGCGGGCGCGGCGGCCAAGGGAGAAATCCTCATGTGCTGAGTGAAAGCACCTGTGGTTCCAGTTCCGGCCCGGCGGCAGCGGTCGCCGCCGGTTTCACTCCGCTGGCGTTGGGGACTGAAACCAATGGTTCGATCAGTTGCCCGGCGTCGGCCACCGGTGTGGTTGGCGTCAAACCGACGCTGGGGTTGTTCAGTCGTTCCGGCATCGTGCCGATTACCCGCCTGCAAGACACGCCGGGCACGCTGACCCGCACCGTGCGGGATGCCGCGCTGCTGTTCAACGTCATGCAAGGCATTGACGCCTCGGACAGCGCGACTGTCGATGCCCCAACTGGCGTTGACTACACCGCACTGCTTTCCAGTGAAGCCTTGCAAGGCAAACGGATCGGTTATCCGATTGCGTACACCGGGTCCCACGATACGGTACTGAACCCGAGTCTGGAGATGCTTGCCGCCATGGCCACCCTGGAAGAGCAGGGCGCTACGCTGGTCCCGCTGACTGTGCGTCTTCCGGACATCGATGACTACGTTAACGGCCTGATGGGTGGCATGAAGCACGAACTGCCCGAATATCTCGCCAGCCGCCAGGGACTGCCGATCAATTCATTACAGATGCTGATCGACTTCAACCAGGCCAACCCCGGTGAGGAGCAACACGGCCAGCAGACGCTGGAGGCCATCAACGCATCGGCGCTTTCCCATCAGGAGGCGACCGCACTGATTACCACCATCAGTCAGAACTTCAAAGACGCTATCGATGAGCAGGTGCGTGAGCACAATCTGGATGCCCTGTTCGCCGAATCGGACGGCTTTTCCCAGTTCTCCGCCGCCACCGCAGGCTACCCGGCAATCACCTTGCCCTCGGGCATGAGCGATGACGACACGCCGACCTCCGTGTTCTTTTACGGCCAGCAGTGGAGCGAGCCACAGTTGTTTGCCATGGCATACAGCTACGAACAGGCTTCGATGGAATTGCGGCATCCGGGGTTCAAGGAGTAATCAGGTCACGAAGGCTCCTTGCTAAGAGCAGTGGAGCCTTCGAACTCAATCCACAGCCGCAACCACATTCCGGCAACCCTATGCGGTGAATTACTCGACCATTGCCAATTCACCGCGTATTTCTACAGAGCCCGACTCCCTCATATTCCCCCCACGCCCCGGCGCAAACCCCGGAAAGAACACCAACCCCTGCGCCTCAAACCGATAGGTCAACGCCAGCCGCACCTCATCCGCCACGTCCTGTTGCGCTTCGAACCGCTGAATGTCGTCTACTGAAATCTTGGCCTCTCGCGCCAACTGTTCAATGCTCCAGCCCAACATCCCTCGGGCCTGGGCGCAATGCGTCGGGGTGAACTGGAAAAGGGCGATACGTTCGAGGATGAGGTTCATCGCTGAAGAGGCCATGGTGTGCTCCGGGCTCGAGAGTGCTGATGGAAAATGTACTGTGTTTTTGTACAGTTGTTTTCGGCCGGGATCAAACGCATTTTTTGATTTGCCCTAGTTCGCCGCCTCCAACCAGACGGACGGTGCCTGACCGAGGATCCGGCGGAACATCGTCGAGAACGCCGCCGGGCTGTCATAGCCGAAATCCAGGGCAATCCGCGTCACCGCTTCACCCGCCGCCAGGCGTGCCAGCGCCAATACCACGCAGGCGCGCTGGCGCCATTGACTGAAGCTCAGGCCGGTCTGCTGACGAAACAGTCTGTTGAAGGTGCGTAAGCTTACGTGCAGCTGATCGGCCCAATGCTGGGGCGATTGGTGGGCATTCGGCTGATGCAGAAAGGTCTGACACAGTTCGAGCAGTCTTCCGTCAGACGGCAGCGGGATATGCAACGGAAGTGGTGCACTGCGCACCA
This sequence comes from Pseudomonas sp. GM25, assembly GCF_000282255.1. Lineage (NCBI taxonomy): Bacteria > Pseudomonadati > Pseudomonadota > Gammaproteobacteria > Pseudomonadales > Pseudomonadaceae > Pseudomonas > Pseudomonas sp. GM25. The sequence goes on along the minus strand of NZ_AKJQ01000009.1, from coordinate 40,057 downwards.
ATTCATGCAGTAACAAATCGATCAGCACGCCGTCGCGCCCGGCCAGGTCATAGGTCAGCGGCAACTCCACGGCTTCCATCAGCAAGTGCCGCATCAACGGCGACACACTGATCACCTGGCAACGCTCACCCAGATCCACCGCCCCCGGCTCGATATACAAACTGCGAGTGCTGACCCCCAGCATCAACACCTCATGCGCTACCCCCGGCGGAATCCATACCGCTCGCTGCGGCGGCACCACCCAGTTGCCGTCATGCGTGCTGACCTGCATCACCCCGGTTGCGCCGTACAACAATTGCGCCCGCCGATGCGTATGACGTGGCAACAGATAGCCGTGGGAATAATCCGTACCGATCGCCAACACCGGGCGCGGCGTGTCATCCAGCAGATTGATCGAAACATTGCGCATCGAGCGGCACCCAGCGGTTGGCGTAATCGCAAACATTATTGGCTGACTTGCTGAAGCAGGCCAAGCGCTGCCGCTCTATCGTCGACCGCTCCCAAACAACGGACGACGCGCCATGTTCTACCTCCTGCTGACACTCTTCGGCTGCCTGACCGGCGTCACCGCCGTGCTCTTTGGCTTCGGCGGCGGCTTCGTCGTCGTGCCGCTGCTGTACCGCATGCTCACCGCGAGCCACGGCGCCGACGACCCGATCAGCCAATCCGCCATGCACATCGCCGTCGCCACCTCGACCTGCGTGATGATCGTCAACGCCCTGATCGCCACCGGCAAACATCGCCGCGCCGGCAACCTTATCCGTGATTACCTGTGGCCCTTGGGCGGGTTCATCGGATTGGGCGCGGTCGTCGGTGTAATCGCAGCGGTGTTGGTCAGCGGCGAAGTTATTCGGTATGCCTTCATTGCTTACCTTGGCGTGACGATTGTCGACTGCCTGCTACGACGCGGATTTCTCACACAGTCCGAAGGCACCATCCCACGTCGATTGAGAACACTGGAAACGACCGGCGGCGGTGTAGGTATTGGCGCCATCGCAACCTTCCTCGGCGTAGGAGGAAGCGTCATGACCGTGCCGCTGTTGCGGCGTTGCGGGTTGAGCATGTCGCAGGCGACGTCGATGGCCAATCCATTGAGCGTGCCAGTGGCGCTGGCGGGAACGCTGACGTACATGCTGATGGCGGGGTTCAGCGGGACAGACCTCGGGCCATGGTTTATCGGGTATGTGGATCTGCTGGCGTTCGCGGTGCTGACGCTGGGCTCGATGCTGGGGATTCGACTGGCCACGCTGTGGATCGGGCGGATACCGGATCGGGTGCATGCGTGGGTGTATATCGCGCTACTCATCATCGTGATGCTGGGCATGACACTGAAGTAGCACCTCGATTCCTGCGCGCATCCTCTTCATACTCCGCAGCCTTATTCACTCAGGGATCGATCCATGCTCAAGGGACTATTGCGCCTGGCGCCATACGCCGCCGTGCTGTTTTCACTGCTTTCCACTGCTCAGGCTGACGACGGCAGACGTGTGTTCACCGGCACGCTGGGCAAGACGCCGATTGTGGTCGAGCTCAATACCCAGCAGCAGGATGAGGTGACCGGCCGCTACTTCTACGAGAAGTACCACCGCGACTTGCCCCTCAGCGGCGCATTGCAGGACACCACTTTGACGCTGGTCGAAGGCAACAATCGTTACGGCGATGACAAGCCGCTGCCGACCCTCAAGCTGGAAGAAACCGCCGACGGCTGGCACGGCGAATGGCAAAGCCCTCAGGGTAAAAAACTTGCCGTGCAACTCTCCGAAGCCAAACTCGCGGCGCCGACCTCTACCACGTTGCCCTTCATCGCCACGCTGCCCGCCAGCGAACCTTACGAATATCTGCGGCTACAGGGGCTCAAGCTCAAAGCCACGAAAAAAGAAGATTTCATGGGCTACACCCTGCAATGGTGGACGGAGCCTGAGTCGAAGATTGCTTTGTTTACCGTGGAATCCGGCCTGCCGAAAGATGACCTGCAGCGGGTCAACCAACAGTTGCTCGGGCGCTTGTGGAGCGAGGTCATCAGCTATCACGGATGCCAGTTGCAGGGCGGGGAGAACGTCGAGTTCATGCAGCAAGCCCAACCGCAACTGATCTCGCCGGCTGTGGTCAGCCTGAACATCTCGACCAGTTATTACTGCGGCGGCGCACATCCGGACTTCGGCGATTCGCCGCTCAACATCGACGTGAACACCGGCCATCCGTTGTCGCTGGAAGATGTGTTGTGGGTAGGCGAGGGCAAACCACTGCTGCACGCCGAGCGCGACAGCTTGGGCGATCAGCCGCTGAACGAAAAAGAAAGTGCAGCGCGCTCGACTTATCAGCGCGAAGTGCTGGTGCCGTGGCTGATCAAACAACTCACCGCGCTGTACCCCGAGGAAATGAAGAAACCGGCGGAGGGCGATGAGGACAGCTGCGACTACACCGATGAAAGCATCTGGGGTTATCCGTCCTGGCACTTCACCCCGAAAGGCCTCTACCTGGGCGCCTACTTCGCACGCGTCGCCCGCGCCTGCGATGCACCGGAGTGGTCGATCCTGCCGTACTCCCTCGTCAAACAACACCCCGGCGCCGTCAAACTGCAACTGCCCCAGGGCTGACCCTCACGCCAGACCCGGCGCTTCACGAATAATGAAGTGATCCAGGTTCTCGATATTGGCATTGAAGACCTCGAAAGGCTTTTCGGGGTTCTTCTTGCCCGGCACCTGCTTCAACTCCGGCGTCACACCATAGAAGAAGCAAAACAACTCCTTGTCGCTATCAATAGCGTGTTTGATTTCTTCCAGAAACGCCTTGCGCTTGCGGTAGTTGTCGATCAGCTTTTTGTTGAGATAGACACTGACTGGATAAGGCTTCTTCTTGCGGTCATCCGGCTTCTTGAACCAGACCTTATCCTCGAAATCGATCCGGAAACTGGCGCTGTGGAAGTCCTCGATCTTCTTGATCCGGCCCCAGTAAATCAGCCCCTTGTTGTCCATTAAATACTCGATCTTCTTGAAGAACGAACTGTACGGCGCCGTATGCTCGCCAATCTTCAACGGCATGCGCTTGAGCAAATCCTTGTCCGCGAAGTTCGACACAAAACACTCCACGGGGTGAGCGAAAACACTGGTCTTGTCCGGCGCCGTTTCACGACTCGGCGACTCTTTTGAGGGGGTAGCCGCCACCCGCACCGGATCATCCCGCAACACATCCGCCGCCCCTGCTGGCGTGGCAGGCTTGCGCACATACTCACGGCGCGTCAGCAACAACTCCGACGGGAAATGCTCCTCCCGACCGTCATCCGATTCCCCATCCGCCGCCTCAATACCCGACGCCGACGTCTTCAAACTCACATACGGACAACCCGCCACATGCTGCGTACCGGGCAGATTCTTGAAGTGCGGCGTGCGCACGTAATTCACGTTTTTGGCGTTGAACGTGCCCAACTCGTTGGAGGCATCGAACGCCGCACGACAGGCGTCGTTGGGGCACAGGAAGTGTTCCTTGGCGGAGTCGAACGCCACCGTCTCATCGAAATTGAGATCGCGAACGTCATAGATCGACAGTTTGTCGTCGAGGCTGAGGCAGTAGGCGAGATCGAATTTCATGGCGGGGCTCGGGTCCTTGAGTGGGAGGGGTATTAATAGCGGGTGGTGGGGTGGGTTGCACTGATTGTTTTCAGAATGATACGGAATCAGTGGGAGCCGGCTTGTTGGCGATCCCAGGCTCAATCCTCGTACCGCCACTGCCGGCCACTCATCACCTTTAGCGAGGGAGCAAGCTCACTCATTAGATAGTTTTGCGGTTCGGGTGCTCACGCTTCAACCGTTTAACCCTGTCATAAAGCGACTCGGTGAACTCTTTGCTGTCATTCGAGTGATGGCAGCGCCGATGGCAGTTCGGACAAAGTGCTACAGCGTTGCTGATTCGATCAGAACCCTTATTCGCCAAATGCCTCACGTGATGAACTTCAAGGTAGGGCGAGTCATTTTTAGTGAACGGAGCCGGTTCACCGCACCCTTCACATATTCCTTTGGCTTTTTGACGGACCCAGGCTCTAACTTTCGGATCACGTATAAATACAGTGCTTTGGGCGGGAGCGCGCTTCGGTTTCACAATCCCCTCAGGTTCGTCTTCAAGAGGCAGTTTTTCTAGCGCCAGAGCTCTCTGTTCTAGTGCTTCTTCATCCGCAGTCGCAATCGTTGGATCCCCAAGCGTGACCCCTTTTGCAATCAGTACTGCCCGTATGGCTGGCTCAACGTTGGACCCAACGTTTCTAGCTGGCTTGTACCCTTTGATGTATTCCCTATGCATTCTCAATAAAACGGCAGAGATGTTCTGCATGCGGAATTCAACTGAGCCTTCAGTGCGGTTGTGCAGCGCAGATGCACGCAACAGGCGATTCTCATGTGCTTTGTTAAATTTTTGGCCGATTCGCTCTAGCTCAAACATCTTCAGATAGGCGTCAACCGCTGCCTCAATCTCAGCAACAGTCCAGTCAGTGTCTTTTTTCTTGTCGCTCATAAAATCGCCGAGGGTTGAAAACCCTCGGACGATACTGAGTGGCCATCACTGATGTCTACGAAAATTCCTACAGAAAATAAAGACGGATCTCGTAAAGTCCTACAACCACCATTACTACCCCATGGAGTGCCCCGAAGACTGAAAAACCTGCGCAACCTTTCGCCACCAAGGCTTCCCCGGTGTCCGTCGTTGCGTCTGATCGTTCAGCAGATAAGGCATATCCCGCAGTCGAATCCAGCCTTCATCCTGCCAATGCAGCAAGCTCAACGACATCTCCGGCCAATCCAACAAGCTCAATATCGGCCGATCTGAATGCCCCGAGTGTTCTGCATCACGCAAGGCCGGCACCACCTGCTGAGTTAACCACTCCCGCAACAACCGGTTCCCCGGAACGTAGTGATATACCAGCAGCGCATACACGCCGGATTCACTGAGCATCAACTGCTTTTCGGGTTGCCGAAAATACTCAATCCACAAAACGCGACGTTGATCCTTATCTAGCTTGTTGACCATGCGTTCGCACAGATGGAAACCCATCAAACGGCCGACATCGCGGGCGCAGAACCACGGTTGGTTTTCGAGCAGAAGGGCGTGTAGTGCGAGGTTGTGACGCGAGAAGACTGTTACAGAAAAAGGATTGGGCATATCCATTACCTCTACGTTTAGATTCTTTGGAGGGGCCTGACCCCAACGTAGAGTGGACTTAAGAAACTCCAACGAACAGAGCAGTTGCCACTGACGAATATACGTCTGTGTCACTGACCAAGTTTTCCACGTTGGGTGTTTCTTAGGCACCTATTTTAAAGTGTAGATGAGTTTTCAAGGACGACAATGCGGTAATAGCTACAGACGGCGTAGGAAATTTATTTCTATGGCGTAGGAGGGCGCAAAATAGCTCTTTATAGTAAAGAGCTATTTTTTTGATTTGATGTCGTGACGCGTGTGTTGTTTTTTTTTTGGGGGGGGGGAATCGAGATTTTAATTTTTATTTAATACAATTTTTGTTTTGCTATTCTCTGTTGCTGAGAAAAAAACGAGGGTGGCGTTTTCTGTGGATATGTAGGCGAGAAAAGAGATGCTTTCATTGCCTGATAATCCAAGTAAAGAAGATGGTTTTGCAGGGGTCATGTTTTTTGTGTAAGTAAATTTTGCGCTACGATTCTGAAACGTGCCAGAAAGTTTGCATAGAAAATTCTGGGTTTGGCTAAAGCGAAGCTCGGTAATTGTCCATTCTGCTGAGATTCTTTCATTCTCAATAGTAAAAATTACTTGTTCGCCGTTTTCAGTGCTCCAGTTCCCGCTCCAGATGGCACTGGTGTGAGGCTCAAAGTAGGCTTCACCATAAAGTCTTATATTTCTTTGGAAGTCTTCTGCTTCTTTGATGGTGGTTGACCATGTTTCGTTGTCATGGGTTGTTTTGGTTTTGAGATTAAATAGGGATGTTCCAATGTTTTCATGTGGATCGTCTGTTTTTCTCGCCTCGTCAAGAATTTGCTGTGCCTCATCATACAGGCCATTCTCAATATAAATATTTGCGAGATTAGACATGGCTAGGGTAGAGCCGCAGTCTCGTGAGCGCTTGAAAAATTCTATTTGTTTTCCTCGTATATTGAGAGCTCCGGCGCTGACTCCAATATTATTGAGTGCTACTGAATGCTGAGGATCTAAATTCAGTAACGTTGAATAGTTTTTTATAGCGAGACCGTTGAGGTCGTTATTGCTTTGTACGTAAGCAGCATCGAACAAACGCTCTCTATTGCCGGGAGCATATTCGACAGACTTTTCTAATGCAATTGCTTGGGCGCTAAAGTTGCCCTGCTCTTTTAGTAAGCTGGCGATCGATTCATATATGGATGACTTCTGTTCGTCTGAGTGAGCTACTAATAGTCTGTCTTCAAGGGTTTTTAGGCCTGTATTGATGTTGCCAAGATTTTTATGCGCAAGCGAAAGTTTTAGAGTGAGCTCTGTTATTGCGGATTCACTTTTAATACGGCTGATGGCATTTTCAAGGAGTTCTTTGTCTCTTTTTGGGTCGTTCGTTTCGTTGTATATCAATGAGAGCCATAATGAAATGTTCTTTATTGCAGTGTCTGAAGTGCTGAGATTGTAGATTTTTTCAAGTTTTTCTAACGCTTGTTGATCTTTCCCTTTGATGAAGCATACATACAGGTAAAGAGCTTCGTTGTCATGTTGTTTTTCTTCATCAGCTTCGTTGTGCTGATTGTCTTCGAATATTTGCTTGGCTAGTTTTTGGTCGTTGGCCTCAAATGCGTCGAATAGCCTAGCCACCCAAAAATCTGCTTCTTCTTTAGGTTTATCTTGTGGCGGTTGTTCTTGAGGGCGCTCTATCGTTTCTTTAGTATCAGTATGAGGTTGGCGAGGTTCCTCAATTATGATTACAGGTGATGCAGCTTCCATTGCTCCTGTGGCACCGGCAAATGAGAAATTTAATTTAATCAGCCGTTCAAGAGCGCTTGCCACGCTTTTTCTTGTAATTATGACAATGACTAATATGATCAGAGGCCAGATATTCTTGTCTGCGAAAGAGAGTGCTAATTCGAAGTATCCGGGTGTGTTGCTTTCCATATTGCATTTTCTCCCTTTCATTCGAAAAAAGCCCCGCGATTGCGGGGCTTTCTAATGACTACTGTTCGAGCATATCGGAAAAAATTTAGTCCCAGCTCAGAGCACCACCAGTCTGATACTCAATAACCCGAGTCTCAAAGAAATTTTTCTCTTTCTTCAAGTCCATGATCTCGCTCATCCAAGGGAACGGGTTAGTCGTCCCTGGGTACTCTTCCTTCAAACCGATCTGCGACAGGCGACGGTTAGCGATGAACTTCAGGTAGTCCTCCATCATCGCCGCGTTCATGCCCAGCACGCCGCGAGGCATGGTGTCGCGGGCGTATTCGATTTCCAGCTGGGTGCCCTGCAGAATCATCTGCGAAGCTTCTTCCTTCATTTCGGCGTCCCACAGGTGTGGGTTTTCGATTTTGATCTGGTTGATCACGTCGATGCCGAAGTTCAGGTGCATGGATTCGTCGCGCAGGATGTACTGGAACTGCTCGGCGACGCCGGTCATTTTGTTGCGGCGGCCCATGGAGAGGATCTGGGTGAAGCCGCAGTAGAAGAAGATGCCTTCCAGAACGCAGTAGTAGGCGATCAGGTTGCGCAGCAGTTCTTTGTCGGTCTCTACGGTGCCGGTGTTGAATTCCGGGTCGGAGATGGCCCGGGTGTATTTCAGGCCCCAGGCGGCTTTTTTCGCGACCGACGGGATCTCGTGGTACATGTTGAAGATCTCGCCTTCATCCATGCCCAGCGATTCGATGCAGTACTGGTAGGCGTGGGTGTGGATCGCCTCTTCGAAGGCCTGGCGCAGGATGTACTGGCGGCATTCCGGGTTGGTGATCAGGCGGTACACGGCCAGGGCCAGGTTGTTGGCAACCAGGGAGTCGGCGGTGGAGAAGAAGCCGAGGTTGCGCATCACGATGCGGCGCTCGTCGTCGGTCAGGCCTTCCGGGTTTTTCCAGAGGGCGATGTCGGCGGTCATGTTGACTTCTTGCGGCATCCAGTGGTTTGCGCAGCCGTCCAGGTATTTCTGCCAGGCCCAGTCGTACTTGAATGGCACGAGCTGGTTGAGGTCGGCGCGGCAGTTGATCATGCGCTTTTCGTCAACGGCGACACGGGCGGCGGAGCCTTCGAGTTCGGCGAGGCCTTCGGCGACGTCGAGGGAATCCAGTGCAGCCTTGGCGCGGGCCACGGCGGCCGAGTCTTCGGCGGTCACGGCACGGGCTTCGAGGGCGGCGGCACCGCCGGCGCTGTCGAGGCGGTCCATGTTGGCTTCGCTAGCGTGGCCGGCGTTGGCGCCTTTCACTGCTGCTACTTCACTGTCTTCTTTGTCGAATTCGTCCCAGCTCAGCATGACGTGTCGTCTCCTGCGTGAGGGCCTGTGCCCGTGTGAAAACTGATTGGTTGGTTTTTCACACGGCCGTACAGGCCGCGTTGGATGTCGTTTTTTGCAGCGGTGCTACGCAGGCAATAAACAGAAAATTTTTACGGGTTTCCGAGAGCCTCTGACGGGCGCAGGTCAGCGTTGTCGCTGCTGCGGGGCTTCAGAATGGCTTTGATCCCTGTAAGGGAATATTGCTGACCCGATTGGGCGGCATTATAGGGAAAAAACACGGGCGTGGGGGAGGGCGAAACAGCGCAGGGCGGTCGAGCGCGGGGATGATTTCGATCGGAGCGAGGGTTTACAGGGCTTTCGCCGGGATTGGCCCGGGAGAAAATTTTTTCATTAATTTTTTGGTGTGTGATTGATTGCTCAAAAAACGAGCAAAAAACCGCGTTTTTCACTATATCTTGTGTTTTGCAACCCTTTTACGTCACTTCAAACACAACTGAGCCCGACCGAAGCCGGGCTGGAATCGACCCTCGATGTTGCGCTGAGTGATCCGATTCGGTGCAGTCTCAAACCATCAATTGGTGCAGCCGTTACCCATGATGCTGTAACGCAGGATGTGGCGCTGGCCGGTGGAGTCGTCGTACTCCATTTTCATCGGTACTACTTCGCAGACATTCGGAACTTCGCTCATCGATACAACTTTGGCGATGTCCAGGTGAGTGGAGTAAGTGTATTCCTCGATGGCCGGTTGTTGCTGTGCGACATCAGTCGGGACCTCGTCTGCCATGGCGGTTGCGCACAGACTGCTGAGGGCCAGAACCAATAAAGCTTTCATTTGAAATTTACCTTCTTGAGGTCGAGTGGGGTCACGCAACCTTTTTGGGGTTGCGTGTGGAACTTCATCGTTTGGGTTTGTTACTTCAGAGCTGGATTAACGGCCTTCGTGGGGGCTGTAACGTTGTTAATCGCTTTGCCTTGTCGGCGAGGTGAATTTTAGGGAGGCGGGGTAGGGGTAAACAGACCCGGTTTTGATAAACACCTTTGGCAGATTTGGTAACAATCCCCCAAAAACCAAAATATCCCGGCCCGGGCCAATGGCTAAAAGGCCGTGGCCAACGGGGCTCGGGGCAATCGCCACATTTTGTAGGGGCTTGTTACTACCATCGTCGAATGGTTCTATACGGGCGCCCCGGCTACAACAGGGTCATACAAAAACAACTATTACACCGAGGTAGGAAAGATGAGTGCGGCTTCCCTGTATCCCGTTCGTCCCGAGGTTCTGGCCAATACGCTGACCGACGAGGCGACCTACAAAGCCATGTACCAACAGTCGGTCGTCAACCCTGACGGCTTCTGGCGCGAACAAGCCAAGCGCCTCGACTGGATCAAGCCTTTCACCACGGTGAAACAGACTTCGTTCGACGATCACCATGTCGACATCAAGTGGTTTGCCGACGGCACCCTGAACGTTTCCTACAACTGCCTCGACCGCCATCTGGCCGAGCGCGGCGATCAGGTCGCCATCATCTGGGAAGGCGACGATCCTTCCGAAAGCCGCAACATCACCTACCGCGAACTGCACGAACAAGTGTGCAAACTCGCCAACGCCCTGCGTGGCCAGGACGTACACCGCGGCGACGTGGTGACCATTTATATGCCGATGATTCCCGAAGCCGTGGTCGCCATGCTGGCCTGCACCCGGATCGGCGCGATTCACTCGGTGGTGTTTGGCGGTTTCTCGCCGGAAGCCCTGGCCGGTCGCATCATCGACTGCCGCTCGAAAGTGGTGATCACCGCTGACGAAGGCATCCGTGCCGGCAAGAAGATTTCCCTCAAGGCCAACGTCGACGACGCCCTGACCAACCCGGAAACCAGCAGCATCCAGAAAGTCATCGTGTGCAAGCGCACCGGCGGCGACATCAAGTGGAACCAGCATCGCGACATCTGGTACGAAGACCTGATGAAAGTGGCGGGCACTGTCTGCGCGCCGAAAGAGATGGGCGCCGAAGAAGCGCTGTTCATCCTTTATACCTCCGGTTCCACCGGCAAGCCGAAGGGCGTGCAGCACACCACTGGCGGTTATCTGTTGTATGCGGCGATGACTCACGAGCGCGTGTTCGACTACCGCCCGGGCGAAATCTACTGGTGCACCGCCGACGTCGGCTGGGTCACTGGTCACTCCTACATCGTCTACGGCCCGCTGGCCAATGGCGCGACCACGCTGCTGTTCGAAGGCGTGCCGAACTATCCGGACATCACCCGGGTGGCGAAGATCGTCGACAAGCACAAGGTCAACATCCTCTACACCGCGCCGACCGCGATCCGCGCGATGATGGCCTCCGGCACCGCCGCTGTTGAAGGCGCGGACGGCAGCAGTCTGCGTCTGCTCGGTTCGGTCGGCGAGCCGATCAACCCGGAAGCCTGGGACTGGTACTACAAGAATGTCGGCAAGTCCCGTTGCCCGATCGTCGACACCTGGTGGCAGACCGAAACCGGCGGCAACATGATGAGCCCGCTGCCGGGCGCCCATGCGCTGAAACCGGGTTCGGCCGCACGTCCGTTCTTCGGTGTGGTGCCGGCGCTGGTGGACAACCTCGGCAACATCATCGAGGGCGAGGCCGAGGGGAATCTGGTGATTCTCGATTCGTGGCCGGGTCAGGCGCGCACTCTGTACGGCGACCACGACCGTTTCGTCGACACTTACTTCAAGACCTTCCGTGGCATGTACTTCACCGGTGACGGCGCCCGTCGCGATGCCGATGGTTACTACTGGATCACCGGTCGCGTGGACGACGTGCTCAACGTGTCCGGCCACCGCATGGGCACCGCCGAGATCGAAAGCGCAATGGTCGCTCACCCGAAAGTCGCCGAAGCGGCGGTGGTCGGTGTGCCGCACGACATCAAGGGGCAGGGCATTTATGTCTACGTCACCCTGAAAAACGGCGAAGAACCGAGCGAGCAACTGCGTCTGGAGCTGAAGAACTGGGTGCGCAAAGAGATTGGGCCAATCGCTTCGCCGGACGTGATCCAGTGGGCGCCGGGGCTGCCGAAGACCCGTTCGGGCAAGATCATGCGCCGCATCCTGCGCAAGATCGCCACGGCCGAATACGAAGGCCTGGGCGACATCTCCACTCTGGCCGATCCGGGTGTGGTGCAGCATCTGATCGATACGCACAAGACCATGAACGTCGCGTAAGCGGCGGGTCTGAAGGCTGAAAAGCCCCGTCCGGCATTGCGCCGGGCGGGGCTTTTTGTTTTCCAATAATTATCGAATTGCTCCGTCAGGCAATTCCCACTGTTACCCGTTCGCCTTCAAGTAACTGAATGTGTAACCGCCTGCTCCGCAACGGGGCATCCGGAAACGCATTGCCCCGTTTTCGGGCCTCAAAACCCACGGTGAAAAATAAGACACAACCCCGCGCTTGCCGGATTAGAAGGGTTTGCGAATAATAGGCCCGCAATTTGCAGCATAGATCGGTTCACTGCCTTTCGCTCTTGCATGAAATTGCAGGGCTGTCAATGTGCTCAAGCGGGTTTCTCGGTGCATCTGTAATTAGTTGTCGCATTGAAGAAATATCGGCTTCGGGCCTGTCGTTAGAATGCCGATCACTCGCTCGTCGTGGCTCGTGTTGAAATCGCTGACGGTTTCAATGGGAAATTTCCCACGGATGCAGCATCGCTTTTCTGTTTCACCCATTCGCATATTGGGCTGTCGCTCACTCTGCCGTTTTTGCCCTTTACCGATGGAGTCCCAAGATGAAGAAACTTGTGCTGCTTGGCGCCCTGGCACTGTCCGTGCTGTCCCTGCCGACATTCGCCGATGAAAAGCCTCTGAAAATCGGTATCGAAGCGGCTTACCCTCCATTCGCCTCCAAAGCGCCGGACGGCAGCATCGTCGGTTTCGACTACGACATCGGCAACGCGCTGTGCGAAGAAATGAAGGTCAAGTGCCAGTGGGTCGAGCAAGAGTTCGACGGTCTGATCCCAGCACTGAAAGTGCGCAAGATCGACGCGATCCTGTCGTCCATGTCCATCACTGACGACCGCAAGAAGTCCGTGGACTTCACCAACAAGTACTACAACACCCCGGCTCGCCTGGTCATGAAAGAAGGCACCGCTGTCAGCGAAGGCCTGACCGAGCTGAAAGGCAAGAACATCGGCGTGCAGCGTGGTTCGATCCACGAGCGCTTCGCCCGCGAAGTCCTGGCCCCGCTGGGTGCCGAGATCAAGCCGTACGGCTCGCAGAACGAAATCTACCTCGACGTGGCCGCCGGCCGCCTCGACGGCACCGTGGCGGACGCTACGCTGTTGAATGACGGCTTCCTGAAAACCGACGCCGGCAAAGGCTTCGCGTTCGTGGGCCCGGCGTTCACCGACGTCAAATACTTCGGCGACGGCGTAGGCATCGCGGTACGCAAGGGCGACGCCCTGAAAGACAAGATCAACACCGCCATCGCGGCCATCCGCGAGAACGGCAAGTACAAGGCAATCCAGGACAAGTACTTCGACTTCGACATTTACGGCAAGTAAAGACGTCGCTCGACCCGTCCGAAATGGCGCAAGCAACAGGATCTCTGCGGTTTGCGCCATTTTTTCATCCCAACTTTCGAGGACCTGAATCATGTTGAAAGGCTACGGGGCTGTCATCCTCGATGGCGCTTGGCTGACGCTTCAGCTCGCCTTGTCGTCCATGGCCCTGGCCATCGTTCTCGGGCTGATCGGCGTCGCATTGCGCCTGTCGCCGGTGCGCTGGCTGGCGTGGCTGGGCGATCTGTATTCCACGGTGATTCGCGGGATTCCCGACCTGGTGCTGATCCTGCTGATCTTCTACGGCGGTCAGGACCTGCTCAACCGCGTCGCGCCGATGCTCGGCTATGACGACTACATCGACCTGAACCCGCTGGCCGCCGGTATCGGCACCCTCGGTTTCATCTTCGGTGCGTACCTGTCGGAAACCTTCCGCGGCGCGTTCATGGCAATCCCCAAAGGTCAGGCCGAAGCCGGCATGGCGTACGGCATGAGCAGCTTCCAGGTTTTTTTCCGGGTGCTGGTGCCGCAGATGATTCGTCTGGCGATTCCGGGCTTCACCAACAACTGGCTGGTGTTGACCAAGGCCACCGCGTTGATTTCCGTGGTCGGTCTGCAAGACATGATGTTCAAGGCCAAGCAGGCGGCCGACGCCACCCGCGAGCCTTTCACCTTCTTCCTCGCAGTGGCGGCGATGTACCTGGTGATCACCAGTGTCTCGTTGCTGGCGCTGCGTCACCTTGAGAAGCGCTACTCGGTAGGCGTAAGGGCGGCTGATCTATGATCTTCGACTACAACGTCATTTGGGAGGCCCTGCCGCTGTACCTCGGCGGTCTGGTCACCACCCTCAAGTTGCTCGCGCTGTCGCTGTTCTTCGGTCTGCTCGCGGCCCTGCCGCTGGGGCTGATGCGTGTGTCCAAGAACGCCGTGGTCAACGGCGCGGCCTGGCTCTACACCTACGTGATTCGCGGCACGCCGATGCTGGTTCAGCTGTTCCTGATCTACTACGGTCTGGCGCAGTTCGAAGCGGTGCGTGAAAGTTTCCTCTGGCCGTGGCTGTCCAGCGCAACGTTCTGTGCGTGCCTGGCGTTCGCGATCAACACCAGCGCCTACACCGCCGAAATCATCGCCGGCAGCCTCAAAGCCACGCCGAACGGCGAGATCGAAGCGGCCAAGGCCATGGGCATGTCGCGCTTCAAGATGTACAAGCGCATCCTGCTGCCTTCGGCCCTGCGCCGGGCGCTGCCGCAGTACAGCAACGAAGTGATCATGATGCTGCAGACCACCAGTCTGGCGTCCATCGTGACCCTGATCGACATCACCGGCGCGGCCCGTACCGTCAACGCGCAGTTCTATCTGCCGTTCGAGGCGTACATCACCGCCGGCGTGTTCTACCTGTGCCTGACCTTCATTCTGGTGCGCCTGTTCAAGCTGGCCGAGCGTCGCTGGCTGAGCTACCTGGCCCCGAGGAAGCACTGATATGGAACGCATCGACCACGTTCTGCCGTGGAGCCACCTGGGCAGCGAGCGCCGGATTTCGGTCTTTCGCTTCGGTAGCGGCGAGCGCAAGGCCTACATCCAGGCCAGCCTCCACGCTGACGAACTGCCCGGCATGCGCACCGCCTGGGAACTGAAAAAACGCCTCGGCGAACTCGAAGCCAAGGGCCTGCTCAACGGCGTCATCGAACTGGTGCCCGTGGCCAACCCGCTGGGTCTTGGCCAGTTGCTGCAAGGCAACCATCAGGGGCGTTTCGAGGCCGGCAGCGGCAAGAATTTCAACCGTGATTTCGTCGAGCTCAGCGCCCCGGTGGCCGCCAAGCTGGAAGGACAACTCGGTGATGATCCGCGCGCCAACATCCGCCTGATCCGTCAGGCAATGGCCGATCACCTGGCCGCATTGCCCGAGGCAAGCAGCCAGTTGCAAGGCATGCAGCGCATTCTGCTGCAACATGCCGCCACCGCCGATGTGGTGCTGGATCTGCATTGCGACTGCGAAGCCGCGCTGCACATGTACGCCTTGCCGCAGCACTGGCCGCAGTGGCGTTCGCTCGCCGCGCACCTGGATGTGAAAGTCGGTCTGCTGGCGGAAGACTCCGGCGGCAGTTCGTTCGACGAGGCTTGCTCGTTGCCGTGGCTGCGTCTGTCGCGCCTGTTTCCGGACGCGCAGATTCCACTGGCGTGCCTGGCGACCACCGTCGAACTCGGCGGTCAGGCTGACACCACGCCGGCGCAGGCCGAAGCCTGGGCAGCAGGCATTCTGGCGTTCCTTGCCGAGCAGGGCCTGATCCGTGGCGAATGGCCGAGTGCGGCGCACGAACCGTGCGAAGGCATGCCGTTCGAGGGCACTGAATTGCTCCTGCCGCCGCATCCCGGCGTGGTGAGTTTTCTGCGCAAGCCCGGCGAGTGGGTTGAAGCCGGTGACAAGATTTTCGAAGTGATCGATCCGCTGTCGGATCGGGTCAGCACGGTGTGTGCTGGTACGTCCGGGGTGCTGTTTGCCATTGAGCGGCTGCGTTACGCCCAACCCGGTTTCTGGCTGGCCAAAGTGGCGGGGCGCGATGCGCTGCGCGACGGCC
This sequence comes from Pseudomonas sp. GM25, assembly GCF_000282255.1. Lineage (NCBI taxonomy): Bacteria > Pseudomonadati > Pseudomonadota > Gammaproteobacteria > Pseudomonadales > Pseudomonadaceae > Pseudomonas > Pseudomonas sp. GM25. The sequence goes on along the minus strand of NZ_AKJQ01000009.1, from coordinate 24,550 downwards.
CTTTGCTCAACGACTGACTGTTTTTGTGAGAACCGACCGCATGTACAAACTTGAAGTCCAAGACCTGCATAAACGCTATGGCAGTCACGAAGTGCTCAAGGGCGTTTCCCTGAAAGCGGCCGCCGGCGATGTGATCAGCATCATCGGCTCCAGTGGCTCCGGCAAAAGTACTTTCCTGCGCTGCATCAACCTGCTCGAGCAGCCGCACGCGGGCAAGATCCTGCTCAACAACGAAGAGCTGAAACTGGTGGCGAACAAGGACGGCGCGCTGAAAGCCGCTGATCCGAAACAGCTGCAACGCATGCGTTCGCGCCTGTCGATGGTGTTCCAGCACTTCAACCTGTGGTCGCACATGACCGCGCTGGAAAACATCATGGAAGCGCCGGTTCACGTGCTGGGCGTATCCAAGGCCGAAGCCCGCGAGAAAGCCGAGCACTACCTGAACAAGGTGGGCGTGGCTCATCGTAAAGACGCGTTCCCGGGGCACATGTCCGGTGGTGAGCAGCAGCGTGTGGCAATCGCCCGTGCGCTGGCGATGGAACCGGAAGTGATGCTGTTCGACGAACCGACTTCGGCCCTCGACCCGGAACTGGTCGGCGACGTGCTGAAAGTCATGCAGGCCCTCGCTCAGGAAGGCCGGACCATGGTGGTGGTAACTCACGAAATGGGCTTCGCCCGTGAAGTGTCGAACCAGCTGGTGTTCCTGCACAAAGGCGTCGTCGAAGAAAGCGGCAACCCGCGTGAAGTGCTGGTCAATCCGCAATCGGAACGTTTGCAACAATTCCTCTCGGGCAGCCTCAAGTAATCGCTCCCGTTATGCACCAAATTAGGTCATGCTGCGCAGCGCGCCAGATGGTCTAATTTGGTTGCAGCCGATTTCGGTTTTTCCCTCTGTTTACGTTTCGGATCGCCCGCCATGACTGCCCATCGAATTGGTTTCCTGATTTGGCCCAGCACTAAAGCTCTGACTTTGGCGCTGGCGGAGGAGGCCTTGCGTGTTGCCCAGCGTGTGCATCCGGACGTGGTTTACGAGTTGTCGTTCCTGCAGGCCGAAGCACCGACCGAAGGTGAATGGCAACTGCCCGGCGAACCCTGGGCCGGCAAACTCGAAAACTTCCAGAAACTGTTCCTGCTCGCTGACGAGCCACCGACCAATTTGGCGCCGGCACTCAGCAGCGCGCTGAAACAACTGGTGCGTGCCGGTTGTGTGATCGGCGGTCTGTCGGCCGGTGTGTATCCGCTGGCGCAACTCGGTCTGCTCGACGGTTACCGCGCGGCGGTGCACTGGCGTTGGCAGGACGATTTCGCCGAGCGCTTTCCGAAAGTCATCGCCACCAGTCATTTGTTCGATTGGGATCGCGATCGCCTGACCGCGTGCGGCGGCATGTCGGTACTCGATTTGCTGCTGGCCGTACTGGCCCGCGATCACGGTGCGGAACTGGCCGGTGCGGTTTCCGAAGAACTGGTGGTCGAGCGCATCCGCGAAGGCGGCGAGCGTCAGCGCATTCCATTGCAGAATCGTCTCGGCTCCAGCCATCCGAAGCTCACCCAGGCGGTGCTGCTGATGGAAGCCAACATCGAAGAGCCGCTGACCACCGACGAAATCGCCCAGCACGTGTGCGTGTCCCGTCGCCAGCTGGAGCGGATCTTCAAGCAATACCTCAACCGCGTGCCGAGCCAGTACTACCTGGAACTGCGCCTGAACAAGGCCCGGCAGATGTTGATGCAGACCAGCAAGTCGATCATCCAGATCGGCCTGTCGTGCGGTTTCTCCTCGGGGCCGCATTTCTCCAGCGCCTATCGCAACTTCTTCGGCGCCACGCCGCGAGAAGACCGCAACCAGCGGCGCAGCAGCAGTCCGTTCGAACTGTCGTCGGTGCCGCCAGAGCGCGGTTGATCCTTCGCCAGTCATGCCATGGCATTGGCTGCCATGGCGCTGCACCAGTCAGTCTTCGATTTCCAGATCAGGCCTCATTTCCGGTGGGCGCGGCATGCCGTCGATGCCGTTGACGTTCAGGTTGTTGCCCGTTTCCTGATAGTAGGCCCGGACGCGTGCCAGGCTTTGCGGCGACAGCGGGTTGTTGCGCAAGTCGTAGCGGTCGCCGACTGACGCGGGCACATCCATGATTTCTTCCGGCACGTCCGTGATCGCATTGCCGGACAGGTCGAGCTCGTTCCAGTGCAGGTTCTCCAGTGTACCTTTGGGGATTTCGGTGATTTCGGTATCGCTCAGGTCGAGGTCGGTGAGGCTGTGCAGATTGCTGATGTCGGGCGTCAGCCCCAGCGGGTTGTCGCGCAGGTTAAGCACCTCGAGTTTGTCCATGCCCGCCAGTGCTGCTACCGATTCTGGCGTCAGGCTGATTTCGCAGTCCGGCAGGCTCAGCGCCGTCAGTTGACTCATGGTGAAAATGTCCTTGGGAATATCGCCCAGATTGCATTCGCGAATGGCCAGGCTGTCCAGGCCGGGAAAGGCTTCGAGGAAGCGCCCGAGCCGTGACGAGTGGCCGTCACCCACCAGGAACAGGTCCGGCACATAGGGGAACCGGGCGCCGAGTGTAGGCAGTTCGCCGAGGAAGCTCACAGTGTGGCTGAACCCGTAGCTGTCGAGACTTGAATCCTCCATCGGAATCTTGCGCCAGCAGGTCAGCAGCGCTTCGGCGAACTGTGAGCGCAGTTGCTCCTGTCGCAGGCGCGCGGTTTCGGGCAGTGGTTGGCCGTTGAGTGGATTCACGGGGATGTCGCCGCTCCACTGCGCGAGGCTGCGGGTGAGATCGCTCAGCGCCATTTCCCGCCGAGCCACTTCGTTGCGACCGTCGGCCAATGTCCCGCTCAGGCGATAGATAAAAGTGCTGGCCTGCTCATTGTCCATCGCGGGATATAGCGTCTGTACCCTTGCCCGATCTGCCTCATCGGCAAGCACGCCGAGATCACCGCCGGTGCGCCGGAAGTAGTCCTTGACCCGCTCGCGTATCGCGGGGCTCAGGGGGTTGTTGCCGAAGTCGTAGCCATTGCCGATATCCGCCGGCAAGTTGAAGATTTCCTCGGGAATTTCGCTTATGCGATTGTTGTTGAGGATGACGATTTCCAGCTCCGGATGGTTGATGACGCCGTCGGGAACTTCGCTGATGGCAGTGCCGGCCAGGTCGAGAAAGTCCAGTGCCGGCAGGGTGCGGATGTCTGGCGCCAGTCCCAGCGGATTGTTGTACAGGTCGAGTTTCTTCAGGCGTGTGAGGGTAGCGAGAATGGCGCGCCCTTGTGAATCCAGCACCACCGCGCAATTGCTAAGCACCAGATTTTCCAGGGTGGGCATGCGTTTGAGCGAGGCCGGCATTTGCTGCAAACCGAGATCGCGCAGCTCCAGGGTTTTCAGCCCTGTAAACGCGCCGAAGAAATCATCGCCGGCGCGCAGTTGGGCGTTACCCGTAATGGACAAGGTGGTGACGTGGCTGAAGTCAGCGTCCAGTGCTGGCAGCTCACCCATGAAAGGGAGGTTGAGCACCAGCCTGTCTGACCGCAATTCGGGCTGGGCGGTCGAGCGTGCACGCCAGAATGCTTGCAGATCCCGGCGGTATTGATCACGGCCGGAGCGTTCGACGACGTTGTCCTCTTCAGTGAGCAGGGTGCCGGTTGACGGATGTCGCTCGGGAATCTCCCCGACCCAGCGGTTGAGCGTGGTCTCCAGCTGTTGCCATTCCGATTCCCAGTGGCCGATTTGAAGTCGACCGTGATCGAGTGTTCCCGGTAACAGATACAACAGGCGGCTCGCTTGCTCGGCATCCAGTTCTGGAAACAGGGCGAGCACGCGCCTGATATCGGTCTGTGGCATCGATACGCCGAAATTCTGTCGGGTGCGCTGGTAACTGGACTTGATCCGTTCGCGAGTGGCGAGGGACAGCGGGTTTTCCCCGAGAATGAATTGATTGGGCGAGAGCACGGGCAGGTCGAACAGGCTGTCAGGCAATTCGCTGATCCGGTTGTACTCGAAGTTGGCCATGATCAGAGTCGGATGTTCGACCAGGCCTTCGGGCAGGTGAGTGATACCGGTGTCGATCAAGCGCACGTGAGTCAGTGCCGGCAATGCCTGCAAATCCGGTGCGGCGCCCAACGGGTTGTGGCTCAGGTTGAGCATCTGCAACCGGGTCATGGAGGACAGGCGGGACGGGGTTGGCGGTGTCAGGGTCAGCTCGCAGTACTCAAGTACCAGACGCTCCAGCAACGGCATGCGTTCGCAGGCTTCGGGCAGTTGCTCCAGTTTGAACTCGTGAAGTTCCAGATGGCGAAGACCGGTGAAGGACGATAGGAAAGCGTCGACGCCGCTCAGGGTCGGATTGCCATCGAGGGTCAGTTCGGCGATGTGGCTGAAGTCTGCCGACAGCGCGGGTAGCTCGCCAATGAAGGGCAGCTCCGCGATCAGGACGTTGCCTCGTTCTGTGGGCTTTTCGGCAAACCGGAAGCGCCATAGTTCTTCGATCCGCTGAGCGAACAATCGCCTGTTCGTTTGCGTCACAAAGATTTGTCGTGGATTGAGCAATAGCCCCGTGGTCGGATGAACACTGGGCCCGGCAACAGCCCATTGCGCGAGGTCGGCATTCAGCTGACGGATTTCGGCCTGCCAGTGCCGCAGTTGGCTGCGGCCGAGTTCGAGCGAGCCCGGCAAACTGTAGAACACGTCGCTGGCGTCCTGTGTGTCGAGGTCGGGAAACAGCTGCTGGGTGGTTTCGATATCCGCCGCGTCGGCGAGTACGGCGAAGTCCTGGCCGGTTTCGCGGCAGTACTGCTTGATCCGCTCGCGAGTGCCGGTGCTCAGCGGATTGTTTGAAAGGTCGTAGCTATCGCCGGCCTGGGCCGATAGCTCAAACAGGGCTTCGGGCAACTCGGTGATCTGGTTCTCGCTGAGGATGGCGGTCTTGATTTTCGGGTGGTCGAGGAGGCCGGGCGGGACTTCCAACAAGCCTGTACGTGACAGATCAAGGTAGGTCAGGGTGATCAGGGTTTGCAGGTCGGGCACCAGATTCAGCGGATTGCCCGGCAGTTCCAGTGATTCGAGTCTGGGCATCGCGGCCAGTGCTGTCAGTGATTCGGCAGTGAAGCTCACGCCGCAATTATCCAGCACCAATACCTCCAGCATCGGCAGGCTATTGAGCGTCCGGGTCAGTTGATCCAGTTCGCCGTTACGCAGAATCAAGCGCTTCAGCCGAGAGAAACTGCGCAGGAACGGCGCGTCACCGCGCAGGCCTTTGTTGCCGTTGAGGGTCAGTGCGGTGATGTGGCTGAAGTCGGCGCTCAGCTCCGGCAGGTCACCGATGAACGTGGCATCGGCCGTGAAGACATCGGCCCTGGCGTGCGGATGGATTTTCGAGCGGTGACGCCACAGGCGCAGCAACTTGCCGGCGAAAGTCTCGCGTGCGTCCTGCTCCGTGAAGCGCTCGTTGGCCTCAAGCATTGCGCCACTTACCGGGTGGCGGTCGGGGGTATCCCGTGCCCAAACGTTCAGGTCCGCGTTCAATGTGGCCAGCTCGGTTTCCCACGCGGTCAGTTGCAAGCGACCCTGGATCAGTGAACCGGGCAAGCGATAAATCAGGTTGCTGGCCTGGCCTTCGTCGATATCCGGAAAAAGCGCCCTGGTGCGGGTGATATCGGCTTGTTCGGCGCGCACACCGAAATTGACGCCGGTGCCTGTGAAATAGGTCTTCACTTGCTCGCGTGTGACAGCGGAGAGTGGATTGCCGGAGAAGTCGTATCCGGCGCCGGCAGCGGGCGAGAACTCGAACAGCGCTGGCGGCAGCGTGCTGATCCGGTTGTCGGTCAGCCAGGCGCTTCTGATCTGCGGATGGTCGATCAAACCGGGTGGGGTTTCGGAAATCCCGGTGCGGGACAGGTTGAGGTAGGTCAGCGATGGCATGAAGGTCACGTCAAAGCTCGTCCCCAGCGGATTGTCCTTGAGATCCAGCTCAACCAGCTCGTCGAGTGACGTCAGCAGCGCCTGGTTTTCCGGGGTCAGAACGATTCCACATTGACGCAGGCGCAATTGGCGCAGGGTCGGCATGGTCGAGAGGCCTTGCGGCAGGTTGTGCAGGTCGAAGTGCTGTAGATCCAGACGGGTCAGTCGAGGGAAGCGACCAATAAAGTTCTCGATGTCCGCCGATGTTCCACTGCCGCAGAGCTCCAGGCTGACGACGTGACTGAAGTCTGCCGTCAGCTCCGGCAGATCGCCCAGCAACGGTTCGATAAAACGCATGCGGTAGCCAAAGCGCTGCGGGGTTTCCCGACGCCAGCAACTGAGCAGGGTTCGGGAGAAAAGCTGTCGATCGCGTGCGGCCGCTGCTCGCCGGGCTAGAGACAGTTCCTGGCCGGTTACAGGATCGACCAGCACGTCTCTCAGTCGCCACTGATCAAGGTCGATCTCCAGACGTGCGTATTCGAGGCGCAGGCGCGACAGCTCGGCAATCGGGTTCTCCAGATGGCTTTGCAGATGCTGCACCATCGCCCGCTGCCCGTCCTCGGTGATGCCGGGAAAAACATCGCGCACCCGCGCTTCCAGAGTGGGCGGAGAATCGTCGTGTGACACATTGCGTGAGTAACCTTCAGCGCCTACCAGACGCAAGGTGTCGACCTCACTGGCGGGAGCGCTTTCGACTGCCAGAGTGAGGCGCAGATTGGCGCGGGGCAGGGGATTGTCGCGAATCAGTTGCCGGAGTTTTGGTCCTTCGCCGATCTGCAGGTTCAGGGCCTGGCGTTGGGCATCAGGCAAGGCTTGCAGCACGCTGGTGTAGAAATCCGTCGGGCCGTGCAATTCCAGTCCGGTCTGATCAAACGGCTGCCATGTGCCATCGGCCCGGCGTACCAGAATTTTCTCGATGGCCGCACCCACGGGGCCGGTGGTGTCGACTCTTTTCCCTGTAAACGACTGGTCGCGTACTTCCAGACTCACAGCATCTGACCAACCCGACAGTAGCGGCAGGCTGTGCAGTGCCAGGGTTTCGGAATCCGGGTTGCGCACCGAATCGATTTCCAGTCCTTCATAGGCGCGGGTGATGCGCAGTTCGTGCAGGGCGGTTTCGCAAAGCTGCTGCTGACGCTCTGGAATTTGCCCTTCGCCCAGTTGTAGCAGCTCCGTGCCAGTGGCGGTGTGAACGAGTTCTTCGATGATTCGGGCAGGCAGCTCTGGTGCGTATCTGGCTACCTGTTGTTCGAGTTGGATATTGCGCGGCTGGCGTGACGCATAACGTTGTTCGAACAGGGCCGGTCGCTGTTGTTCGGCAATCTGCGCGAGCCGGATCCGGAGTTGGCGAGTGCGCACATCGAGGGCGATTTTTTGCCCGAAGTCTTCATTGAGCAGGGTGTTGATTTCGCCCTCGTCGAGGGTCAGCAACAGGGTCTTGAGCAAGTCGCCGTCTACCAGTCGGTCAGCGTGAATCTCGGTCAGTGTGGGCTGCGCATCGCCGGAGGACTGCCAGACCCTTTTGCCCCCGGCATCGATCAGGCGCAGACGCCGTGAGTCCGGCCACAAGTCCTGTTCGTGGAGTAACTGAAGCTGGATCAGCGGATCGGCCTTTCGATAAGTCGCTGGATCGTCGCTGCTCATCTGCTCGATGAACGTCTGCAAATCCTGATCGATCCTGAAACGCTCGAGGGTGTCGGCCAGCAGCGGCGGTATGCGCTCCTGATTCACGTGCATTTTGCGCAAACCGTCTTCGGTGTAACCGCTGACTTTCAGAATGCGTTCGCGCTGCGTCGGGGTAAACGACTCCACGCTGTGGCCGATTCGCTGCAACGTAGTGGTGCTGTCCCACTGCAGCGGGTTTTCCAGCTCGGTGTGAAACGCCCCCTCGCCGTTATGCCACACCACGGGTTCATAGGCGTCGGTGCGTGCAGGGTGTTCGATGCGCCACTTGCCGGGTATTTCGAGATCGCTGACGACGTAATGCGCCTGATCCAGCGGTAGCAGTTTTTTACCTTCGTGCCGGTGCAGGCCCTGTGCGTCGGGTGTGGAATCTGCCCCTGGCACGGTGTCGCGGGCATAGTTTTGCAGATCCGGCTTCCAGTACAGGGTTTTGCCGTTGCGCAGTTTCACCGGCCGGAAGCTGTCCATGAACGCCACGACTTCGGCCGGCAACACCTTGGGCAGCTCGGCCATGGCAATGCCGGTGCCACCGCCGAAAGCGCCGAGCTGGATCAGTGATTCGAGCGCAGCGAAGAAATGTTCGCTGGCTTCGGTTGTCTGGCCTTCAGCCCATTCGACGACCGATTCGAAAACCTCGTCGAGCAGTTGGTAAGTGATGTACGCCATCATCATTTCACCCAGAAACGGGATGAACGGCAGGACGACGAACGCGGCGGTTTCCAGGACCGACGCCGCGACACTGACAAACGAATCCCAGCGTTTCCAGCGTGCGTTGCGATCGACCATGGCAGTGGGAACTGCGATCACTGCGGCATCGTTGAGAATCTTGTTCAACTTGCCTTGGTAAAGGTGTTCCAAAAAATGGCCGACGAAGGGCGTGACTACCAATTGCAGGTCAGGCTTTTCGATGGGGGTGTCGCGCCAGGGCGGCAATTGGCTGTCGGCCTGTGGTGGGTGCCATTTGGTTTCGCTCAGTCGTTGCCTGAGCTGGCCGAAAAATTGTCCACGCTGTTCGTGAGCGACGAAGCGGCTGAAGAATCGTTGGTACTCCGTATCGCGCAATTGCCGGGTCAGTTCCTTGGCAAGGTCTGCGGTGGAGCGGTATTCCTTTATCGGATGTTCAGGATCATCCGGAAAGTAAGCCACCACCGTGACTGCGGTTTTTGCGCGTTCGAGGTCGGGTGCAAATATCACGACTCCGGTCAGGGCGACCGACATCATCGTCAAGTCGTGGCAGTGCATTGGCTGACCGTTCATCAATACGGTAGACGCACCATCCAGCAATCGTTCAATCGAATGCCGATTCGCATGTCCGATATCGCCCTGCATGCGCGCCATCTTCAGCGCCGCGCGCAATGCGGTTTTTTGCGCTGTATTGACTCTGTGCCGCAGGACCGCAGCCGCTACCGGGCTGGAGATGGCGAGATTTTCTTCGAGATAAACCTTGTAGCGAGCGCCGATATCCAGCTCCCGGCAAAGATGGGAGAAAGCCGGGATACCGGGTTTTGCGTTCAGCGGTACCAGCGTTTCGAATTGCCCTGTCGCCGACGGCCGGGTGATGAACGAGGAGCCGCTGGTGTAGGCATCTGCTTCTGTTTCGCCAGCCTCGAAGTTATGCAGGGCTGCATCCAGCAGTGACACCGTCCACGTCCGGGTGCCGGTGGTGATGCCTGCTGCCTTCACCGGGATGTACAACTGCAGAAAGGTGTCGTTGACGTTCAGGTCCAGGTCGAAACGCGATTTCAGCGCCTCGGTCAGAATCGGCTCGGCGAAGCTGCTGGCGTTCTGTACCCGTTCGAGCATCTGATCGACGGCATTCTGCGCGGTCATGTGCCGTGTTATAGCGCTTCTGAGCGCTTGATGTTGATCTGCGGGTGCTGACCTGATCGGATCGGGGAGGGCGCGATGGCTGTTCTTCAAGGCCGCGCGCCGGGCGGGTGACGCCTTGCCCAGCCATTCGGGGATCGCGTTCACCAGCGGTTCATAGTGGGAAGCGGGGTTTTGCGCGGTCGCACCGGGCGTGGGCGAACTGGCGGGCGGTTGCCCGGTGGTGGAAGGCATCGTTGGGTTCCTTGAGCGTCGAAAAAGAGCTCAAGCAGAGCAAAATGCATCCCGCGTCAGGTGGTACATATGTATGACAGGTCAGCCCTTCGTAATTGATAGGCTCGCAGGACTGCTGAAATGGCTGGCGGCAGTTTAAACTGCGCCTTTGCGACGCTATATGTCGCATTGCCGTAAACCCGGGAAAATCCGGGGTTTGCGCTATAAGAAGTTGTCGCTTGGCGACAAGGCCGGGCTGAAAACTGTCCTTACAATCCCCCCATCGCTCGCCAGTTTCAGGCGGGTGGCCCTCATCAGGAGACTCCGATGTCCGTTGAGCACGCTGCGGTACAACGCGCCGATTTCGACCAGGTTATGGTTCCCAACTACGCGCCTGCCGCTTTCATTCCTGTGCGTGGCGCCGGTTCCCGCGTCTGGGACCAGTCCGGCCGCGAGCTGATCGACTTCGCCGGCGGCATCGCCGTCAACGTATTGGGCCATGCGCATCCGGCGCTGGTCGGTGCCTTGACCGAGCAAGCGAACAAGCTGTGGCACGTGTCCAACGTGTTCACCAACGAGCCGGCCCTGCGCCTGGCGCACAAGCTGATCGACGCCACCTTTGCCGAACGCGTGTTCTTCTGCAACTCCGGCGCCGAAGCCAACGAGGCCGCCTTCAAGCTGGCCCGTCGTGTCGCGTTCGACCGTTTCGGCACCGAGAAGTACGAAATCATCGCTGCGCTCAACAGCTTCCACGGCCGTACTCTGTTCACCGTGAACGTCGGTGGCCAGTCGAAGTATTCCGACGGTTTCGGCCCGAAAATCACCGGCATCACCCACGTGCCGTACAACGATCTGGCGGCGCTGAAAGCCGCTGTTTCGGACAAGACCTGCGCGGTCGTTCTGGAGCCGATCCAGGGCGAAGGCGGCGTGCTGCCGGCCGAGCTGGCTTACCTGCAAGGCGCCCGTGAACTGTGCGACGCAAACAACGCGCTGCTGGTGTTCGACGAAGTGCAGACCGGCATGGGCCGCACCGGCAACCTGTTCGCCTACCAGCATTTCGGTGTGGTTCCGGACATCCTGACCAGCGCCAAGAGCCTGGGCGGCGGTTTCCCGATCGCCGCGATGCTGACCACCGAAGCGCTGGCCAAACACCTGGTCGTCGGCACTCACGGCACCACTTACGGCGGCAACCCGCTGGCGTGCGCCGTGGCCGAAGCGGTGATCGACGTGATCAACACCCCTGAGGTGCTGAACGGCGTCAACGCCAAGCACGACAAGTTCAAGACCCGCCTCCAACAGATCGGCGAGAAATACGGCCTGTTCACCCAGGTGCGTGGTCTCGGTCTGCTGATCGGTTGCGTGCTGAGCGATGCCTGGAAAGGCAAGGCCAAGGACATCTTCAACGCCGCTGAACAAGAAGGCCTGATGATTCTGCAAGCTGGCCCGGACGTGATCCGTTTCGCCCCGAGCCTGGTGGTTGAAGACGCGGACATCGACGCCGGTCTGGATCGCTTCGAACGTGCTGCTGCGAAACTGACCCAAGCCTGATTCATGCAAGACCGCCCGGCGTCTGTCGTCATCGACAGGCGCCGGGACCATTTTCCTGTGCCGGGCCTGCCCGGCATTTTTTTCCCGAGTCGGCGCTTTCGCCGACCTGAAGTAGATAAAGGAGTGACACCATGCTGGTGATGCGCCCCGCGCAAATGGCTGATCTGGGCGAGGTACAGCGTCTGGCTGCGGACAGCCCGATTGGTGTCACTTCCTTGCCGGATGACGTTGAACGCCTGAGCGACAAGATCGCTGCGAGCGAAGCCTCGTTTGCCGCCGAAGTGAGCTTCAACGGCGAAGAGAGTTACTTCTTCGTCCTCGAAGACACTGCCACCGGCAAACTGGTGGGCTGCTCGGCAATCGTTGCGTCGGCCGGTTATTCCGAGCCGTTCTACAGCTTTCGCAACGAGACCTTCGTGCACGCTTCCCGCGAGCTGAAGATCCACAACAAGATCCACGTGCTTTCGCAATGCCACGACCTGACCGGCAACAGCTTGCTGACCAGTTTCTACGTGCAGCGCGAGCTGGTGGGTTCGCCGTGGTCTGAACTCAACTCCCGTGGCCGTCTGCTGTTCGTTGCCAGCCACCCGGAGCGGTTCGCCGATTCGGTGGTGACCGAGATCGTCGGTTACAGCGACGAGAACGGCGACTCGCCGTTCTGGGACGCCATCGGTCGCAACTTCTTCGACCTGAACTACGCCGAGGCCGAGCGTCTGTGTGGCCTGAAAAGCCGTACATTCCTCGCCGAGCTGATGCCGCATTACCCGATCTACGTGCCGCTGCTGCCAGACTCCGCTCAAGAGGCGATGGGCCAGGTGCACCCGCGTGCGCAGATCACCTTCGACATCCTGATGCGCGAAGGCTTCGAGACCGATCACTACATCGACATCTTCGACGGTGGCCCGACCCTGCACGCGCGCGTTTCGGGGATCCGTTCGATCGCCCAGAGCCGCGTGGTGCCGGTGAAGATCGGCGAGCCGGTCAAAGGTGCCGGTCGCCAGTATCTGGTGGCCAATGCCCAGTTGCAGGATTACCGCGCGGTATTGCTTGAACTGGATTACGCGCCGGGCAAACCGGTGACCCTGGATCTGGAAGCGGCCGAAGCCCTGGGCGTCGGTGAAGGTGCCAGCGTGCGCCTGGTGGCGGTTTAACGCCTTAGCGAGTTTCACGGGTGGCCACGGCGGCCCGTTTGAGGAGATAGCATGATTGTTCGTCCCGTACGCAGCAGCGATTTGTCCGCTCTGATCGACCTGGCCCGCAGCACCGGCACCGGCCTGACCACCTTGCCGGCCAACGAAGAGCGCCTGACCCATCGGGTCGGCTGGGCCGAGAAGACCTTTCGCGGTGAAGCCGGCCGTGGCGACGCGGACTACCTGTTCGTGCTCGAAGACGATGACGGTCGCGTGGTGGGGATTTCCGCCATCGCCGGCGCCGTCGGTCTGCGCGAGCCTTGGTACAACTTCCGCGTCGGCCTGACCGTCAGCGCCTCGCAGGAACTGAACATCTATCGCGAGATCCCGACGCTGTTCCTGGCCAACGACCTGACCGGCAACTCCGAACTGTGCTCGCTGTTCCTGCACGCCGATTACCGCACCGGCCTCAATGGCCGCATGCTGTCCAAGGCGCGGATGCTGTTCATCGCCGAATTCCCGCAACTGTTCGGCAACAAGATCATCGCCGAGATGCGCGGTGTGTCGGATGATGCTGGCCGTTCGCCGTTCTGGGAAAGCCTGGGCCGTCACTTCTTCAAGATGGAATTCAGCCAGGCCGATTACCTGACCGGTGTCGGCAACAAGGCGTTCATCGCTGAACTGATGCCGAAATTCCCGCTGTACACCTGCTTCCTGTCGCCGGACGCGCGCAACGTCATCGGTCAGGTGCACCCGGACACCGAGCCGGCGCTGGCGATGCTCAAGAGCGAAGGCTTCAGCTATCAGGGTTACGTCGATATCTTCGACGCAGGTCCAGCCATCGAGTGCGAGACCAGCAAGATCCGCGCGGTGCGTGACAGCGAAGCGCTGGTGCTGGCCATCGGCACGCCGGGCGACGACGCCACGCCGTTCATCATCCATAACCGCAAACGCGAAGACTGCCGCATCACGGCTGCGCCGGCCCGTCTGGCTGCCGGCACTCTGGTGGTCGATCCGCTGACCGCCAAACGTCTTCAACTCAACGCTGGCGATCAGGTTCGCGCCGTGGCGTTGTCTGCTGCTCGGGAGTCGAAATAATGAATTCGCTATACATCGCAGGTGAGTGGCTGGCCGGTCAGGGCGAGGCCTTTCAATCGCTGAACCCGGTGACCCAGCAAGTGCTGTGGTCGGGGGAGGGCGCCACCGCCGCTCAGGTCGAGTCGGCCGTGCAGGCTGCGCGTCAGGCGTTCCCGGGCTGGGCCCGTCGTACCCTGGAAGATCGCATCAGCGTGCTCGAAGCGTTCGCCGCCGCGCTGAAAAACCACGCTGATGAGCTGGCCCGCACCATCGGTGAGGAAACCGGCAAACCGCTGTGGGAAGCCGCGACCGAAGTCACCAGCATGGTCAACAAGATCGCGATCTCGGTGCAGAGCTACCGCGAACGCACCGGCGAGAAGAGCGGCCCGTTGGGCGACGCCACCGCCGTATTGCGCCACAAGCCGCACGGCGTGGTCGCGGTGTTCGGCCCTTACAACTTCCCTGGCCATTTGCCGAACGGCCACATCGTGCCGGCGCTGCTGGCCGGTAACAGCGTGCTGTTCAAACCGAGCGAGCTGACTCCGAAAGTCGCCGAGCTGACGGTCAAGTGCTGGATCGAAGCCGGTCTGCCGGCCGGCGTGCTGAACCTGCTGCAAGGCGCCCGTGAAACCGGGATCGCTCTGGCGGCGAACCCGGGCATCGACGGTCTGTTCTTCACCGGTTCGAGCCGTACCGGCAATCACCTGCACCAGCAGTTCGCCGGTCGTCCGGACAAGATCCTCGCGCTGGAAATGGGCGGCAACAACCCGCTGGTGGTCGATCAGGTCGCTGATCTTGATGCGGCGGTGTACACGATTATTCAGTCGGCATTCATTTCTGCCGGTCAGCGTTGCACCTGCGCCCGTCGTCTGCTGGTGCCGGAAGGCGCGTGGGGCGACAGCCTGCTCAAGCGTCTGGTGGAAGTCAGCTCGACCATCGAAGTCGGTGCATTCGACCAGCAGCCGGCGCCGTTCATGGGCTCGGTGGTTTCCCTCGGCGCGGCAAAAGCGCTGATGGATGCCCAGGCGCATTTGCTGGCCAATGGCGCGGTTTCGCTGCTGGCGATGACTCAACCACAGGCGAAGTCGGCGCTGCTGACCCCGGGCATCGTTGATGTGACGGCGGTTGCCGATCGCTCCGATGAAGAACTGTTCGGCCCGTTGCTGCAAGTGATCCGCTACGCCGATTTCGCGGCGGCGATTGCCGAAGCCAACGACACCGCGTTTGGTCTGGCCGCTGGCCTGCTGTCGGATTCCGAAGAGCGCTACCAGCAGTTCTGGCTGGAAAGCCGTGCCGGTATCGTCAACTGGAACAAACAGCTGACGGGTGCTGCGAGCAGCGCGCCGTTCGGCGGTGTCGGCGCTTCGGGCAACCACCGCGCCAGTGCCTACTACGCGGCGGATTACTGCGCGTACCCGGTGGCCTCGCTGGAAACCCCGAGCCTGGTGATGCCGGCGGCCCTGACGCCTGGCGTGAAGATGGCGTGATGCCCATCGCTGGCAAGCCAGCTCCCACAAGGACGATGAGATTCCTGTGGGAGCTGGCTTGCCAGCGATGGCCGCGCCGCGGTCTCAAAGAATAGTTACTGAAGCCTATAACAACAGATTCTCGTGGAGCCTCGCTGATGAAATCCTATGAAGTCAATTTTGACGGTCTAGTGGGGCCGACCCATAACTACGGTGGTCTGTCCTACGGCAACGTTGCGTCCCAGAGCAACAGCCAGCAGTCTTCGAACCCGAAGGAAGCGGCGCTGCAAGGTCTGGCGAAAATGAAAGCGCTGATGGAAATGGGCTTTCAGCAGGGCGTTCTCGCACCGCAGGAGCGTCCGGACGTGACTGCTCTGCGCCGTCTGGGTTTCAGCGGCACCGATGCTCAGGTGATCGAGCGCGCCGCCAAAGAAGCGATGCCGTTGCTGGTTGCCAGCTGCTCGGCGTCGAGCATGTGGGTGGCCAACGCCGCCACGGTCAGCCCGAGCGCCGACACCGCTGACGGTCGCGTGCACTTCACCGCCGCCAACCTGAACTGCAAATACCACCGCAGCATCGAGCACCCGACCACCAGTCGCGTGCTGGGCGCGATGTTCGCCAACCAGCAGCACTTCGCTCATCACGCCGCATTGCCGGCAGTGGCGCAGTTCGGCGACGAAGGCGCGGCGAACCACACGCGTTTCTGCCGTGAGTACGGCGAGGCCGGCGTCGAGTTCTTCGTGTTCGGTCGCAGTGCGTTCGACACCCGTTACCCGGCGCCGCAGAAATACCCGGCGCGCCAGACCCTCGAAGCGTCGCAAGCAGTCGCTCGTTTGCACGGCCTGCGTGACGACGGCGTGGTCTACGCGCAACAGAATCCTGCGGTGATCGATCAGGGCGTGTTCCACAACGACGTGATCGCGGTGGGCAACGGCGAGGTGCTGTTCTATCACGAGGACGCGTTCCTCGACACCGATCAGATGCTGGCCGAACTGCAAGCCAAACTGGCCAAGGTCGGCGGCAACTTCCAGTCGGTCTGCGTACCGCGTTCGGCGGTCACCGTGGACGACGCGGTGCGTTCCTATCTGTTCAACAGCCAGCTGCTGTCGCGCCCTGACGGTTCGATGCTGCTGATCGTGCCGGAAGAGTGCCGTGGCAACGAGCGCGTGTGGAATTACCTGCAAGGCCTGACCAGCTCCGGCGGCCTGATCCGCGAAGTAAAAGTCTTCGATCTCAAGCAAAGCATGCAGAACGGCGGTGGCCCGGCTTGCCTGCGTCTGCGCGTCGCGCTCAACGAAACCGAGCTGGCGGCCGTCAACCCAGGGGTTATCATGACCGCCCCGTTGTACGGTTCGTTGACCGCATGGGTTGAAAAGCACTACCGCGACCGCCTGACCGAAAGTGATCTGGCGGATCCGCAATTGCTGCTTGAATGCCGGACGGCACTGGATGAACTGACGCAAATCCTTAAACTGGGCGCGGTTTATCCATTCCAGATCAATTGATGGCCGGCGCGCCGCCTGAACGCGGCGCGCGGCTTGTCTCCCCAACAGAGCGTAAAAAAAGACATGAGCGATTCCATGCAGCTGATCCTTGAAGACACTGACGGCAAGCAAACGGACATTTCCTGCAACCGCTTCGCGGTCAAGTGGCAAGGCAAAGAGCTGTGGATCCAGCAGGACCCCCGCGGCCAACTGTTGATCGGCGTGGATGTCGAAGAGGGCGACGAAGAGTACGCCAACCTGCTGTTGCGCCCATTGGCGACTAATCTGGTAAGTCTGCAACTGGAGATGGAACCGGCTGATCTCGGCGACGATGACGGCCACGTGCACGGCCCGGATTGCAATCACGACCATTAAGGAAACCGCTCTATGCTCGCCCTCGGCAAACTGCTTGAACTGACCCTCGCCGGCCGCGAACCGGCGGAGAAGACTCAACTGACTGTCGAAGGCGTGCGCATGCGCTGGCTGAGCGAAGGTGCGCTGGAAGTCCGGCCACCCGAAGCGCGCGACAATGGCCTGGACCTGCTGCTGTCGGCAGGAATCCACGGCAACGAAACGGCACCGATCGAATTGCTCGACCGGTTGCTGCATGACATCGCTCGCGGCGATCTGAAGCCGCGCGCACGCATTCTGTTCCTGTTCGGCAACCCGGAAGCGATTCGCAAGGGCGAGCGTTTCGTCGAGCAGGACGTCAATCGGCTGTTCAACGGCCGTCACGAACAAAGCAGCGGTTCCGAAGCCCTGCGCGCCTGCGAGCTGGAACGCCTGGCGGCGAGTTTCTTCAGTCTTCCTGATCGTCAGCGCCTGCACTACGACCTGCACACCGCGATTCGTGGTTCGAAGATCGAGCAGTTCGCTTTATATCCGTGGAAGGAAGGTCGCCAGCATTCCCGTCTTGAGCTGGCCCGCCTGCGCGCCGCCGGCATGGAAGCGGTGCTGTTGCAGAACAAGCCGTCGATCGTGTTCAGCTCCTACACCTACGACAAGCTGGGGGCCGAGTCCTTCACGCTGGAACTGGGCAAGGCGCGGCCGTTCGGGCAGAACGCCGGGGTCAATGTGTCACTGCTGGAAACCCGCCTGAAGCAGATCATCGAAGGCACTGAGCCGGAAATGGCAGAGCAGGGCCTGGACGGTCTGCAACTGTTCAGCGTGGCACGGGAAATCATCAAGCACAGCGATGCGTTCCGTCTGAACCTGCCGGCGGACATCGAAAACTTTTCGGAACTGGATGTGGGTTATGTGCTGGCCGAAGATCTGGCCAATACCCGCTGGATTATCGAAGAGCAGGGCGCGCGGATCATCTTCCCCAACCCCAAGGTCAAGAACGGCCTGCGGGCGGGCATTCTGATCGTGCCGACCACTGACGAAAATCTTGCCTGAAACTGAATCTCCCCCGCGCAGCGCGCGGGGGAGATCGTTATTGCATCAGACCGCTACGGCGCGCGGCTCGGTGCGGCGCAACGCACGCACTTTCTGCAGCGTATCGGCGCAGGTCTTCGCCGCTTCCTGACCCTTGTGCACGAAATGCTCGAAGAAGAACTTCAGGTGTTCTTCGCCGGCATGGAAGTGGTGCGGGGTCAGCGATACCGAGAACACTGGCACTTCGGTTTCCAGCTGAACCTGCATCAGGCCGCTGACCACCGACTGGGCGACGAACTCGTGACGGTAGATTCCACCGTCCACCACCAGGGCGGCGGCAACGATACCGGCATAACGACCGGTCTTGGCCAGCAGCTTGGCGTGCAGAGGCATTTCAAAGGCGCCGCCGACTTCGAAGAAATCGATGTCCGATTCCTGATAACCCTGAGCGATC
The DNA here is from genome assembly GCF_000282255.1 of Pseudomonas sp. GM25. Taxonomy (NCBI): domain Bacteria; kingdom Pseudomonadati; phylum Pseudomonadota; class Gammaproteobacteria; order Pseudomonadales; family Pseudomonadaceae; genus Pseudomonas; species Pseudomonas sp. GM25. Next base: position 6,350 of record NZ_AKJQ01000009.1, on the reverse strand, counting down.
ATTTCGGCGAGGAAGCCTTTACGGCTCTGGTCGACGATTTCCTTGTGCCAGCAGGCCTGGATGAACGCGACGCGCTCGCCGTGAGTGTGTTTGCTTTTGCTGTCGATAGCGGTGGGTTGCATGTTCTGACTCCTGTTTGTGTGAAAAACAGGGCGTTATGAATCGAAAGGGATTCAAGGGTACGCACGCTCGCGCGAACACGGCGGACGGCCCTTTGGCGTCAATCCCGTTCTCTCTTCATCCGGACTATGACCGTCGGCCCCGGAATCACACCGGGTCTGCTGACCTTGCCGCCGCTCACGGTTTTTGCCGTGTCCGTCACCAAGCGCTCGCGGGCTATGCGCATTGCGCGCAATTACCGCCGGTGGGGAATTGCACCCCGCCCTGAGAACGTTTCGCCGCCCTTTATCGGGCGGCGCAGCGTTTTTAACACAGATTGCCGGACTGTGCATTGCGCCTTTGTGATGATTGTCATCGGATTTTTCGAAGCGCAGGAAACGACTTTTCCTTGCGCAAGGGTTGATTAATCCGCGCCATGCCCGCAGTAATTCCTCTTCGTAAAGGGATTTCCCCTACTGACTTGAGGCCAGGTTCATGAGCGTTATCGATCTTCGCAGCGACACCGTCACTCAACCGACTCCCGCCATGCTCGACGCGATGACCCGCGCCGACACCGGCGATGACGTGTATGGCGAAGATCCGACGGTCAATCGTCTGGAAGGCGAACTGGCGAAACGGCTGGGTTTCGCCGCCGCGCTGTTCGTTCCGACCGGCACCATGAGCAACCTGCTGGGCCTGATGGCGCACTGCGAGCGCGGTGACGAGTACATCGTCGGTCAACAGGCGCACACCTATAAGTACGAGGGCGGCGGCGCAGCGGTGCTCGGTTCGATCCAGCCGCAGCCGCTGGAAGTGCAGGCCGATGGTTCGCTGGACCTGGATCAGGTGGCAGCGGCGATCAAGCCTGATGACTTCCACTTCGCCCGCACCCGCCTGCTGGCGCTGGAAAACACCATGCAGGGCAAAGTGCTGCCGCTGGACTATCTGGCCCGGGCCCGTCAGTTCACTCAGGACAATGGCCTGCAGCTGCATCTGGACGGCGCGCGGCTGTACAACGCGGCGGTCAAGCTAGGGGTCGATGCCCGGGAAATCACCCAATATTTCGATTCGGTCTCGGTGTGCCTGTCCAAAGGCCTCGGCGCGCCGGTCGGCTCGGTGCTGTGCGGTTCGTCGGCGTTGATTGCAAAGGCCCGGCGCCTTCGCAAAATGGTCGGTGGCGGTATGCGCCAGGCCGGATTGCTGGCGGCGGCGGGGCTGTATGCGTTGGATCACCACGTTGAGCGTCTTGCGGATGACCATGCCAACGCGCAGTTGCTGGCCGAAGGCCTGCGCGAGGCCGGTTTCAGCGTCGAACCGGTGCAGACCAACATGGTTTACGTGCAGATGGGCGACCGTGCCGAGGCGATCAAGGCATTCGCTGCCGAGCGCGGGATCAAATTGAGTGCCGCCTCGCGGTTGCGGATGGTCACGCACATGGACGTCAATCGCTCGCAAATCGAGCAAGTGATCGCGACATTCGTCGAGTTTTCGCGCAAGTGACAGCGTTAGCCACCCAATTGACCGTTTCTATCGTATAAACACGCTGTACCCCGCGCGCAGGGCCGATATAATGCGGCCCTTTGCCGTCGTTTCGTCTGTTGACGTTTCGTACAGGCCTTTGGCCGCAGCCTCCGTGGAAGAACCTAATGAAAAGCGCAGAAATCCGTGAAGCCTTCCTTCGCTTCTTCGAAGAGCAAGGCCACACCCGTGTAGCCTCCAGCTCTTTGATTCCGGGCAACGACCCAACCCTGCTGTTCACCAACGCGGGGATGAACCAGTTCAAGGACTGCTTCCTGGGCCAGGAAAAGCGCGCGTATACCCGTGCGACCAGCAGCCAGAAATGCGTGCGTGCCGGTGGCAAGAACAGCGACCTGGAAAACGTCGGTTATACCGCCCGTCACCACACTTTCTTCGAAATGCTGGGCAACTTCAGCTTCGGGGACTATTTCAAGCACGACGCGATTACCTTCGCCTGGACATTCCTGACCGGCGTTCTGAAACTGCCGAAGGAAAAACTCTGGGTCACCGTCTACGCCTCCGACGACGAAGCGTATGACATCTGGACCCAGCAAGTCGGTGTGCCGGTCGAGCGCATGATCCGCATCGGCGACAACAAAGGCGCGCCTTACGCGTCCGACAACTTCTGGACCATGGGCGATACCGGCCCGTGCGGCCCATGCACCGAGATTTTCTACGATCACGGCGACCACATCTGGGGCGGCCCTCCGGGTTCGCCGGAAGAAGACGGCGACCGTTACATTGAGATCTGGAACAACGTGTTCATGCAGTTCAACCGCACCGCCGACGGCGTGTTGCATCCGTTGCCAGCGCCGTCGGTGGATACCGGCATGGGCCTGGAGCGGATCAGTGCGGTGATGCAGCACGTCAACTCCAACTATGACATCGATCTGTTCAAGAACCTGCTGAAAGCTTCGGCTGAGGCAATCGGTTGCGAAAATGGCGATCAGTCGTCGCTCAAGGTTGTTTCCGACCACATCCGTTCGTGCGGTTTCCTGATCGCCGACGGCGTGCTGCCGTCCAACGAAGGCCGTGGCTACGTGCTGCGCCGGATCATCCGTCGTGCCTGCCGTCACGGTAACAAGCTGGGCGCCACCGGCAGCTTCTTCTACAAGATCGTTGCGGCACTGGTCGCCGAGATGGGCGAAGCGTTCCCGGAACTGAAGAAGCAGCAATCCAACATCGAGCGCGTGCTAAAGGCCGAAGAAGAGCAGTTCTCGAAGACCCTGGATCACGGCTTGAAGATCCTCGAGCAGGATCTGCTGGAACTCAAAGGCACCGTGGTGCCGGGTGACGTGGTGTTCAAACTCTACGACACCTACGGTTTCCCGATGGACCTGACCGCGGACATCGCTCGCGAGCGCAGTCTGACCATCGACGAAGTCGGTTTCGAACGCGAGATGGAAGCCCAGCGTGTTCGTGCACGTTCGGCCAGTTCGTTCGGTCTGGACTACAACACGCTGGTCAAGGTTGATGTGGCCACCGAGTTCACCGGTTACACCGACACCAGCGGTTCGGCGAAAATTGTCGCTATCTATAAAGATGGCCAGTCGGTCGACGTCTTGAATGAAGGCGAAGAGGCGGTGATCGTTCTGAATCAGACGCCGTTCTACGCTGAATCCGGCGGCCAGGTGGGCGATTGCGGTTACCTGCAGGCCGGCAACAGCCGTTTTGATGTGCGCGACACCACCAAGACCGGCGGCGCGTTCCTGCACCACGGCGTGCTGGCGTCCGGCAGCCTGACTATCGCTGCACCGGTTGAAACGCATGTCGATGCTGAAGTGCGTCATGCGACTTCGTTGAATCACTCGGCCACCCACTTGCTGCACGCTGCGCTGCGTCAGGTATTGGGCGAGCACGTTCAGCAGAAAGGTTCGTTGGTCGACAGTCAGCGCCTGCGTTTCGACTTCAGCCACTTTGAAGCGATCAAGCCGGAGCAGATCAAGGCGCTGGAAGACATCGTCAACGCCGAGATTCGCAAGAACTCCGCTGTTGAAACCGAAGAAACCGACATCGAAACCGCCAAGCAGAAAGGCGCGATGGCGCTGTTCGGCGAGAAGTACGGCGACAACGTGCGCGTGCTGAGCATGGGCGGTGATTTCTCCGTCGAGTTGTGCGGCGGTATCCACGCCAACCGTACCGGCGACATCGGCCTGCTGAAAATCATCAGCGAAGGCGGTGTGGCATCGGGCGTGCGTCGTATCGAAGCGGTCACCGGCGCTGCGGCGCTGGCTTACTTGAACGCTGCTGAAGAACAACTCAAGGAAGCGGCCAGCCTGGTCAAGGGCAGCCGCGACAACCTGATCGACAAGCTGTCGGCTGTGCTGGAGCGCAACCGTGCGCTTGAAAAACAGCTCGAGCAGTTGCAGGCCAAGGCTGCCGCCGCTGCCGGCGACGATCTGTCGGTCTCGGCCGTGGACGTCAAGGGCGTGAAAGTGCTGGCCGTGCGTCTGGATGGTCAGGACGGCAAGGCGCTGCTGGCGCTGGTCGATCAGCTGAAAAACAAACTCGGCCGCGCAGTGATCCTGCTCGGCAGTGTCCATGAGGAAAAGGTCGTATTGGTTGCAGGCGTAACCAAGGACCTGACTGGCCAACTCAAAGCCGGTGATTTGATGAAACAGGCTGCTGCGGCAGTGGGCGGGAAGGGCGGTGGTCGTCCGGACATGGCGCAGGGCGGCGGTGTCGACGCCGGCGCACTGGATGGCGCACTGGCGCTGACCGTTCCATTCGTCGAGCAGGGTTTATAAGACGGCCCGTCGGGCCCGCAGTCTAGTGGCGGGCCCGGCGGCTGTTCGAGTGATTATTGGGCGCCCTTCATGGGCAGAGGCGGCTTTGAAATGGCTTTGATCGTACAGAAATTTGGAGGCACCTCGGTCGGCACTGTCGAGAGAATCGAGCAGGTCGCCGACAAGGTTAAGAAATTCCGCGATGCCGGCGATGACCTGGTGGTTGTGCTGTCTGCAATGAGCGGCGAAACCAACCGTCTGATCGATCTGGCCAAGCAAATCAGTGGCGAAGATCAACCGGTTCCTCGTGAACTGGACGTGATCGTTTCCACTGGTGAGCAGGTGACGATCGCCCTGTTGGCCATGGCGCTGATCAAGCGCGGTGTGCCGGCGGTGTCGTACACCGGCAACCAGGTGCGGATCCTGACGGACAGCGCGCACAATAAAGCGCGTATCTTGCAAATTGATGACCAGAAGATTCGCGGTGACCTGAAAGCAGGTCGCGTGGTGGTGGTCGCCGGTTTCCAGGGCGTCGACGAGCACGGCAACATCACGACCCTGGGTCGTGGCGGTTCCGACACCACCGGTGTGGCGCTGGCCGCTGCGCTGAAGGCTGACGAATGCCAGATCTACACCGACGTCGATGGTGTCTACACCACTGACCCGCGTGTGGTATCGGTTGCTCAGCGTCTGGACAAGATCACCTTCGAAGAGATGCTGGAAATGGCCAGCCTCGGTTCCAAGGTGCTGCAGATCCGCGCCGTGGAGTTCGCCGGCAAGTACAACGTTCCGCTGCGCGTACTGCACAGCTTCAAGGAGGGTCCGGGCACCCTCATTACTATTGATGAAGAGGAAACCATGGAACAGCCGATCATTTCCGGCATCGCTTTCAACCGCGATGAAGCCAAGCTGACCATCCGTGGCGTGCCAGACACCCCGGGCGTGGCGTTCAAGATTCTCGGCCCGATCAGTGCCGCGAACATCGAAGTCGACATGATCGTGCAGAACGTCGCGCACGATAACACCACCGACTTCACCTTCACCGTGCACCGCAACGACTACCAGTCCGCGCAAACCGTGCTGGAAAACACCGCTCGCGAGATCGGTGCCCGTGAAGTGGTTGGCGACACCAAGATTGCCAAGGTCTCGATCGTCGGCGTCGGCATGCGTTCCCACGCAGGCGTGGCCAGCCGCATGTTCGAATCCCTGGCAAAAGAAAGCATCAACATCCAGATGATCTCGACCTCGGAAATCAAGGTTTCCGTGGTGATCGAAGAGAAGTACCTGGAACTGGCCGTGCGCGCCCTGCACACGGCTTTCGAACTGGACGCTCCGGCCCGTCAGGGCGAGTAATCCTGGTCAATGAAGGGCGCGGTCTGACCGCGCCCTTTATTTTTTGAATGGCGTGAGCCCTGAACTGTTCTTTTGCTCGCGCTGGTCAATACTCAGGCATGTAGGGCTACGATCGCTCCGGTTGTAGGTCGGGTGCCTTTTTTTTGCAGACTGTTGTCCCTGAAATGATTCGCGTGAGGAGAAAGGTATGCTGATTCTGACTCGTCGGTGCGCAGAAAGCCTGATTATCGGTGATGGCGAAATCACCGTGACCGTGCTCGGCGTTAAAGGAAATCAAGTGCGTATCGGCGTCAACGCCCCGAAAGAGGTGGCCGTGCACCGTGAAGAAATCTATCTGCGTATAAAGAAAGAGAAGGACGAAGAACCAAGCCATTAATTTTTATCGATTTTTATGTTTGCAAACGGGGAAGAAGGTGGTTAATATACGCCCCGTGTTGCGGAGAGCTGGCCGAGTGGCCGAAGGCGCTCCCCTGCTAAGGGAGTACACCTCAAAAGGGTGTCGGGGGTTCGAATCCCCCGTTCTCCGCCATTATTTGCTTAGTACGTTGTAATCTGGCTTTTTCTGTAAGTTGTTGAAATTTATAGAAAAAGTGGTTGGAATAGAGATTAGACGGGCTATAATGCGGCGCAACAAATGCACTCGTAGCTCAGCTG